>CAYMJT010000001.1:0-14488 GCA_964390775.1 uncultured Bordetella sp.
CTTGGGAAGCTCGCGAGCTTCCCAAGACCCCGGCCTGGTGGTTGGCTCCAGTGTGCAGGGGTTTTGTTCACAAGCACAGACCAGATGGCAAGGGCTGGGGCACAATTCATGACCTGCTTGTTGTTCGTTCTAATGAAGCGAAATTGAGCAAGGCTTGAATCAACACCCAGGAATTTTTGAATGTCAGTCACGGCGACTTATCAGAATGAATTGACAGTCAGGGGCTTTCAAAGCGACCCCGCCCAACTGGCTGCTGTCGCCGCTTTGGAGCGTTGCGCCCAGGAATGGGGCGAGTACAAACTCAAGCGTGCCAATCGTTTGAAAAAAATCATCAACCACCCCGATATTCCCCGGGGTGTTTATCTGTATGGGGGCGTTGGGCGTGGCAAAAGTTTTTTGATGGACTGCTTTTATTCTGCTGTGCCCATTGTGCGCAAGACGCGCTTGCATTTTCACGAATTCATGCGCGAAGTTCACCGCGAATTACGTGCCCTGCAAGGCACCGTCAACCCCCTTGATGTATTGGGTGAAAACATCGCCAAGCGTTACAAATTGATTTGTTTTGACGAGTTCCATGTCGCCGACATCACCGACGCCATGATCTTGCACCGTTTGTTAGATGCATTGTTCAGGCACGGCGTGGGTTTTGTCACGACTTCCAATTTCAAGCCTGATGACCTCTATCCTAGCGGCCTGCATCGCGATCGAATCCTACCCGCGATTGATTTGCTCAACGAACGGCTTGAAGTGATCAACGTCGACCATGGCGTAGACTATCGCCACCGGACCCTCGAGTCGGCCGACCTTTATCATTGCCCCTGGGGCGAAGAGGCCGATGCTGCCATGGCCCGCACTTTCGAACGATTGGCCGAATGCGCCGACCAAGATCCGAGTTTGCACATCGAGTCGCGCTTCATCCAGGCCCGGCGCCGTGCAGGGGGACTGGTTTGGTTCGATTTCAAGACTTTGTGCGGCGGGCCGCGCTCGCAAAACGATTATCTGGAAATCGCCAGTCAATTTCATACTGTGTTTTTAAGTGATGTACCTCATATGCCGGTGCGCATGGCCTCG
Source organism: uncultured Bordetella sp. (assembly GCA_964390775.1). GTDB lineage: Bacteria > Pseudomonadota > Gammaproteobacteria > Burkholderiales > Burkholderiaceae_C > Limnohabitans. The sequence goes on from CAYMJT010000001.1 coordinate 1,072, forward strand.
GAGGCCCGTCGCTTCACTTGGCTGGTGGATGTGCTCTACGATCGGCGGGTCAAGTTGGTGTTGTCGGCTGAGTGTGTTCCCGAGTTGTTGTACACCGAAGGGCCGCTGGCGCACGAATTTCCTCGCACCGTTTCGCGTTTGCAAGAGATGCAGTCGACCGAATTCCTATCTCTTGAGCGACGCACGGTGAACACTGCGCTGACATGATGCGACTGAACTTGCTCTTGCTGCTTGGGGCCTGTCTTTGCGCGCGGGGCGTGCGGGCCGATGTGGAGCTCGCATCTCGACTAGAGCAAGCTCGAGCCGAGTTGACCCATGTCGAAGCCATGCACGCTGAACGGGCTCGACTGTGTCATCAAAAACTGCATGTGAATGCCTGCCGCCTTGAGGTTCAGGCGGCACGAAACGAGGCCACGCGCCCCATCAAAGAACGCTTATACGAACTCGAAGCAGCTGTACGTACACAGCGTGCACAAGCCAAGCGTGAAGACATCCGGCAACGTCAAGCATTGCATGACAGTCGCCTGCAGACCGACTCCTTTCCAGCCAGCACACCTGCGACCGAATCTCCATCGCCCGTTTCGAGGCAACCTTGAATCATTCCAACGATCTGGCGGTCATGGTACAGGCTATTTTTGAGCCCGACGGTCTGCTGTCGCGGGTGTTGACACAACACCAAACGCGAACTGGACAAATACAGATGGCGGTCGCGGTGGCGCAAGCCTTGACGATGAAACAGCCGTTGGTGGTCGAGGCGGGCACCGGTGTGGGCAAAACCTTTGCGTATTTAGTGCCCGCCTTGCTCAGTGGCCAGCGCGTGCTGGTATCGACCGCCACCAAAACCCTGCAAGACCAACTCTTTGGCCGTGATCTGCCCGCCTTGGTCAAAGCCTTGGGGGTGCCAGTTCAAGTGGCTTTGCTCAAGGGCCGAGCCAATTACCTGTGTCTGCACCGGCTTGAACTGGCGCGCACCGAGGCCTTGCTGCCCGATCGCGCCAGTGTCCGTGCCTTGGCCAAGGTAGAGCAGTGGGCGCAGTCCACCCGAACCGGTGATTTGGCAGAAATGCCCGGCCTGGACGAGCGTTCGCCCTTGATTCCGTTCATCACCTCGAACCGCGATAACTGTCTGGGTAGCGAATGTGCAAGGTACAAAGAGTGCCACCTGGTGGCCGCTCGACGCGAAGCCCTGGCCGCCGAGGTCGTGGTGGTGAACCACCATTTGTTTTTTGCCGATCTGTCGGTCCGCGAGACAGGCATGGCCGAACTTTTGCCTAGCGCCGATGCGGTGATATTTGACGAAGCCCATCAGTTGAATGAAACCGGAGTCAATTTTCTGGGACAACACCTGAGCAGTGCGCAATGGATAGACGCCGCGCGAGATCTGTTGGCTGCCGGTTTAACCCATGCCCGTGGAGCGGCCGATTGGAGCGCACTATCGTCCATCCTCGAAAAATCGGCCCGCGATCTGCGCCTGTTGTTTCCCAAAGAGTCGTCCAACCGTTTGGCCTGGGGGGATCAAGCGCCTATGGGCGTCGACGCCCAAGCTTTTTGTGAGGCGCTTCAAACTTGTACTCTGGCTGCGCAACAGGTGGTGCAGGCATTGGAGTTGGTGTTGGAAGCCGCCCCCGATTTTTCTCGCCTGCAAGAGCGCTTGCTCGAACTGGCCTCCACCGCCGAAGTGTTTTTGACCCCTGCTGCGCCGGGCCTGGTGCGGTGGGCGGAGGTCGGCTCTGGGGTGCGCATCACCCAAAGCCCCTTGGACATCGCCGAGCTGTTCCAAAAGCATTTATTCCCATCTGCCGAATCGGAACCGGCAGGCACTGACCCCGAGGCGCAGCAGGCGCCTGAGGGCGGCAACGAATCCGCTCGCAGACCACGAGCCTGGATCTTCACCAGTGCGACTTTAGGTCACGACGATCGCCTGAGTTGGTTCACCGAGCCGTGTGGCTTGCAATCGGCCGTGACCCTGAGAGTGCAAAGCCCTTTCGACTACAAGCGCCAGGGCGTGTTGCTGGTGCCGCGCGACATGGTGCCCCCGCAAAACCCAGATCACACGGCTCAAGTCGCCGAATTGGCCGAAACCGTGACCCGCGCCCTGATCGGCAGAACTCTGGTTCTGACCACCACCTTGCGGGCATTGCGTCAGATCGGTGAGTATTTGCAAACGGCTTTGCAAGACGATGATCGCATCGAAGTGCTGGTGCAAGGCGAGGGTTCCAAACGAGAATTGATGCAGCGCTTTCAACGGGGCGGTGCGGGTTCCCATGCCGACGCCGACACAGGTTGTGTGCTGGTGGCATCGGCCAGTTTTTGGGAAGGTTTTGACGTTCCAGGACAAGCCCTGCAGGCCGTCATCATCGATAAGTTGCCTTTTCCTCCCCCCAATGACCCGCTGGTCGATGCCCGTTCGCAGGCCTTGATCGCCAAGGGAAGAAAACCCTTTACCGACTATTTCATTCCCGAGGCTGCGGTGGCGCTCAAGCAAGGGGCAGGGCGGCTGATCCGGCGTGAAACCGACAAAGGCGTGCTGGTGGTGTGTGACAGTCGTTTGTTAACCACCGGCTATGGCAAGTCGCTCTTAGCCGCTCTACCCGATATGGCACGCGTCTCGGACCGTGGCTTGCTGATCGAAGCTTTGCATCGTTTGCGCCAGCTCAGGGCAGAGTCACCAGAACTTCCACCATGATTTTGGGGTCGATTTGGGCTCTGTGCCAGTGGGTAAGTTGGCCTGCCAGACCCGTCGGGTGTCGTCGCGCAACTGGGTTAAGCCCAATTTGTCGTAGCAATCAATCAATAACTCAAGCGCATCTTGCACCGCTGCCGCACCTTGGTAGTCGATGATGGCCACTTGCAGGCGGTTGATGGCGGCCACATAAGCTCCACGCTTGTGATAGTAGCGGGCCACATTGATCTCGGAACGAGCCAAAGTATTGACCATATAGCCCATGCGCAAGCGGGCGTCCTCGCTGTATTTGGAGTCCGGAAAACGCGTCACCAATTCTTTAAAGGCTTCGAATGACTCTTTGGCGGCTTTCTGGTCGCGGTCAGCCATGTCTTGCTTGGAGAAAAGTTCCAGAAATCCGACGTCGTCATTGAAATTCACCACGCCTTTGAGGTACAGGGCGTAGTCCAGGGCAGGGCTGGCGGGATGAATTTTGATGAAACGATCCAGCGCGGCCACTGCCAGCGCAGTGTCTTTGTTTTTGTAATAGGCGTAGGCTTTTTCCAGCTGGGCCTGTTGGGCCAGTGGGGTGCCTGCGGCACGACCTTCTAGCTTTTCAAACAGTTGGGCCGCTTTTTCGTATTGCAAATTGGCCTGCTCATCGCGAGCTTCGGCGTACAGCTTCTCGACGCTCCAACCCGCAGTCGGGTCCTTTTCGGTGCTCGCACAGGCCGCCAACACCAGAGCCAGCAGAACAACGGATAATCGATCACGAATGAGCACGCAGCCCCCTATGGAAAGCAAAACCACGCCATTATCGGTCATTGAGCCCGATTTTGGCGAGTCTGACGGCCCCGAAGGGGTGGCCCAAGAGACTCGCTGCCTGACGGTACCCCTGGCTGGCCATGGCGAGCGTCTAGACAAGGTGTTGGCCACCGGCTTGCCTGAATTTTCACGCTCTTACTTGCAACAACTGATCGCCGATTCGTGCGTGAATCGGGTGGACGGCCAGCCCATGATCAAGCCCTCGGTACGGGTCAAGGCGGGGCAAGTCTTGGCGGTCGTGTTGCGGCCAACTGAAGAAAGCCAGGCGTATTTGCCGCAAGAGATGCCCATTGAGGACGTCTATTGCGACCCGTATTTGCGCGTCATTGACAAGCCCGCTGGTCTGGTGGTGCACCCCGCTCCAGGCCATTGGAGTGGCACCTTGCTCAATGGGCTGTTGGCCCTGGATTCGGCGGCGCGACACTTGCCCCGCGCTGGCATTGTTCATCGCTTAGACAAGGACACCAGCGGCCTGATGGTGGTGGCTCGACAAAGAACGACCATGGATGCCCTTGTGGCCGCGATTGCACGCCGCGATGTGCAGCGTGAATACTTGGCTCTGGTGCAAGGCGTTTGGCCGCATCAGGCGCGCGTCAGGCTCTCTGGGGCCGTCGGTCGCGACCCCAAACAACGCCTGCGCATGGCGGTGCTCGATCCGGCCTTACACGCCGCCAAGCCGGCCATGACCCACATCGATGTGCTGCAACGTGGCCCGAGCCACACCTTGTTGCATTGCCGCCTGGAGACTGGGCGTACCCACCAAATCCGGGTCCATTTGGCCGACGCCGGGTACCCGCTGGTGGGCGATGCGCTGTACGGTGGCAAGGCCTTGCCCAGCATGTCGCGGCAAGCGCTGCACGCCTGGCGCTTGTCCTTGACCCACCCAGTGACGGGCGAGCCCTGCGTTTGGCGCAGTGACCCGCCACAAGACTTGCTCGACACCCTGCAATGTGTAGGGCTGGGCTACAATTTCGCTCAATGATGAATTCCCTGCATGCCCGGCGGATTTTGGAAACCGCCCTCATTTGTTCCCCCCAACCCTTGTCCATGCGCGAACTGCGCACCTTATTCAACGAGGCCTTGGGTGCGGATACCGTGCGCAGCTTGCTTGACGAGTTGATGCAAGAGTGGTCACAGCGGGGCGTTGAATTGGTCCAGGTGGCCAGCGGTTGGCGGTTTCAGAGCCGCCCTGAGATGCGCGAGTATTTGGACCGTCTGCACCCCGAAAAACCACCCAAATACACCCGTGCCGCCTTGGAAACCCTGGCCATCATCGCTTACCGCCAGCCAGTGACCCGGGGCGATATGGAAGACATTCGGGGGGTGACCATTCACAGCACGGTCATCAAACAATTGGAGGATCGAGGCTGGGTCGAGGTGATTGGTCATCGTGAAACCGTGGGCCGTCCAGCTTTGTACGCGACCACACGCCAATTTCTCGATGATTTGGGCTTGACTGCGTTGGATCAGTTGCCGGCGTTGGGCCAGGGCTTTGGCAGTGAAGCGGTCTTGCAGTCCTTGCCGGGCTTTGAGGATGTGCCAATCGCCGAACCGGGACTCGAAGACCAAACCCCGCTTGACGCATGAAAGGCGTTCAACTCGACGATCTGGTGTCGGGCTCGTTTGACCGCGAGCAGGACCGTCCAGAAGCTATCAAACGAGTACTTTCTCCCGAACCCGAGGCTCCAAAGTTACACAAGGTCCTGGCCCAGTCGGGCCTGGGCTCCAGGTTGGAGATGGAGCGCTTGATTGCCCAGGGTCAGGTGACGGTGAATGCCGAAGTGGCCCATGTGGGTCAAAGGGTCAAAGCCGGCGACGTCATCAAAGTCAATGGCAAACCGGTACGCTGGCGTGCCCAGTCCGAAACGCCCCGTGTTTTGGCTTATCACAAACCAGTCGGTGAGGTGGTGACCTTGGACGACCCTTTGAGTCGTCCTACTGTGTTTCGTACCCTGCCTAGATTGCACCACGGCAAATGGCAATCGGTGGGGCGTCTTGATCTCAATACCGAGGGCTTGCTGCTTTTCACCAACTCGGGTGAGCTGGCCAACCAACTCATGCACCCCCGTTTTGGCCTTGAACGCGAATACGCGGCTCGGGTGTTGGGCGCCTTGTCGAACGACGAAAAGTCGCGGCTGTTGCAAGGCATCGAGCTCGAAGATGGTCCAGCCCAGTTGTTGGCCATCGAAGACGGTGGTGGCGAGGGGGCCAATTGCTGGTACCGGGTGACCATCGCTGAAGGGCGCAATCGCGAAGTCCGTCGTCTATTCGAGGCCTTGGGTCACGCCGTCAGTCGATTGATCCGCATTCGCTATGGGGCCATGCAGTTGCCGCATGGCCTCAAGCGTGGGGCCTGGATGGAGCTCGACGACGGTGATGTCGCGGCCTTGATGCGCTCGTCCAGGCATACCCAGGCCAGCCCGCGCCGCCTGGGGGCAGATAGTCTGGTCCGACAACGTCAAAAACGCGCTCGCGGTCCCAAAAAACGCTGAATGATGTCCTTGGCAGAGTTTCCCTAATTTCGGCCTGCTTCTTGCTACAATTGTGGGTTGAATTTGATAAAAAGGGATCCATCATCATGGCCATTGAGAAAACACTCTCCATCATCAAGCCCGACGCCGTCGCCAAGAACGTCATCGGGCAGATCTATGCCCGTTTCGAGGCCGCTGGCTTGAAAGTGATCGCAGCGCGCATGGCACACCTTTCGCGCGCCGAAGCCGAGGCTTTTTACGCCGTCCATAAAGAGCGTCCTTTCTTCAAGGACCTGGTTGACTTCATGGTCTCTGGACCCGTGATGATTCAAGTGCTGGAGGGCGAAAACGCGATTCTAAAAAACCGCGACTTGATGGGCGCCACTGACCCCAAGAAAGCAGCACCTGGCACGATCCGCGCCGACTTTGCCGACAGCATCGATGCCAATGCCGTGCACGGCTCTGATGGCCCTGACACCGCCCGCCAGGAAGTGGCCTTCTTCTTCGCAGGCCTGCATATCCACAGCCGCTGAAACAGGCGGGGGTCATCCCCTAATGCGCCACTTTGCACCAGGCCCATGCACGTCAATCTACTCGATTTCGACCGTGATGGCCTGATCGGCCATTGCGCCAGCTTGGGCGAAAAAAGCTTCCGGGCCACCCAGCTGTTTCGCTGGTTACATCAGCGTGGGGTGTCCGACTTTTCCCAGATGACCGATCTGGCGCAGAGTCTGCGCCAGAAGTTGGCGCTATCGTCTTGTGTGCAGGGCCTCAAACCCATTTCGCAGCATCAGTCCAATGATGGCACCATCAAGTGGTTGTTCGATGTGGGCGACGGCAATGCGATTGAGACCGTGTTTATCCCCGAGGACGATCGCGGCACCCTGTGTGTCTCGTCCCAGGCGGGATGTGCGGTTGGCTGTCGCTTTTGCTCGACTGGCCACCAGGGCTTTAGCCGCAACCTGAGCACTGGCGAGATACTGGCCCAACTGTGGCATGCCGAGCATTTTTTGCGCCAAAGGCAGGGAAGCCCCGAGCGCGTGATCAGCAATGTGGTGATGATGGGCATGGGCGAACCCTTGCAAAACCATCAGGCGCTGGTGCCGGCTTTGCGCGCCATGCTGGATGACCACGGCTACGGGATTTCGCGTCGAAGATTGACGGTCTCGACCTCGGGTGTGGTGCCCATGATCGACCGACTGGCCCAAGACTGTCCGGTGGCCTTGGCGGTCTCTTTACACGCGCCCACCGACGCTTTGCGCGATCAACTGGTGCCTTTGAACAAAAAATACCCGCTGTCCGAGTTATTGGCGGCCTGTCACCGTTACCTGGAATTTGCCCCGCGAGACTTCATTACTTTCGAGTACTGCATGCTCGATGGTGTCAACGACACCCTTGAGCACGCCCGTGCCCTGATCGAATTGATGCACCATGGCGCAGGGCGGGGCTTGAATGCCAAGTTCAACCTGATTCCCTTTAACCCATTTCCTGCCTCTGGCCTGCGTCGTTCGACGGCTTCGGCGGTACAGCGCTTTGCCCAGCATTTGCAAGACCAGGGTTTTGTGACTACAGTGCGTAAAACCCGGGGTGACGACATTGATGCCGCGTGTGGCCAGTTGGCCGGAGATGTGAAGGATCGAACCGATGTCTCGCGCCGCATGAACCGGTCCCCCATCCCGATAGCTGTTCAAAAGTCCGAAACTCGACCCCATGAGCATTGATCCAGATACCCCACCCAGCGCCACCGGACCCGGTGGCCTGATGCGCCAGGCCCGAGAGGCCAGAGGTTTGCACATCACCTTGCTGGCCACGACTTTGCGGGTACCGCCCGAGAGGCTCAAAGCCCTGGAGTCGGAGAACTGGTCGCAATTGCCCGATCTGGTCTTTGCCCGTGCCTTGGCCATGAGTGTGTGTCGCCAACTCAAAATTGACCCTCTGCCGATCTTGGCCGCCATGCCTGATCCGGACCCTTTGCGCTCGGTTCGGGTCACGGCCGCCATCAGTGCGCCTTTGGGGGGCATGGCCTCGCCGAGCGACGGTCGCCAACGCATTTGGCTCATTTCGGCTTTGGTGCTACTGGCTTTGGCCCTGTGGGTCGGATGGGGTTTGTTGCTGGATCGCGACGCACGCCCCAGCACCTCGGTGGAAGTGCCCGAAATGCCCCCTGTGACCGATAACCCGGCCCCGGCCACGACCCCGCCCAGCGACGCAGCACCCTCTGAAGTCACGTCGGGAGGTCAATCTTCGAGTACAGCGGCCACCGTCGGCTCTGGTCCGGCATCATCGGCTGGCCCGGTACCCCCCGCTGCGCTACCTACCGGGGCTGTCAACGCGGCCACCCCGCCCCAAGTGGTGACGCCGATGCCCCCCGCTTCGACCCCACCTGCTCAACCGCTTGCAGCGCCCAGCCGATGAGTACCGAAAGTCCCATCGCCATCGCGATCCCGCGCCCCCGCCGGACTTTGCAGGCCTCGGTGCGCTGGCAAAATCGGGTCGTCACCATCGGAGGCGATGCGCCGGTTCGGGTTCAGTCGATGACCAACACGGATACCGCCGATGTCATCGGGACGGCGATTCAGGTCAAGGAACTGGCCTTAGCGGGTTCCGAGTTGGTGCGCATCACGGTCAACAACGATGACGCGGCCAAGGCCGTACCCGCCATTCGCGAGCAACTCGATCGCATGGGCATTGATGTGCCCCTTGTCGGTGATTTTCACTACAACGGTCACCGTTTGCTCAGCGACTATCCGGCCTGCGCCGAAGCTTTGTCCAAATATCGCATCAACCCGGGCAACGTGGGGCGCGGCGAGAAACACGACAAACAGTTTGCCCAAATGGTCGAAGCCGCCTTGCGTTGGGATCGTCCAGTACGCATCGGCGTCAATTGGGGTAGTTTGGACCAGGATCTCTTGGCACGCCTGATGGATGACAATGCCCGTCGCAGTTCCCCTTGGGAGTCGCGCCAAGTGATGTACGAGGCCTTGATCACCTCGGCCATTGACTCGGCCCAACAAGCCGTCAATCTGGGCATGCGGCCCGAGCAGGTTTTGCTCAGTTGCAAGGTCAGCGGGGTGCAGGACCTGATCGCGGTCTATCGCGAGTTGGCCAGACGTTGTCACCATCCGCTTCATCTCGGTTTGACCGAGGCTGGCATGGCGACCAAGGGCACGGTCGCCTCGGCAGCGGCACTTTCGATTTTGCTGCAAGAGGGCATCGGTGACACCATCCGGGTTTCGCTGACTCCGCAGCCGGGTGAGTCACGCACCCAAGAGGTGGTCATCGCCACCGAGATATTGCAGGCCTTGGGCTTGCGGGTGTTTGTGCCCAGCGTCACGGCTTGTCCTGGGTGCGGGCGCACGACCAGCACGACTTTCCAGGAATTGGCCAAACAAATTGATGATCACTTACGAGCCCAGATGCCTGTTTGGCGGGTGCGTTACCCAGGGGTCGAGTCGCTCAAAGTGGCCGTCATGGGTTGCATCGTCAATGGCCCCGGAGAGAGCAAGCATGCCGACATTGGCATCAGCCTGCCCGGAACCGGAGAATCGCCAGCGGCGCCGGTGTTTATCGACGGTGAAAAAGTGGCCACCCTGCGTGGCGAGGGCATCGCTCAAGAATTCCACCAAATGGTGGAGGACTATATTCAAAAACGTTTCGGGGCCAAGGCCCATCACACCTGAACATCTTTTTCGCATGGCAGATCGACTGAGCGCCGTCAAAGGCATGAACGACTTGTTGCCCACCGATTCCCACGTCTGGGAATGGCTGGAGGACCTTGTGCGCGACCTGATGCGCCGCCATGGTTATCGCAACATCCGTACTCCTATCGTGGAACCCACTGCCTTGTTCGTGCGTGGTTTGGGTGAAGTGACCGACATCGTCGAAAAAGAGATGTACTCCTTTGTTGACCACCTCAACGGCGAGCGTCTGACCTTGCGTCCTGAAGCCACTGCGGGCGTGGTGCGGGCGGTGGTCGAGCATAATCTTTTGTATGACGGTGGCAAGCGCTTGTACTATATGGGCCCGATGTTTCGCCACGAACGCCCGCAAAAAGGCCGTTATCGGCAATTCCACCAAATCGGCGCTGAGGTGCTGGGTTTCGGCGGCCCCGAGGTGGACGCCGAACTGATCGTCATGGCCCATGCGCTTTGGCAGAGTCTGGGGCTGAGCGATGTCCGACTCGAACTCAACAGCCTGGGTCAACCCGAGGAACGCAATCGCCACCGTGCGGCCCTGATTGCTTACTTTGAAGCCCATGCCGATCAACTCGACGAAGATGCTAAACGTCGCTTGCACAGCAACCCGCTGCGGATTTTAGACACCAAGAACCCGTCCATGCAGGCTCTGGTTGAGGGCGCTCCCAAGCTGATGGACCACTTGGGCGAGTCCTCCCGGGCACATTTTGATCAAGTCTGCGCCATTTTGACGCAACTGGGCCTGAGTTTTCGAATCAACCCACGACTGGTTCGCGGGATGGATTACTACAACCTCACGGTGTTTGAGTTTGTCACCGAGCGCCTGGGCTCACAAGGGACGATCTGTGGTGGTGGCCGCTACGACTACTTGATGGAGCAGGTGGGGGGCAAGCCGTCCCCAGCCGTTGGATGGGCTTTGGGCGTAGAGCGGGTATTGGAACTGGTGCGCGAGTCTGGTGGCTGGCCGACCCGTCCCGGGGCCGACGTCTACGCCATTATCCCGCAGGCTGATCTGTGGCCTGCAGTCATGCAGTGCCTGCATCAGTTGCGCGGCCTGGGCCTTTCGGTGCAGATGCATGCCAGAGGCGCCGAGGGCTTGGGCAGCATGAAAAGTCAGTTCAAAAAGGCAGATGCCAGCGGGGCCACCCATGCTTTGATCTTTGGTCCCGATGAATGGGCCCAGGGACAGGTGATGATCAAGTCTTTGCGCGACGGGCAGGGGGCGCAGCACGCGGTCGCCTTGGCCGATTGGAAGACTTGGGCTCCCGGCCTCAAAACCACCCCCCAGCCCCTGGTCTGATTTCGCCAGGACCTAAAATCAGGTTTTACGACCCACTTTGACAACGCACCATGGCTTCGCACCTCGATCTAGAAGAACAAGAACAAATTGACCAGCTCAAACATTTCTGGAACCGCTGGGGTAACCTGATGACCTGGACGCTCATTGTGGTGCTCGGTGCCTATGCGGCCTGGAACGGCTGGCAATGGTGGCAAAGGCGAAACGCAGCCCAAGCGGCGGTGTTGTTTGACTCGGTCGAACAGGCAGCCACGACCAAAGACCTGCTATTGCTTGAGCGTTCGCTGACCGACATACAAAATCGTTACGGCTCTACAGCCATGGCTCAACACGCTGCTTTGTTGGCGGCACAGACCTTTGCTGCTCAGACCGAATCCGCCAAAGCCCAAGCGGCGCTGTCCTGGGTGACCCAAAACGCCAGCGATGAAGGCCTGGTGGCGTTGGCTTGGTGGCGTTTAGCCGGATTGCAGATGGAGGCCAAGAATTGGGAGGCGGCCAAGACCAGTTTGAACCCTGGCAAGGTGCCTGCTGCTTTTCAGCCTTTGTTTGAGGAGCGGTTCGGCGATCTGATGACCTTGCAGTCGCAAACCGATCAGGCTCGAAATGCCTATTTGAAGTCCTGGCAATTGGCGCAAGCCGGCTCGGATCAGCGACGCTGGCTCGAAATCAAACTGGCCGCCCTGGGGGTGGATCCGAAGGAAAAATGATGTTGTTGCGTAGCCTGTGGATGACTTGGCCCCGCACCTTGGTGTTGGCCAGTGCGCTGGGTTTAGTCGCTTGCGGTGGGGTGTCGCGACCGAAACCAGCGGAGCTGTCCAATGTGCCCGCCAGCCAGCGCGTCGAAAACCTTTGGTCGGTTTCGATTGGCTCGCTGCGAGCCCCCATGGTGCCGAGTTGGACCGCGCGCGGCACCATTGTGCTCGCGACCGACAACAGCGAGGTGCTGGTGTTGCAGGCCAGCGATGGCAAGGTGATCGAGCGGGTCGAACTGAATCAACCCTTGTCGGCCGGTGTCGGCAGTGATGGCAACCGGCATGCACTGGTCACACGCAACAACGAGTTGATGGTGATTTCGCAGGGGAAATTGGCTTGGCGTGCGCCTTTGACGGCTCAGGTTTTTACCCCGCCGCTGGTGGCGGGGGAGCGTGTCTTCGTGCTCATGGCCGACCGCACGGTACAGGCCTTTGACGGGGCCACGGGCCGCTCGCTGTGGACCCAGTTCCGAGCCGGCGAGCCCTTGATCTTGCGCCAGGCGGGCACCCTCATGGCCTATCAGAACACCCTGATTGCGGGACTATCTGGTCGTTTGACAGGTTTTGACCCCACCACAGGTCAAATTCGGTTCGACGCCCTGTTGGCCGCCGCCCGAGGACTCAATGACTTGGAGCGGATGGTTGACATCGTCGGTTTGTCCAGTCGCAGCGATCCGTTCATATGCGCCCGAGCCTATCTGTCGCAGGTGGGCTGTATGGACGCCACGCGGGGGCAAGTGATTTGGTCGCGCGCGGCCCAAGGCGATCAAGGCTTGGCCGGTCAAGACGGTCTGCTGGTTGGGGTCGAGAGTAATGGACTGGTGTTGGCCTGGCAACGTGACAACGGTGACCGGGTCTGGGAGACTGATCGACTGAAATACCGCCGTTTATCCGCACCTGCCGTCACCCAACGAGCGATCTGGGTCGCCGATGAGGACGGTGCGGTGTACCTGCTCGATAAGTCGAACGGTCAGTTGCTGAACCGGGTTTTCATGGACGGCGGCGCATTGGCGGCCCCACCCCTGGTGCGGCAAGATACGGTGTTGATGGTGTCACGCGGTGGCACGGTTCGTGCCTGGCGCGCACCTTGAGGCGGCCTGCTCCGACATGAAACCCGTCATCGCTTTGGTTGGTCGCCCCAATGTGGGCAAATCGACCCTGTTCAATCGCATCACCAAAACCCGGGATGCGATCGTGGCCGATTACGCTGGTCTGACCCGCGATCGACACTACGGCAACGCCCGTCTGGGGGCGCGTGAATTCATTGTCATCGACACCGGGGGTTTTGAGCCCGATGCCAGCAGCGGTATTTTTCACGAAATGGCACGCCAAACCCAGCAAGCTGTGGCCGAGGCGGATGCCGTCATTTTTGTGGTCGATGCCCGTGAAGGCCTGTCGGCACAAGACCACGATATTGCCAAGTATCTGCGCCGTTTGGGCAAGACGTGTTTGCTGGTGGCCAACAAGGCTGAGGGTATGCAGTCCGGCCCCCAGTTGTCCGAGTTCTACGAGTTGGGGCTGGGCGAGGTGCTGCCAGTCTCGGCCGCTCACGGACAAGGCATACGCAGCATGCTCGAGTTGGCGCTAGAGCCCTTGTTTGCTGGCGTCGAGGAAGAAGAAGATGAAGCGGACGAGGGCGTCATCCGCTTGGCGGTGGCGGGGCGACCCAATGTGGGTAAATCGACCCTGATCAACACCTGGCTGGGTGAAGAGCG
>CAYMJT010000001.1:14498-100823 GCA_964390775.1 uncultured Bordetella sp.
TCGAGTTGATTGACACCGCCGGTCTGCGCCGCAAGGGCAAGGTGTTCGAGGCCATTGAAAAGTTCTCGGTCGTCAAAACCTTGCAGGCCATTGAATCGGCCCATGTGGTGTTGCTGTTGCTCGATGCCACTCAGGGCATCACCGATCAGGACGCGCACATTGCTGGCTACATTCTCGAGAGTGGCCGTGCTGTGGTGTTGGCGGTCAACAAATGGGATGCCGTTGACGCCTACCAGCGTGAATGGTTGCAGCGCTCCATCGAAACCCGGCTGTCTTTTCTCAAATTCGCCCGCATCCACCTGATATCGGCCAAAAAACGCCAGGGTTTGGGGCCGTTGTGGCAATCGCTGCAATTGGCTTATCAGGCGGCCATGTGCAAAATGTCAACCCCGGTCCTGACCCGCCTGTTGCAAGAGGCGGTTCAGTTTCAGGCACCGAAACGCTCGGGCATGTTTCGACCCAAGCCCCGTTACGCCCATCAGGGCGGTATGAATCCACCGGTGATCGTGATCCACGGCAACTCACTGGAGCACGTCACCGATTCATACAAAAGGTTTCTGGAAGGGCGTTTTCGCAAAGCCTTCGATCTGGAGGGCACTCCTTTGCGCATCGAGATGAAAACCTCGCACAACCCCTACGCCGAATGAAGTTTTCGCGGTTTGTGGTATGGTTATGATCAGACCAACCACCGAACACGGAGAATATCGTGAACAACAAAGGCCAACTGTTGCAGGATCCATTTTTAAACCTTTTGCGTCGTGAGCATGTGCCAGTGTCCATTTATTTGGTCAATGGCATCAAACTGCAAGGGCAAATCGAATCTTTCGACCAATACGTCGTTTTGCTGCGCAACACCGTCACACAAATGGTATACAAGCACGCCATTTCCACCATCGTTCCGGGTCGTGCGGTGAATTTCACGGCCAACGAGGCTGGCGATACGCCTGCAGCTTGAACTTGTCCGAACCAGAAGCGGCCACGCCGGCCCTGCTCGTGGGGGTCGATTTGGGCAGGCCACATTTTGACCACGCCCTGTCCGAATTGTCCGAGTTGGCCCGAACTGCGGGCCTGGAACCTGTGGCTCGGTTGACCTGCAAGCGCCAAGCTCCTGACGCTGCCCTGTTTGTAGGCTCGGGTAAGGCGTTGGAAATCAAGGCCTTGGCTGAGCAATACGGTGCGCGGGAGGTGTTGTTTGATCAGGCCTTGAGCCCAGCTCAGCAGCGCAACTTGGAACGTGAACTGGGCCTGCCGGTGTATGACCGTACTCTGGTGATTTTGGAAATTTTCGCCCAACGAGCGCGTAGTTTCGAGGGTAAATTGCAAGTCGAGTTGGCCCGACTTCAGTACCTGAGTACCCGCTTGGTGCGGCGATGGTCGCACCTTGAGCGCCAACGAGGCGGCATTGGCGCTCGGGGAGGCCCAGGCGAGACCCAAATTGAGCTCGACCGTCGCATGATCGGGGACGCCATTCGTCGCACCAAAGACCGTCTGGAGCAGGTCAAGCGTCAGCGCCATACCCAAAGAAAACGGCGTGACAGCGCCAGCCATTTTGGTATTTCGCTGGTGGGCTATACCAATGCGGGCAAGTCGACCCTGTTCAATGCCCTGGTCAAGGCTCGGGCTTATGCGGCAGACCAGTTGTTCGCGACCCTAGACACCACGACCCGACAGTTGTATTTGGGCGACGCTCAAGGCCGTGGTCGTTCGGTTTCTTTGTCTGACACCGTCGGCTTCATCCGTGACCTGCCGCACGGTCTGATCGACGCCTTCCAAGCCACTTTGCAAGAGGCCGCTCAGGCCCAGTTGCTGCTGCATGTGGTCGATGCCTCCAACCCCGATCACCCCGAACAAATTGAGCAGGTGATGTCTGTGCTATCCGAGATCGGCGCCGATCAGGTTCCCCAGTTGCTGGTGTTCAACAAAATCGATGCCATCGCACCTGAGCGCCAACCCATGGCCTTACACGACCATTACCTGATCGATGAGCGCCCCGTCGAACGGGTGTTCGTCAGCGCCCAAAGTGGGGCTGGATTGCCCCTACTGCGACAGGCGTTGGCCAACCGGGCTTTGCCAGCAGTCGCAGAAAATTGGGCACAATCGGAACATTAACGTCAGACGCATCGAAATGAGCACATTGACACGACAACTACAAAGCGGTCTAGCCCGCCTCAAAGCGGTTTTCAACCTCAACGATGGCCGTTGGGGTCGAGGGGAGGGCGGTGGTGGGGGTGGCTCCAACCCAGAGCCACCCGAGCCCCCCAAGGACCCCAGGCCGCAGCGTCCCTCGTCGGGACCGCCCGATCTGGATGAGTTGTGGCGCGATTTCAACCAAAAGTTGGGCCGCTTGTTGGGCCAAAAAGGTGGGCGCGGCGGTTCGGGCGGTAACACGCCTTCGGGTCCGCCGGGTTTCAAGGGAGCTGGCCTAGGGGCCGGACTGGCGGCTGCACTGGTGCTGGTCTTGTGGCTGGCTTCTGGTTTCTTTATCGTACAAGAAGGCCAACAGGCCGTCATCACCCAATTTGGTCGCTACCACTCCACCGTGGGGGCTGGTTTTAACTGGCGCATGCCCTGGCCGCTGCAACGCCACGAGGTGGTGTTTGTGACCCAGATTCGCTCGCTGGACATTGGCCGCGACAGCATCATCCAGGCCACCGGACTGCGCGAGTCGGCCATGCTGACTGAAGATGAGAATATTCTGGAAATCAAGTTCGCGGTGCAGTATCGCCTGACTGACGCCAGAGCCTATCTGTTTGAGTCGCGCAACCCCATCGATGCCGTCGTTCAGGCGGCTGAAACCGCAGTGCGCGAGGTGGTCGGAAGCATGAAGATGGACGCCGCCTTGTCCGAAGACCGCGATCAGATCGGCCCGCGTGTGCGTGCCATCATGCAGACCATTTTGGACCGCTATCATGTCGGCATTGAGGTGGTGGGTATCAACCTTCAGCAAGGAGGAGTGCGTCCTCCCGAGCAGGTGCAATCGGCTTTTGACGATGTACTCAAAGCGGGGCAAGAGCGCGAACGGGCCAAAAACGAAGCCGAAGCCTATGCCAATGACGTCATTCCGCGCGCCGCTGGTACCGCATCACGCTTGCGTGAAGAAGCTCAAGGCTATAAATCTCGCATCGTCGCCCAGGCGCAAGGCGATGCACAACGCTTCAAGGCCGTATTGACCGAATATCAAAAGGCGCCGCAGGTCACCCGTGACCGTCTCTACATTGAGTCCATGCAGCAGATGTACAGCAGCGTAACCAAAGTTCTGGTCGACAGCCGACAGGGCTCTAACCTGTTGTATTTGCCGCTGGACAAGATCATGCAAATGACCGCCGCATCGGCCCCATCGGGGACCTTGGGCGACCTATCCAACACACCCGCATCCACACCCGCCACACCATCCGGATCGTTTTCGTCGGGTAGTGACAGCCGCGCGCGTGGCGATGGCCGACAACGTGACCGCGATGGCCGCTGAAAGGGAGATCGATGATGAATAAGTTGGGTTTTTACATTGCTTCCATCCTGATCGCTCTGGTCGTGCTGGCCTCGACGGTGTTTGTGGTGGATCAACGCCAATTTGGCGTGGTGTATTCGCTGGGCCAAATTAGCCGCGTGATCACCGAGCCTGGCCTGCATTTCAAAATGCCGCCGCCGTTTCAAAACGTCAATTACATTGATAAGCGCCTGTTGACGCTGGACAACGCCGACACCGAGCCTATGCTCACCGCCGAGAAGCAACGCATGGTGATCGACTGGTATGTGCGCTGGCGCATTTCTGACCCTTCGGACTACATTCGTAACGTGGGTCTCGATGAACGTGCTGGCTCGATTCAACTCAGTCGGGTGGTGCGCAACGCCTTTCAGGAAGAAATCAACAAGCGCACCGTCAAAGAGCTGCTTTCGGTCAAGCGCGAAACCCTGATGCAAGACGTCAAGGAAGAAGTACAGGCCAAGGTCAAAGGTGCCAAACCCTGGGGCATTGATGTGATCGACGTTCGCATCACCCGCGCCGATTATGTCGATACCATCACCGAGTCAGTCTACCGACGCATGGAAGCCGAGCGCAAGCGCGTGGCCAACGAGTTGCGTTCGACGGGCGGCGCTGAAGGCGAGAAAATCCGTGCCGATGCCGACCGGCAACGCGAGGTGATCGTGGCGAATGCCTATCGCGATGCTCAAAAAATCAAGGGGGAAGGGGACGCCGAAGCGGCCCGCATCTATGCCGAATCGTTTGGCAAAGATCCTCAGTTCGCCCAGTTTTACCGCAGCCTCGAAGCCTACAAAGCCACCTTCAACAAAAAAGGCGATGTGATGGTGGTGGATCCTTCGAGCGAATTTTTCAAGAGCATGCGCAGTTCTGGCGGCAAATAAACCGCCTGCCATGGATGTCGATGCTATTTTGGCCACCCTCGGCCTGGTTTTGGTGATCGAAGGGCTGTTGCCTTTTGCAGCACCCGCGCGCTGGCGCAGCATGTTCACCGAACTGCTGCGTCATCACGATGGTCAGATTCGCTTTTTCGGGCTGATTTGCATCTTTTTGGGCCTGATTTTGTGGCTCACTTTCTCGAACTGAGCGGCGAACCCTGCATCGGCGGGTAAAATATCCCTTCTTTTTGAATTGTTTCTTGCCATGTCCGCCTGGGTTCTCCCGGATCACCTTGCCGATGTTTTGCCCGCCGAGGCCCGACGCATTGAAGAATTGCGTCGCCTCTGGCTCGATGCCGCACGCAGTTTTGGATACGAGCTGGTCATTCCGCCCCTGCTCGAACACCTGGAGTCTTTGCTCAGTGGCACCGGTAGCGCACTGGACTTGCAGACCTTCAAGCTGGTCGATCAACTCTCTGGGCGTAGCATGGGGCTGCGCGCTGACACCACACCGCAGGTGGCTCGCATTGACGCCCATCTGCTCAATCGCAGCAGCCTGACTCGGCTTTGTTACTGTGGTCCGGTGTTGCACACTCGGCCCGAAGGTCCTTTTGCCAGCCGCGAGCCACTGCAATTGGGGGCTGAACTGTATGGGCACGCAGGTCTGGAGGCCGATCTGGAGGTGCTTGAGCTGGCCTTGCACGGATTGAATCGATCTGGCCTGACCTCGATGGTCGTCGACTTGGGCGACGCCCGCATTGTGTCCTCGATTTTGTCCGATCAAGATAGCTCTGAAGCCCACACCCAGGCCGTGTTGGGCGCGTTGGCGGCCAAAGACAGCGCAGGCTTGGCAACCCTCACGCGCCATTTTGACGCCAACAGCCGCACGGCACTGGGTTTTCTGACCCAGGCTTATGGCGACTCCTCGGTATTGGCTCAAGCACTGGACGTGCTCGCCCCCTGGCCGCTAGCACAGCAAGCGCTCAAAGACCTGCGCTGGTTGAGTGGCCACTTGAATTGTCCAGTGAGTTTCGATTTGGCCGACGCCCGAGGCTATGCGTATTACAGCGGCTTGCGGTTTGCGATTTATGCCCAGGGTCTGCACGAGGCGGTGGTGCGTGGTGGTCGCTACGACGAGGTCGGGGCGGTGTTTGGTCGCAAACGCGCCGCCGTGGGTTTCAGCCTGGATCTGAAGGCGCTGGTGGGGGCTGTGCCAGCTCCGAGTCATCATTTGGCCATACGGGCCCCCTGGTCGCAAGACGCTGAGCTGCGTGCCGCCGTGGCCCGTTTGCGTGAACGTGGCGAAACCGTGGTCTGTGTACTCCCGGGTCACGAGGCCGAGTGTGACGAATTTGAATGCGATCGAGAGTTGGTCCTGCAAGCAGGCCGCTGGATGGTTCGCCCCCTTTGATTTTTTTGGATGCGAGTAAGAGCATGAACATCACCCGAGGACGCCATGTGGTTGTGGTGGGCACCCAGTGGGGCGACGAAGGCAAGGGCAAACTGGTGGATTGGTTGACCGAGACCGCCACGGGTGTGATTCGCTTCCAGGGCGGCCACAACGCCGGCCATACCCTGGTCATCAATGGGGTGAAAACCGCTTTGCACCTGATTCCCAGCGGCATCATGCGCCCTGGCGTACGCTGCTATATCGGCAACGGGGTGGTATTGTCGATCACCAAGCTATTGGAAGAAATCGCCGGCCTCGAAAAAGCCGGTGTCGAAGTACGCTCACGATTGCGTATTTCTGAGGCCTGTCCCTTGATCCTGCCCTACCACTCAGCCTTGGATATTGCCCGCGAGACCGCCAAAGAAAAGTCGGGCCAAGCCAAAATCGGCACCACTGGTCGCGGGATCGGACCCGCCTACGAAGACAAAATTGCTCGTCGCGCCTTGCGCGTACAAGACCTCAAAAATCCAGCGCGCTTTGCCGCCAAACTGCGCGATAACCTGCAACTGCACA
Organism: uncultured Bordetella sp.; assembly: GCA_964390775.1. Taxonomy (GTDB): domain Bacteria; phylum Pseudomonadota; class Gammaproteobacteria; order Burkholderiales; family Burkholderiaceae_C; genus Limnohabitans. The sequence continues at coordinate 20,818 of CAYMJT010000001.1, forward strand.
ACCATGTACTGACTGATATTTTGCATGCCCAGGCGTTGGACTTTGACACCATTTACCAAGAGGCCATGACGCAAGCCCAACAGATTCTGCCGATGGTGGCAGACGTCTCGCGCGAACTCAACGAGGCCCATACCCAAGGTCAAAACCTGCTCTTTGAAGGTGCTCAGGGCACTTTACTCGATGTCGACCACGGCACCTACCCTTTTGTCACCAGCAGCAACTGCGTGGCCGGAAACGCGGCAGCGGGCTCTGGGGTCGGCCCGCATCTGTTGCACTATGTGTTGGGCATTACCAAAGCCTACTGCACCCGCGTGGGGGGCGGGCCGTTTCCGACTGAACTGGAATGGGAAAAAGAAGGCACCCCAGGCTGGCACATGGCCACTGTGGGTGCCGAGAAGGGCACCACCACAGGGCGCTCACGTCGCTGCGGTTGGTTTGACGCCGCATTGCTCAAGCGCAGCGCCCAGGTCAATGGCTTGAGTGGCCTGTGCATCACCAAGCTCGATGTGCTCGATGGTTTGAGCGAACTTAAACTCTGCGTGGGATACATGCTCGATGGCGAGCGGATTGATCTGTTGCCCCTGGGGGCCGACGATATTGAGCGCTGTGTCCCGATCTACGAGACCCTGCCCGGTTGGAGCGAAAGCACGGTTGGCACTACCCAATTTGACGCTCTCCCCCCCCAGGCGAGACAGTATTTGCGCCGCATCGAAGAGACTTGTGGCGTGCCCATCCATGTCATCTCGACCAGCCCAGATCGGGACCACACCATTTTGTTGCGTCATCCCTACGCAGCCTGACTCGCCCCCAACCCAAGATTGACGGAGACCCCCCATGCTTACGGAAGACGGCAAACATCTTTACGTGTCTTATGACGAATACCACAACCTGATCGAAAAGCTGGCGCTCAAGATTCATCAGTCGGGCTGGGTTTTTGACACCATTTTGTGCCTGGCCCGTGGTGGCATGCGCCCTGGCGATATCTTGTCGCGTATTTTTGATGTGCCGCTGGCCATCATGTCCACCAGCTCGTACCGGGCCGAGGCCGGTACGGTTCAAGGCCACCTCGATATTGCCCGTTACATCACCACCCCAAAAGGCGAAATCGCCGGACGGGTGCTGTTGGTGGACGATCTGGCGGATACTGGACACACCCTCAAAGCTGTGGTCGATATGCTTAAAACCAATTACTCGCCCATCAGCGAGTTGCGCACGGCCGTCATTTGGACCAAGGGCGTTTCAACTTTCCAGCCCGATTATTCGGTCGAATTTTTGCCCACCAATCCCTGGATTCATCAACCCTTCGAACCCTACGATTCCATGCGCCCTGCCACCTTGATGGAGAAGTGGAAGGTTTGAGCCGCAGGAGCCCACGATGGACCATGCGAACGATTTTGACCTGACGGGCCTGATTCATCACCCCTATCGACCCCCAGCCGGTTTCGAGGCCCCACAGGCTGCCGTCCACAAAGCCTCGACTGTTTACTTTCCCAACGTCGAAGCGCTGCGCGCTCGTGACTGGCGCGAGAAAGCTGGCTATACCTACGGCCTGCACGGTACCCCCACCACTTACTTGCTCGAAGAGCGCGTCGCCCATTTGGAGGGTGGTTTGCAGACTGTTCTGGTGCCCAGCGGCCTGAGCGCCATCAGCACCACGGGACTGGCCTTGTTACAGACCGGAGACGAGGTGCTGATCCCAGACAACGCCTATGGCCCCAATAAAGCCTTTGCGTTGGGCGAGTTGGCCCGCCTGGGCGTGCGCCACGCCCTCTACGATCCAATGGATGTGGGCGATCTGGCGCAACGCCTCAGCGTGCACACCCGTTTGGTGTGGTTGGAAGCGCCAGGCTCGGTGACCATGGAATTCCCGGACCTGATCGAACAGCTGCGATTGTGCCGCGAACGTGGCGTGACCGTTGCTTTGGATAATACCTGGGGCGCTGGTTTGGCTTTCAACCCATTTGACCTTATGGGCGACGGCACGCTGGGGGTGGATGTCAGTGTGCATGCCCTGACCAAATACCCCAGCGGCGGCGGCGATGTTTTGATGGGAGCCATCACCACCCGAAACCTCGAACTGCACCACGACATCAAGCTGTGCCACATGCGCCTGGGTTTGGGGGTGGGGGCCAATGATGTCGAGACCGTGTTGCGCTCATTGCCCAGCATGGGGGTGCGCTATGTCGCCCAAGACCGCAGCGCCCGCGCCCTGGCTATGTGGCTGGCCGATCAGGATTTTTGTACCCAGGTCTTGCACCCGGCATGGCCTGGCGCACCGGGCCATGAGCACTGGTTGGCGGTTTGTCGGCACGGCGGTCATGGCAGCGCCGGATTGGCGGCCGGTCTGTTTTCGATCATGGTTGACGAGCGCATCGCTAGCGATCGGGTGGATGCCTGGCTCAATGACCTCAAGTACTTCAAGCTAGGGTACAGCTGGGGCGGGGCGATCAGTCTGGTGGTGCCCTATGCCTTGCGAGAGATGCGTAGCACTTGGCCTCGGCACCTCAAGCCCGGGACCTTGGTGCGCTTTTCTATCGGTCTGGAATCGCCCTCAGCCCTGATCGAGGACCTGCGGCATTCGGCACAACGCCATTTCAGCGGCTTTTGAGTTCGTAGCCGATCGGTCCTTCGGGAGCGTCTGGGTGGTGTCTGAGTTCGATCACACACCCCTCGATGGGCAAGCGGGCCAGTCCGGGGCCCAATTCGGCGCTTAAAGCAGGTCCCAACAGTTGTTGGTAGCGCAAGATGGAGGTTTGCAGGTCTTTGACGGAGACCAGCACCTTGGCCACACCGAGTACCCCGTTGGGGTGTCTGCGGCACTCTCCTTCGGGTACACGCCAGGCGCGCGGTGTCACGTCGCCGCATAAAAATGGCAAATCACGACTGAATTGCCGCGCTGTGGTCCAGTGCAATTGTTGCCCGTCGGGTCGCTGCCGACCGCCCTCCAGCGGACCCTGTATGGGCAAACCCCGAGCCTGGGCCTGTGTCACCACTTGGGCCGTCGAAGCGGGTAACAGGGCGAAGTCGATCAGGCCTTCACCCTGTTGTTGCAAGATGTGCCACCAGGCTTCGGCCGGGGCGTCGGCTGACCAGGCAATCAGTTCGAAATACGAGCCGTCTTCAAACACCACCAGGGCGTTGTGCGACAAACGGCCTGGGTGTTTGCCGCCTACTTGGACCCGAAACCCCATGTCGCGATGGCGTTGCATGGCCTGCTCCAGGTCGTGCACGGCGATCACCAGATGATCGAGGGGCATCAGGGCCGGGCCAGTGGTCATGTTCATTGCTCCAGTTTGATGCGCGTCTCGCGCACAAAGGCGCTCCAGCGCTCGAATTGTTCGCGGGCGTAGCGATCGACGGCAGGCCCATCGGTGGCCATCACCTCAAACCCGCCAGCGCTGAGTTTGCCATTGACCTCAGGGTGATTCAAGGTGGCGCGGAAGTCATCCGTCAATTTAGCCAGCACCGGTTGCGGCGTCCCCGAGGGGGCAAAAATACCGATCCAGGAATAGGCCTCGAATTGGGTAAAGCCAGACTCGGCCACCGTCGGGACTTGGGGTAAATCGGCCAGCCGTTTGACCCCCGTCACAGCCAGCGCCTTGACCTTTCCGGCCTGAATTTGGGCCCGCAAGGCGGCGTAACTGAGCAATGTGATCTGGCTGGTGTCGCTGAGCACTGCTTGCACCGCCGGGCCTCCGCCGCCAAAGGGGACATGAAGCACATCGACCTTGGCGCGAAGTTTGATGTCCTCCATCACCAGGTGATTCATGGAGCCCAGTCCGGTGGAGGCGTAACTGAACTTGCCGGGCTGCTGGCGGGCTTCTTCCAGAAAACCCTTGAGGTCGTTGGATTTGACACTGGCGCTGGCCGCAATCACCAGCGGGAATCGGACGGCCAAAGTCACGCCGGCAAAGTCCTTGAAGGTATCGTAGGGCAAATTCGGCTTGGCAATCGGGTTGATGGCATGAGAGTCAAAGCACACCAGCAAGGTATTGCCGTCGGGCGCCGATTTAGCCACAAATTGGGTGCCAACCTGGCTGGCCGCGCCAGGTTTATTGTCGACCACGACCGGCCGATGGATGCGTGCCGACAGCACAGGCTGCAAGATGCGCGCTGTGATGTCGGTGCTGCCACCAGGAGGAAAGGTGACGATCAGACGCATAGAGTTGTCGCTTTGTGCCATGCTGCCCAGCGGCAGGACCAGTGGCAGACCCAAGGCCGTCATGTGGGTCAACGCGCTGCGGCGGTTCAAGGGGTTTGAGGGGTTCATATGGATACTCCTGATTGAACGATTCAACCCATCCATTGACTGACGGGTGTGGCGGCATCTTGCAAGGGTTGCGAGAGCACATCGACCAAAGCTGGGCCGGGGTGGGACAATGCGGCCGCCATGGCAGCGTCGAGTTGCGCCGGCTCTTCCACCCGCCACGATTTGACGCCGAAGGCTTGCGCCACTTGGGCGTGCTCGGTGCGTGTGAAATCGACCGAAAAATAGCGTTCGTCGTAGCCCACTTTCTGGCTCGCCTTGATCCAGCCAAAGACGGCGTTGGAGAAGACCACCATTTTCAGGGGCACCTGGCGTCGCACGATGGTCTCGAGTTCACCGCAGGTAAAGCCAAAACTGCCGTCGCCCATGACCGCGACCACGGTGCAATCCGGTCGTCCGAACCAGGCCCCAACCCCTGCCGACATGGCGTAACCCAGTGCGCCATGGGCTCGGTTGGTCAAAAAATAGCGCCCAGGCACTGTGGAGTTGTTCAAATAGGCAGAGAAATAGGGGCAGGGCGTTCCGGGGTCGGCGACCACGATGCTGTTGGGAGGCAACAACCGGTTCAGACAGTCGACCACCCGCTCGGGTTTGATGGGACGATCCAGCGAGGCCGCCAGAGGGGCGAATCGCGACCACTTGATCTGTCGGGCCCGTTCGGCCAGTCGCCGGCCGCTGACTGCGGCGTCGCGCGCTTGTCGTCGCAGCCGATCGGTCAAAGCCAAATTGAGGGCTTGCAAGCTGAGTTTGGCGTCGCCCCATAAAGCCACATCGGTACGGTAATTGGCGGCGATGGTGGCAGCGTCAATATCGAGATGAATGATCGGAACCTCCCGCTGGGGTACCTTCCAGTGTTCGGTGGCGGTCGATCCGGCCCGACAACCGATGAACATCACCAGATCGGCCTGTGCCACCACCTCGCGGGTGGCTTCGATGCCGCCGTTGGAGCCCACCACACCCGCATTGTGTGGGTGCGCGTCAGCCAGGCAACCTTGGCCGCTGACGGTGGTGACCAAGGCGGCATCGAGTTGCGTCACCAGTTGATCGAGTTCGTCGTGAGCCTGCGAGATAACCACCCCCGCACCGCAAAAAATCACGGGCGAGCGGGCGCCATGCAGCAGTGCTGCGGCGCGTTCGATGTCGGCCGGGTCGGCCATCGAGCGCAGCGCGGGCACCTGTTGGTGTCCGGCTTGAGCCCACACGTCAATGGCGTCAGCAGGGTGTTTTTGAATATCGTAGGGCAGGCCGATGTGGGCAGCCCCTGGGCGGCCAGTGGTGATGTGCCGAAAGGCGCTGCGCACCGCGTTGGGAATCTGATCAACACGATCTATCAGCGTGTTCCAGCAGGTCAAGGGTTTGTAGAGTGCCCGTTGGTCGAGTTCGGTCAGCGGGTAGCGACCGCGCGAGCCCACCGAGATATCGCTGGTGATGGCCAGCAAGGGCACCGAGGACTCGTTGGCCTCGATCACGCCCGGCAACAAATAGGTTGCGCCACCCCCACTGGGGCCTTCGCAAACCCCGACCCGAGCAGTGACCCGGGCATAGCCATCGGCCATGTAGGCGGCACTGCGCTCGTCGCGCGTCAGGATGTGATCGATGCCATGATCCAAGCGGGCCAAGGCGTCGTAATAAGGCAAGCTGGTATCGCCGCACAAACCGAAAATATGCTTCACCCCATAGAGTTGCAGCATGCGCACCAGCGCGTCAGCTCCATTCATGGCCATTTCCTTTGTCCTACACCCATCCCAAAATGCCGAGAGCGGCTCCGATGGCCAACAACCACAGCAAATGAATTCGGGTTTTGAGCACTGCCACGACGGTGGCCGACATCAGGACCCATAACCCGATGTCTTGGGGAAAATGGTCGTGTCGGACCTGCATCAGCCAACCTGTCGATGTCATCAGTCCGATCACAATCGGGGCCATTCCCGATTTAAAGGCCCGCACACCCAAGCGTTCGCGCTCGCGGTGCAACCACTGGGTGATTTGATAAGTCAGCAGGGATGAAGGCAATAAGACACAGGCCAGACACGTCAGGGCAAAGGGCAGGGCGGCCAACCAGCCTTGTAGGCCCACTGCCGTTCCCACTTGTGCTTGCAAGGCAATATTCCAACCCATCAGGGCAACAAACATCACATTGGGCCCAGGGGCGATTTGGCCCAAAGCCACCGAATTGACGAATTGATCTTCGCTCAGGTAAGCGTGTTCGTCGACCAGAAAGCGGTGCATTTCGGGCAAGGCCGAAATGGCGCCACCGACGGCCATCAGAGACAGGCTGCCAAAATGCAGCAAAACGGGCCAGTAGTCGGACCAGTTCATCGGGCCGCCAGGTCTTGGGCACGTCGCAATTGACGTGCAGCCCACCCACATGCCACGCCGCCCAAGCCGAGCAAGACCCAGATCAGGGGCCAGCGCAACACGGCCACGCAGACAAAGGACAACGCCGCCCAGGCGAGTCCTAAGCCAAATCCCAGCGGGTTGCTGCGCAAGGCCGGCAATAGTTTCAGGCCCGTGGCGATGACCAAACCGGCCACCACCGCCCCCATGCCGCGCAAGGCAGACTGGGCCACCCAGGTGTGGGCCACCGAATCGTAAAAAGCCGCCAAACCCAGCGCCAACGCACCTGGAACCAGCAACAAGCCCGCCAAGGAAGCCAGGGCACCGCGCCATCCGAATTCACGCGCGCCGATCATGATCGACAAATTGATCACATTGGGTCCGGGCAAGGCTTGCGCAACCGACCAATCTTCGACGAATTGTTCGCGCGTGAGCCACTGTTTTTTTTCCACCAACTCGCGCTGCACCACGGCGAGCACGCCACCAAAGCCTTGCATGGCCATCCACAGAAAAGACACGAACAGATCGCCGATGGATCGGGGTCGGTTGGTGGACTCCCTCATACCGTCATGCCCCCCGACACTTCAATGACCGCACCGTTGATATAACTGGCTTCATCGCTGGCCAAAAAGGCGTATACGTTCGCAATGTCCTCGGGCTGGCCCAAGCGCTTCAAGGGCACCCGTTCAACCATGCCGGCAATCACCTTTTCGGGCATGGTCGACAAGATCGGGGTTTGCACAAAACCCGGGGCAACGGCATTGACGCGAATTCCTTTGGGGCCTAACTCCCGGCTCCAGGTTTTGGTAAAGCCGATCACCCCGAACTTGGTGGCGGCGTAATTGGTTTGACCGAAATTGCCATAGATGCCCACCACCGAAGAGGCATTGAGGATGACGCCACTGCCCTGGGACACCATGCTGTCGGTGACGGCCTGGGCGCAATGAAAGACCCCACGCAGGTTGACATCGATGACCCGGTCAAATTGCTCAAGGGTCATTTTTTGCAAACGGGCATCTTGAGTGATCCCCGCATTGTTGACCAGCACGTCGATGCGACCATGCTCTATCAGCACCTTGTCCACCATAGCGTCGACCATCTCGCGCTGGGTGACATCGACCACCAGGCCCAAGCTCTGGACCCCCAAGGCGCGGCATTGTTCGACAGTCGCGTCCACCGCGCTTTGCCGGACGTCGCAGGCCACCACGGTGGCGCCTTCGCTGGCGAATTTGAGGGCGGTGGCCAAACCGATGCCTTGCCCCGCTCCCGTGATGATCGATACCTTGCCTTGCAGCCTGAGCTTGATCATGAATACCTTCCCAATTTTGACAGTCCCCATCATAGCGAATGAAGCTCGGAATGACTCAGGTGGGTCGCGCTCAAGGCCATAGGGGGATGCCACTCTTCCCGAGTATATTTAGCCCATGAAAAATACCAGCGAGAACGAAAACTTGCTTTGGCCTGGGGCCATCGGCGTTTTCGATTCAGGTGTTGGCGGCCTCTCGGTCTTGCGTGCCATACGGGATTTGCTGCCCGAAGAAGACCTGGTTTACGTGGCCGACTCTGGCCATGCCCCCTATGGCGACAAATCCGAGGCCTTCATTCGACAGCGCACCGTCGAAGTGGGGCGGCGCATGGTGGCGCGGGGTGCGCGCGCCATCACGGTGGCATGCAACACTGCCACTGTCACATCGGTGCAAGAGCTGCGCAATGCGGTCAGCGTGCCCGTGGTGGCCATAGAGCCCGCCATCAAACCCGCCGCCGCCATGACGCAATGCGGCGTGGTCGGTGTCCTGGCCACCAGCCAAACCGTGCGCAGCCCCAGTGTGGAGCGCTTGATGCAATTACACGGCAGCGGGGTTGAATTCGTTCTTCAGGCCTGCCCTGAGTGGGTCGAGCAGGTCGAGCGCGGCGAGTTGCACACCGAGGTCACTCTGCAGGTGGTGCGTCGAGATGTCCAAGCTCTGATCGACGCTCAAGCCGATGTCTGGGTGCTGGGCTGCACCCATTTTCCATTCTTGAACCATGCCCTGCGTCAGTGTGCCGGCCCGCAGGTGCGCCTGCTCGACCCAGCGCAAGCCGTGGCGCAGGAGTTGGCGCGCCGCCTGCCCCCCCACAAACGGGTCGATTCTGTCGCTGAGGGTGACGATTCAGCTGTCATTCTCACAAGGACAGGGTCAACCCGTTTTTTCAGCACAGGGCCACTGGCCCTGGCCACGCAGGTCATGTCGCAATTGTGGGGGGAAGCGGTGCATGTTCACGCTTGGCATGATTAATTCTTATGAATTATCAGATTGGCGCTGGGTCATTCCACACAGCGATGCTGGAGTAATGGCAAAGCCCTACACTTGAGGGCATGAGTGCCCCAGTTGATGTGTCTTTCTTTCCACGCGAAGCCAAACCGCTGACCAGCTACCGCAAATTCTGGGCGCAACGCTTTGGCACGGCCCCGTTTTTGCCGATGTCGCGCGAAGAAATGGATCGCCTGGGTTGGGACAGTTGCGACATCATCATCGTGACGGGTGACGCCTATGTCGATCACCCCAGCTTTGGCATGGCGGTCATCGGTCGCATGCTCGAGCACCAGGGATTTCGGGTGGGCATCGTTGCCCAGCCCGACTGGAGCAGCGCCGAGCCCTTCAAGGCCCTGGGCAAACCCAATCTGTTTTGGGGGGTCACCAGTGGCAATATGGACTCGATGATCAACCGCTATACCGCCGATCGAAAAATTCGCAGCGACGACGCGTACACCCCTGGCAATATCGGCGGCAAGCGGCCCGATCGGGCCGCCATTGTGTACAGCCAGCGTTGTCGCGAAGCCTATCCCGAGGTGCCCATCGTGCTGGGCGGCATCGAGGGCAGTTTGCGTCGTATTGCTCACTACGATTACTGGAGCGACAAGGTGCGCCGTTCGATCGTCTTGGACAGCAAATGCGATTTGCTTTTGTATGGCAACGCCGAACGCGCCATTGTGGAGATTGCGCACCGCCTGGCGGCGCGCCAACCTGTGAGCGACATCACCGATGTGCGCGGCACGGCTTTTGTGCGCCGCAACACCCCCGAGGCTTGGTACGAGATTGACTCGACACAGATCGACACCCCCGGCCACGTTGAGGCCCATGTCAACCCTTATTTGATGATCAGTGAACAGGCCAGAGAACAGGGCAGTGACTGTGCCCGGCAACAAGAGGCCGAAGCCGTCGCCCAAGGCCAAAATGCCCGCGAGCAACGCATAGCCGTTGCTGACATTGCCGGTTTGCGCGGAAAAGGCACGCACAAGGTGCCACCGCGTGACAAAAGCGTGATCCGCTTGCCCAGTTTCGAGCAAGTCAAAGACAACCCGGTGCTGTACGCCCACGCCAGCCGGGTGCTGCACCTGGAGACCAACCCGGGCAACGCGCGCGCACTGGTGCAAGCACACGGCGAGGGCCACACGGCCCGCGATGTCTGGATCACCCCACCGCCGATTCCGCTGACCACCGCAGAAATGGATTTGGTGTTTGATCTGCCTTATGCCCGCAGCCCGCACCCAGCCTATGCGGATGCCACAGGGGGACACGACGGAGAGACCAAAATTCCGGCCTGGGAGATGATTCGGTTTTCGGTCAACATCATGCGCGGTTGTTTTGGGGGATGCACCTTTTGTTCCATCACCGAGCACGAGGGACGCATCATCCAAAGCCGCTCAGAAGCCTCGATATTGCGCGAAGTGGAGGACATCCGCGACAAGGTCAAAGGCTTTACTGGCGTCATTTCGGACTTGGGCGGGCCAACCGCGAATATGTACCGATTGGGTTGTCGCAGCCCCGAGATTGAGTCGGCTTGTCGCAAGCCCAGCTGCGTCTACCCTGGCATCTGCCAAAATCTGACCACCAACCACGGCCCGCTGATCGACCTGTATCGCAAGGCGCGCACGCTGCGCGGCATCAAAAAGGTCTTGATCGGCTCTGGCTTGCGCTACGACCTGGCCGTTCAGTCTCCCGAGTACGTCAAAGAGCTGGTGCAACACCACGTGGGCGGTTACCTGAAGATCGCACCCGAGCATACCGAAGAGGGCCCGCTGTCCAAGATGATGAAGCCGGGCATCGGCACCTACGACCGATTCAAGGAAATGTTTGATCGCTTCAGTGCCGAGGCGGGCAAGAAGCAGTATCTGATTCCTTACTTCATCGCCGCCCACCCGGGCACGCGCGACGAGGACATGGTCAGTCTGGCAATGTGGCTGAAAAAGAATGGTTTCAGAGCCGATCAGGTGCAAACCTTCTATCCCAGCCCGATGGCCACCGCCACGGCCATGTACCACAGTGGGCGCAACCCCTTGCGCAAGATCACCCCATCCAGCGAGAGTGTCGACATTGTTCGTGGTGAGCGACGCCGGCGCCTGCACAAGGCTTTCTTGCGCTATCACGACGCCAACAACTGGCCGCTGCTGCGCGAGGCGCTCAAGGCCATGGGTCGCGCCGACTTGATCGGCAACGGCAAGCACCATCTGATTCCGACCTGGCAACCGCAGACCGATGGGTCTTACACCAGTGCCCGACGCAAGAACAGCACGCCGAGCAAGCCGGTCAAGTCAGAACAACCTCGCCGAGGCAACTTTCAGACCCAGCACACAGGCCTGCCGCCGCGCAAAAAAGGCTGAGCATTCACAGCTGGGCCAACTCGGCGGCCAGTTCATCTTTCCACCAGCGGGGCGATCCCAAGGTCGCATGCCCCACGGTTTGCGGGCTGGCCGGCACCCACACGGCACGCCCCTGGGTCACCCTTTGCATGGCCGCATCCATCAGGCCCAGTTCGGGCGGGTTGCGTTCGTCGTCGGCGTTGTTGATGGCAAGCACCCGGGCTGAGATCTGTTCCAGTCCGCTACTGGCGTCATAGTCGCGCGCCGCTTCGTATTGGTACAGCGCATCGTTGGCGTCAGCGATGGGGGCTTGGGCCATGCGCGCGTCGAGCCAGGCGTTGGCTTTGGCTTGGTCCGGCCCCGACTTGTACAAACCCCAAGTGCCGCCGCTGGTGGCGATGGCGTAATAGGTCAGGGCGAAGTGGGCCGAACGCAAGGGCGCAGTGTATTCGCCATTGCACCACTCGGGGTCTTGGCGAATGGCGTCTATGACCATGCGCCGCATCATCCAGTTGCGCCCCGAGAGCGGGGTCGGCATGCAGGCCATGGGGACGGCCAAGTCCATGAATTCAGGATGCTGCTGAGCCCACAACCAGGTGTGCATGCCGCCCATCGAATAACCGATGATGGCACGCAGGTGCTGCACGCCCAGACCCTCGGTCAGTAGACGGTGCTGTGCATGCACCATGTCGCGGTAGTTGTAGCGCGGAAATCGGGCTTTTAAGCCGTCTGAGGGCTTGGCGCTGCGGCCACAGCCCAGGGCATCGGGAGCAATCACCCAGTAACGCGACAAGTCCAAGGCTTGCCCAGGCCCAAACAAAGTGTCTTGCCATTCGGGGGTGACCAAGACCGCCGCCGAACCATTGGTGCCATGCAAGAGCAGGATCGCTTGCCCCTGCGGTTTGCCCCAGGTGAGACAGTGCAACTGCACCTCGGGCAGCGACTCGCCACTTTGAAACTGAAATTTGGGCAAGGTGATGCGGTGTGACTCGGGTACCATATTGCTTCTCTATGCCCCTAGATTTTGACATGAAGCCTTTGCATCCCCAGATCGCTCAATTGCAATCTTCCAAGATACGCGATGTCGCCAATGCGGGCCTGGGTCGTTCGGATGTGTTGGCGTTTTGGTTTGGCGAGTCGGATCAGGTCACGCCTGAAGTTGTGCGCCAGGCGGCCATCGAATCATTGCAGCAGGGTGAGACCTTTTACACCCACAACCTGGGTATGCCCGAGTTGCGAGAGGCGATCGCCGACTACAGCCGTCAACTACACCCGCATCAGAAACGATTGCAGATGGATCGCATCGCCGTCACGTCGGGCGGTGTGAGTGCGCTGATGCTGGCCATGCAGGCGATTTTGGGCGCCGGTGACGAATGTCTGGTCGTGACCCCGATCTGGCCCAACCTGATCGCCCAGCCGCAAATTTTGGGGGCTGAAGTCAAAACCTTTGCGCTGCAGCCTATCGACGGCCTGTGGCAACTCGATGTGTACAAATTGTTGGCGCAAATCTCCTCGCGCACCCGCCTGCTGGTGCTCAACTCGCCCAACAACCCCAGCGGTTGGACCTTGACCCGTGACGAGCAGCAAGCGATTTTGAACCACTGCCGACAGACCGGCACGTGGATTTTGGCTGACGAGGTGTACGAGCGCCTGTTTTACGGCGACGCCCCTTGCGCCCCTTCGTTTTTGGACATCGCCCAGCCCGACGATGCGCTGATGGTTGCGCACAGTTTTTCCAAAAGTTTTCTCATGACCGGTTGGCGCCTGGGCTGGCTGGTGCTGCCACCCGCGCTGACCGATACCCTGGGCAAGCTGATCGAGTTCAACACCTCTTGTGCGCCGGTGTTCGCGCAGCGCGCGGCATTGGCCGCTTTGGAACACAGCGCACAGATCACCCCGCCGCTGGTGGCGCACCTGCGCACTTGCCGCGACACCCTGGTGCGCTTGCTCAACGACATTCCCGGCATGCAAGCTGCCGCCGCGCCAGCGGGTATGTACGTGTTTTTTAAACTGCCGGGCTTTGACGATGGGGTCGAGGTCGCCAAACGCCTGGTACTCGAAGCCGGTTTGGGGCTGGCCCCAGGCGAGGCATTTGGTGACACATCAAAGGGTTGGCTCAGATGGTGCTTTGCGTCCAAGGATTTGGGGCGACTGGAGGAGGGTGTTCACAGGCTGTCCCAGTGGTATAGGGCTCACGGTCCCATCGAATTCAGATAGCCCTTGTGAATCTCAAGCCAACTCTGAAATTTCAATCAGGTTCAAGTCCGGGTCGCGCACATAGACCGACCTGATTTTTTGCGTTGCGCCGGTGCGCATCACCGGGCCTTCGATGATCGGCCAGCCACACTGGTTCAGGCGCCCGATGACCTGGTCCAGCGGGCGGTCGGCGATGAAGCACAGATCCAGGGCGCCAGGGACAGGCAAGTGGGCTTTGGGGTCGTGTTCGCGGCCTTTGATGTGCAAATTGATTTTTTGCTGACCAAATTTAAAGGCTTTGCGCTCGACCGCTGGGGTGCCCCCAATGAATGACTCCAGCGTCATGCCCATGACGCGGGTATAGAAGTCTATGCAGGCGGCCTCGTCGGTGGTGGTCAGTACCAGATGGTCCAAGTGGTCGATCATGGGAACGGCCTTATAGGGTATGCAGGGGAATGTCGTGCTGTTGCGCCAGTCGATTGAGTTGGGCACGGGTTTGGCCGGCAAACCAGCGCTTGAGGTGTTGGTGCAAACGGGGTGCCATCATGCCCTGGGCTTGTACGGCAGGTGGGACTTGCGCCACCTGACACAGCGATCGGGCAAAGTGAGGCTCTAATGCCGCCACCGCCACTCGCCCCCCCTTGCAGGCATAGACCTGATAGCCCGCATGGGCACCCCCGACAGCGCCGTCTGGTGTGGTCAAGCCCCAAGTGCGAGGCAGCCCCAAATAGGCGGCAGCGCCATTCAAGGCCACCTCGTGATGTGAGCCTAAACCTTGGCGTTGCTGGCGCAGCATCAGCGCTTGCAACACGGTCTCGGTGACCAGCAACGATCCGCCCATATCGGCAAACAAACTGGCAGGCAGGGCCAGGTCGTTCACCAGTCCGTTTTCGGCCATATAAGTGAGGTCGTGCCCAGGCTCTTCGGCCAGAGCCCCAGGGGCACCCACAATGGCGACTTGAATCAGGGTCGGGTAGGTTTTGTGCAAGGCGCGTGGGGCAAGGCCCAGTTTTTTCAGGGCCGAGGGTCGAAACGAGGTGATCAACACATCGGTTTGGGCCAGCAGGGCGTGGAGTTTTTTTTGTCCACTGTCTTGTTTGAGGTCGGCGCTGACCAATCGCACGCCCCGGTGCATCTGCTGATAGGCATTGGGTCGATAGCGTGCCATCGGATCGGCGCTGCCGCCGTCTGCGGCCAGCGGCTCAAATTTGGTGCACTGCGCGCCCATGACCCGCAGCCGCATCAGCGCCGCCGGGCCGGGTAAGTTCAGCGCCAGTGACAGGACGCGCAGGCCACGCAAGGGTTTGAGGTTGGAGGTCATCGGGTTCGGATGGAGAGTCTTTGTTGCCAGTGTTGACTGTAACTGGAGAGGCTGAAACAGAAGATGAAATAAATCAGGGCGATGAAAATATAGGCTTCAATCTTGTAGGGACGCCAATCGGCATCGCCCGACAAAGCCAGCGACAAGGCTCCCGACAATTCATACAGGCTGACAATGGTGACCAAGGAGGTGTCTTTGAATAAGCCGATGAAATGGTTGACCAGTGCGGGCAGGCTGTGCATCAGCGCCTGGGGCAGCATGACTTCGCGATTCACTTGCCAGGGGCTCAGGCCCAGAGCAGTCGCAGCCAGCCTCTGTCCTTCGGCGACCCCTTGTAGTCCTCCGCGCACGACCTCGGCCAGATAGGCCGCCAAAAACAAGGTCAGCGCCCCCATGACGCGCAGCAACACGTCGGGCGATTGACCGCTGGGCAAGAGCATGGGCACCATGAAACTGGCCATGAAGAGCACGCTGACCAGGGGCACGCCGCGCACCAATTCAATCAGGCCGGCACACACCATGCGCAACACTGGCCAATTCGAACGTCGCCCCAAGGCCAGGGCGATTGACAAGGGAAAGGCCAGGGCAATGCTGACGATGGCCAGCATCAGCGTCAGCGCCAAACCACCCCATTGTTCCGTCGCCACCGGGGGCAAACCCCAGGCTGACAGCGACCAGGGGCCGATGCGCCCGGCCATCAGTGCCCATGTGATGCCTGCTGCCAGAGCCCACCACAAGCCCAAGCGCCGGTTCCAGGCGCTGGGGCGGGCGCTGTGGGCCAGCAAGGCCACCATGACCAGGCTGGCGCCCAGGGGGCGCCAGTGTTGCTCAAAGGGGTAGCGGCCCCAAAGAATGAGGCGATATTTTTCGGCGATCACGCCCCAGCAGGCCCCCGCGCCACGGGCGGCATCGCAGGCCGCCAGATCGGCCCGCCAGACGGCTTGCCAAATGCCCCAATCCAGAACGAACCAGGCCACTGGGGCTAAACCAAAGATCAAGGCCAAGGTGATGGCCGCGCTGGTCTTGCTGGACCAGCATGCGCGCCAGAAGCTCAATTCAGTGCCCATATCGGGTCACCCGCCGGTTGTAGCGATTCATCAGCCAGGCCGTCAGGAAGGAGAGGCTCAGGTAGATCAGCATGATCAGCCCGATGCACTCTACCGCACGACCGGTCTGGTTCAGGCTGGTGTTGGCTATGCTGACCAAGTCGGGGTAACCAATGGCCACGGCCAAGGAAGAGTTCTTGGTCAGGTTCAGGTACTGGCTGGTCAACGGCGGCACCGAAACCCGCAAAGCTTGCGGCAACACCACCGAGCCCAGGGTTTGGGCCGGGTTTAAACCCAGGCTGTAGGCGGCCCAACTTTGTCCGTGCGGTACGGCCTCGATGCCAGAGCGGAATACCTCGGCGATAAAGGCCGAGGTGTAGACACTGAGTCCCAAGCACAGGGCCAAAAACTCGGGACTGAGTCCGGCACCGTCCTCGCCCCACAACAGTCCAGCCTTGCTCCAGGCCAGCGGCCCAATCCACCAGGGCTCATTTGGGTCGGGCATGAGTTCGATCAGTGCCACATACCCCATCAACAATTGAATCAGCAGGGGGACATTGCGCAAGACCTCGATGTAGAGGCGGGACAGGGCACTGGCCAATGGGTGGCGACTGATGCGCCCCACCGCGACCAGCAAACCCAACAAGGTCGCCAGCACCATGCCAGGCAGGGCCACCCGCAAGGTGTTGATCAAACCGGCCGCGAAGGCGTGCCAAAAGGGGTCTTCGGCGCGGTGATCGAGCCAACTCTCCGAGATATCAAAGCCCACGGGTTCGAGCAAAAAGTCCCAGCCGCTTTGAATGCCCCGCGCTTTCATATTGGCAAGGGTGTTGGCGACCAGCATTGCCAACACGCCCACCAGCAACAACACCAGGGCCACCTGGCTCAAAGTGGCCGCATGGCGGCGCAAGCCCTTCATGGGTCGAGTTCAGCGCAAGGGCAGGGCGTACATCAGGCCTCCTTGAGTCCACAAGGCGTTGGCACCACGTTTGAGGCCTACCGGGGTTTTTTCACCCACATGGCGCTCGAAGATCTCGCCATAGTTGCCTACAGCGGTCAGGGCCCGCAACAACCACTCTTTGTCCAGGCCCAAGGCCTTGCCCAGGTCTTCGCCTTTGCCCAGCAAACGCAACACAGCCGGATCGCTGCTGTCGGACAACATCTGGGTCAGGTTTTCGCTGCGCAAGCCCAGCTCTTCGGCCTCGATCAAGCCGTAGACGGTCCAGCGCACGATCGAGAGCCACTCGTCGTCACCCTTGCGCACCATCGGGCCCAGTGGCTCTTTCGAGATCAGTTCGGGCAAGATCACATGCTCTTTGGGGTTTTTGGCCTCGCGCGACCGGATCGAAGCCAGCCCCGAGGCATCGGTGGTGTAAGCCTGGCAACGGCCGGAGAAATAGGCGGCGTTGGCCCCATCGAGTTTTTCGAACACCACAGGCTTGATATTGAGCTTGTTTGCGCGCGAAAAGTCACTCAGGTTCTTTTCGGTCGTGGTGCCAGTTTGCGTGCAAACGGTCGCATTTTTCAGTTGCTTGGCCGATTTGATGCCCGATTTGACGGGCACCATAAAGCCCTGCCCATCGTAAAACATGACGGCCGTCAGACTCAAGCCCAGCGCGGTGTCACGGCTCAAGGTGACGGTGGTGTTGCGCGACAAGATATCGACTTCGCCCGATTGCAAGGCAGTAAAGCGTTGTGGCGCCGACAAGGGGACATAGCGCACCTTGTCGGGGCTGCCCAAGACAGCAGCGGCAATGGCTTTGCAGACATCCACGTCCATGCCGCTCCACTTGCCCTGACTGTCGGCCGCGCTGAAACCCGCAATGCCGGTGTTGACACCACAGGTCAGTTGATCTTTTTGACGGATCTGGTCCAGGGTTTTGCCGGCCCAGACGGGCATTTGGGTGGCCAACATCAGGGCCGCAATCAGGTATGTAGGCTTTTTCATGGGATCCTCTTGGATTCGAAGGCGAATGATGAAGCATTTTAGGTGGTCTGTCGCTCACGCCGCCAGTCTTGTCTCATAGGCAACAAATAGGGGTTTATCACAATCCATGGCATTGCGCAGTCCTGTTGCAATGGCTGGTCTGTCACGCTTTTGGAGTAGTCCATGACGCCTTCCCACCCCTACACTGGTTTTTGTTCATGTCACCCTCAGGCCTCGCGGCGAGGTTTTTTGCAGTCGCTGGCGGGCGTCGGTGCCCTGGGTCTGAGTGCATGCACGACTTTGGGCGCCTCGGCCAAGCCACACCGCATCGACGTACATCACCATCTGTCGCCGCCGGTTTGGGTCGAGGCCCTCAAGAAAGCCCGACAAGATTCGCCGCCCGTCAACAACTGGACGCCACAAAAATCGCTGGACGACATGGATCAGGCCGGCATTGCCACCTCGATGACCTCGCCGACTTTGCCTGCAGTCGGATTTTTGCCAGCGGCCGAAGCCGCTGCCGTGGCCCGGGGTTCGAACGAGTACGCGCGCAAACTCGCTGACCAATACCCAGGGCGATTTGGTGTCTTTGCCCTCTTGCCCATGCCGCATGTGGACGCTACCTTGCGTGAGATTGAATACGCTTTTGATGTGCTCAAAGTCGACGGCGTGGCCTTTATGACCAGCTATGAAGACAAGTGGCTGGGCCACAAGTCTTTTGCTCCAGTGATGGACGAGCTCAACCGTCGCAAGGCCACGGCCTACACCCACCCGAACAATCCGGCCTGCTGCACCAACCTCGACACCGGTGTGCCGGCCGTGATCATCGAATATGGCACCGACACCACCCGCACCATCTCCAGCCTGATTTATTCTGGCACAGCGCAGCGTTGTCCGAACATCAACTTCATCTTCTCGCATGCCGGCGGTACCATTTCGGCGCTGACCGAGCGCTTCAATACCCAAGCGGTCCGTCTGCCCGACTTGAAAGCCCGGGGTTTTGATTACGATGTGGTGATGAAATTACTGCGCGGTTTTTATTACGACACCGCTCAAGCGGCCAACCCCATTGCCATGGCATCGTTGACCAAGTTGGTCGATGTGAGCCAGATTGTGTTTGGTACCGACTACCCCTATCGCACCGGTCTGGAACATGTGCAAGGCCTGAGCAAAGTCTTTGGCGCGGCCGATTTGCGCGCCATTGACCGTGAAAATGCCCTGCGAATTTTGCCCGCTCGCTGGCGCACTTGAGCTAAAGTTGGGGCAGGAGTGACCATGTACCTACCCCGACAATTCGATCACCGAGACCCCGCCGTCACCTGCCGCTTGCTGCGGGAGCATCCTTTGGCTTCGCTGATCAGCACCGACGATCAAGGCTTTCCGTTTGTGACGCATTTGCCGATCAAGCTCGATCGCACCGATGCCGATGGTATGCCCAGCGTGTTGCTCGGTCATCTGGCCAAACCCAACCCGCAAGTGCTGCATCTGGCGCAGCGCCCTGAAGTGCTGTTGTCTTTTTTGGGACCGCACGCCTTCATGTCAACCCGCGTGTACCCCGATGAGCAGCGGGTGCCGACCTGGAACTACCTGGGGGTGCAGGTCAAAGTCAGGGCTCGATGGCTGGAAGGTGAAGAGGCCAAAGACGCCTTGCTCAAACAATTAATCGCCGACCACGATCCGCCTTATGCCAACCAGTGGCGCGGCTTGCCCGAAAAATACACCCACGGCATGTTGTCGGCGATCTCGGCCTACGAGTTCAGTGTGCTGGATGTGCAAACCAAGGTGAAGCTGAATCAACATCGCCCCGAGTCTCACACGGCCATGTGGCAGGCCTATGCCCAAGGCACGCCGCGCGAACAAGAAGTGGCGCGATGGATGCAAGATTTGGGCTTGGGGGCCCCAAGCCATGGATGACGCTGATTTCATGCGTCTGGCCTTGGCGCAAGCCCACCTAGCCCAGGCTCAAGGCGAGGTACCTGTGGGTGCGGTGCTGGTCAAAGACGGACAAGTCATTGCCCAGGCCTGCAATGCCCCCATCGCCCGACACGACCCCTGCGCCCATGCTGAGATCATGGCCTTGCGCGAGGCTGCGCAAGCCTTGGGGAATTATCGGCTGGATGACTGCGAGTTGTTTGTGACGCTCGAGCCCTGTCCGATGTGTGCCGGTGCCATATTGCACTCGCGTCTGAAACGGGTGGTATATGGTGCCCGCGATCCCAAGACCGGAGCCGCTGGTTCGGTGTTGAATTTGTTCGAAATGCCGACCCTGAACCACCAGACCCAGTGCCAAGGCGATGTGTTGGGGCAAGAGTGCGCCGATCTGCTGAAATCTTTTTTTCAGGCGCGACGCAGCAAAGCCTGGCCGCTGCGCGATGACGCGGTACGCCCCCCCGAGGACGCTTTTATGAACCTGCCGGGCTTCCCCTGGCAGCCCCACTACATCAACGACCTGCCAGCGCTGGCGGGCTTGCGCATGCACTACCTCGACGAGGGACCTCGCGACGCCCCTGTGACCTGGTTGTGCCTGCACGGCAACCCGGCCTGGAGTTACTTATACCGTCGCATGTTGCCGGTTTGGTTGGCGGCGGGACACCGGGTGGTGGCCCCCGACATGCCCGGTTTTGGCAAAAGCGATCAACCCAAAAAGACCAGTGCCCATACCTTTGATTGGCATCGCGAGGTGCTGTTGCAATTCGTCGAGCGCATGGATCTGCAAGCTGTGAATCTGGTCGTGCAGGATTGGGGCGGATTGCTGGGATTGACTTTGCCCATGGCGGCTCCTCAGCGTTATTTAGGCTTGTTGGTCATGAACACCACCTTGGCCACCGGCGAGCAGCCACTGTCTGCGGGTTTTTTGGCTTGGCGCGAGATGTGCGCGAACCAGCCGAATTTTTCGGTTTCAAGACTCTTCGCACGTGGCAACCCACACATGAGCGCCGCCGAATGTTTGGCCTACGATGCCCCCTTCCCCGATGCGGGGCACCGCGCCGCTCTCAGGGCGTTTCCGCCCATGGTGCCCGAACACTTGGACAGCCCCGGGGCGGCGATATCGCGTCAGGCCCAAGCCTTTTGGCGCGAACAATGGTCGGGGCGCACGCTGATGGCCGTGGGGGCCCAAGACCCCGTGCTGGGGCCGCCTGTGATGCAGGCACTGGCCGCAAAAATTCGTCACTGTCCTGATCCCATGGTCATTGAGGGGGCAGGACATTTTGTGCAAGAACATGGCGAGGCCATCGCCCGACGGGCTTTGCAGGTGTGTTGTGATGGATTTGGCTCATGAGTGATCTCTATATCTACTCGCCCAGCGGTGCGGTGCGCGATCGTGCGGCATTCAAAAGGGGACTGGCTTTTCTAAAACGTGCGGGTCACACCGTTCGAGTGGACCCCGCCGCCTTGAATTCCGACACCCGATTTGCGGGCACTGACCTAGAGCGCTTGGAAGCGATCGAGCGGGCGGCTCGCTCAGGTGCCGATGCCACCCTGATTTCCAGGGGCGGTTATGGCTTGACTCGTTTGCTGCCCAATTTGCCCTACACCGCGATTCGGCAATCCATTGATCGGGGCATGCATTGGTTTGGTTTTAGCGATTTCACCGCTTTTCAACTGGCTGTGCTGGCACGCACGGGCCGTGTGACCTGGGCAGGCCCTGCCTTGTGTGACAGTTTTGGAGTTAACGCAGACTCGGGGGTCGATGACATCACATACGACTGTTTCAACGATGTGTTGAGTGAGCAAGGCGAGGGCACTGGTTGGCGCATGGGTCTCAAAGCCGCTCGGGGGCTGATGTCGCGCAAATCGGGAATTTGGGCCAGAAATGCCCAACTGTGGGGCGGTAATCTGACTGTGTTGTGCAGTTTGTTGGGGACCAACTACTTTCCCAAGATCAGGGGCGGCGTGCTGTTTTTAGAAGATGTGGGCGAACATCCGTACCGCATAGAACGACTACTCAGTCAGCTATTGCATGCGGGTGTGCTGGCTCAGCAAAAGGCCATTATTTTGGGACAGTTCACCGAATATCGACTGACCGAGCACGACCAGCGTTTTGGGATGCCCACGGTGCTCGACTGGTTGCGCTCTCAGCTCAAAGCACCGATTCTGACTGATCTGCCCTTTGGCCATGTGGCCACCCGCGTCAGCCTGCCCGTGGGAGCTCGGGTGGATTTGCTGGTTGAGGGCCGTGATGTGATGATGGTGTGGGGCCATCTTTAAGCAAGCTCTGCTTCACTTTGATCGTCTGCGCACAATGCCCTTCGTCAAAACGATGCGATCATGAGTCTTGCCTCGATTCTGGTTTATGCAATATAATGCATATTATTCGATGGTGTGCAATTTAATTCAGGAGACGAGATGAAGGCCTACGATTCCCACTATATCAACGGCGCATGGGTCAAGGCGCAGTCCAACCAGACTTTTTGGGTCCACGATTCAAGCACCGAAGAGGTCATTGCCACGGTGCCGCAGGGCAGTGCAGCCGAGGCCGAGCAAGCGGTCTTGGCCGCCCGTGCAGCCTTTGACGCATGGTCGCAGACCCCGCTGGAGCAACGCTGTGCCCTGATTGACAAGGTGGTTGAAGGGCTTAAGGCCCGCGCCGAAGAAATGGCCGTGGCCATTGCCCGCGAAGTCGGCATGCCGATCAAGCTATCGCGCATGGTACAAGTAGGCGGTCCAGTGTTCAACTGGGGCAATGCGGCCAAGCAGGCACGCCGTTTTCAGTGGGAAGAGCAGGTGGGTCACTCCTTGGTCGTGCGTGAACCGGTGGGGGTGGTGGGCTGCATCACACCTTGGAATTTTCCGCTCAATCAAATCACCCTCAAAGTCGCCCCCGCATTGGCCGCGGGCTGTACGGTGGTGCTCAAACCCAGTGAAATTGCCCCCATCAACGCCATGATCCTTGCTGAGATCATTCACGAAGCAGGCTTTCCACCGGGCGTGTTCAATTTGGTCAATGGCTCGGGTCCGGTGGTGGGTGAGGTTTTGTCCAGCCATCCCGAGGTGGATATGGTCAGCTTCACAGGCTCAACCCGCGCGGGGAAGCGGGTCGGTGAATTGGCTTCTCAATCCATCAAGCGCGTCGCTCTCGAGTTGGGCGGCAAGTCGGCCAGTGTCATATTGCCCGACGCTGACCTTGCCGCTGCGGTCAAGGGTAGCGTCTCGGCTTGTATGCTCAACAGCGGCCAAACCTGTTCGGCTCACACCCGAATGTTGGTTCCAGCCGATCAACTGGAGCAGGCCAAAGCCATGGCCGCCGCCGCAATCGCCAAGCTGACCCTGGGCCCCAGTCTGGATGAGAACACCCGCTTAGGCCCCTTGGTCAGCGCAGCGCAGCGCGATCGGGTGCTGAGCTTCATCGAGCTGGGCATAGAGGAGGGGGCCGAGTTGGTGGCTGGCGGAGCCGAGCGACCAGCCATCGAAAATGGTTACTTTGTCCAGCCTACGGTGCTGGTGGTAGAGCCAGAACATACCTTGGCTCGGGAGGAAATCTTTGGGCCTGTGCTGGTCATCATCGCCTACCGTGATGAGGAAGACGCGATCCGCATCGCCAACGATACGATTTATGGACTGGGTGGTGGGGTGTGGAGCCAGGACGAGGCGCGCGCCATCCGCGTGGCGCGTCGAATACGCACCGGGCAAGTCGATATCAATGGTGCGCCGTTTAACAGCAATGCCCCGTTTGGTGGATACAAACAGTCGGGCCATGGCCGCGAAAACGGTAAATTCGGACTGGACGAGTTCTTGGAATACAAGTCCCTACAACTCAAACCGACTGAGAAATAAGCTGAGGGAAGTTTTGCAGCGCTTCCCTGGGCCTGATGCACAGGCCCAGAACCGGCTGTCATGGGTTTGGATGCCCGATCTGGAAGTCATTTAGCCCAGTTTCATCGCGCCCTCGCAGCAACCAAAGAGGCCGGGTGGCGAATTGGACCGGAACACCTGTTTTGCCATCGACTGGCTTGAGGCTGCGATCAAAGAGTGAGCTGGCGGGCATATAGCGCAGCGCCACGCCAGTGCGCCTTTGGGTCGAAGTATTGGGTTTGGCCCCATGGATCATGTAGACATCGTGCATGGACATTTGTCCCGGCTCCAGTTCGATCTCCACGGCTTCTTGCTCTGCAAAGCTACCGTCTTGCATGCGCTGTTGCAGGGTCAGGTCGTCGCGGTCTTCGTGCAGATGGGGGTGTAAGACTTTGTCGCGGTGGGAGCCTGGAATGACGCGCAAGCACCCGTTGGCACGGTTGCTGGGCTCTAGAGCCACCCAAACGGTACAAGTGGCCAGTGGACGGATGGGCCAATAGTGGCCGTCTTGGTGCCAAGGGGTTTCATAGCCCTCTTCGGGTGGCTTGCAAAAAACATGGCAACCCCAAAGGATGATATTGGGTCCGATCAGGTCTTCAACCATATCCACAATGGCCGGGTGCATGGCCAAGTCCAGAAAGCGGCGACTGCCTTTGACACCTTCGCCATTGTCACCCTGGATGTGCGCGCTGACGAGTTTCTCTGGGCGCACACCCGGATTGTTGCGTATCAACTCGTCCAAGGCCTGTTGCAAGTCATGCAAAAGGTCGATGGGCAAACGATAGGGCGGTACCAGCCAACCCGTTTGGCGATAGCGCTCAATCAGAAGGGGGCTTAAACGATGCGCAGCCGTGTTCATGACAGCCGTTGCCCGCTCTGGCCGTCAAACAAATGAATCTTATCAGTGGCTATGCCCAAATGAACCCGATCGTCCGGACCGACCTGCGGTCTGCCGTGGGTGACCAGCGTCATGGTCTGGTCACCGACGCGCACCAACAACTCGGTTTCGGCTCCAGTGGGTTCGACCACCACCACCTTGGCCTCAACCCCTTGATCGCTCAGCACCAGATCGGTGGGCCGTATTCCGTAGTGCAAGGTCTGACCTTGCAGGCCTTGAGCCGAGGCTGGCAGCGGCCATGATTGCCCCAGTGCATGAAGAACACCGCCTTCGACCACGCCTTTGACCAGGTTCATGGCAGGAGAGCCGATGAATTGAGCGACAAAGAGGTTGCAGGGGCGATCGAACAGTTCCAGTGGGGTGCCGATTTGCTCGATGATGCCGTCGTGCATGACCACAATGCGATCGGCCATGGTCATGGCTTCGATCTGATCGTGGGTCACATACACAGTGGTGGTTTTCAGACGCTGGTGCAAGGCCTTGATTTCGGCCCGCATGGCGACGCGTAACTTGGCATCCAGGTTGGACAGCGGTTCGTCAAACAAAAACACCTTCGGGTCGCGCACGATGGCTCGCCCCATGGCCACGCGCTGGCGTTGACCGCCTGACAATTCCCGCGGATAACGATCGAGCAAGTTATCCAGATTCAAGATGCGCGCCGCATGAGTCACTCGCTCCAGGATGGTGGCTGCCTTTTCCTTGCGCAATCTGAGCGAAAAACCCATGTTATCGCGCACCGTCATGTGCGGATAAAGGGCATAACTCTGGAACACCATGGCAATATCGCGGTCCTTGGACTCCAAATGATTGATCACCTGCTGGTCGATTTTGATTTCACCAGCGGTAATGTCTTCCAGACCCGCCAACATGCGCAACAGGGTCGATTTACCGCAACCCGAGGGCCCCACCAGGACGACGAACTCACCCGAGTGAATATCGAAGCTGATGCCATGGATGACCTTGACCTTCTGGCCATACACCTTTTCGATTTGATGGAATGAAACGGATGACATTCAGGCTTCCTTTAGCTTTTGACGGCGCCGGCGGTCAACCCGGACACCATGTATCGTTTGAATGCGTAATAGATGGCGGCAGGGGGCAGGGCATAAATCAGGCCCGTGGCCATGAGCAGCTCCCAGGGTGAGTCATCGGCCTGCAAAAAATTGCCCAAGGCCACCGCCAAGGTCAGGTTCTCATCGCGGGACAAAAGCAAGAACGCGTACAGATACTCGTTCCATGCCAGCAGCAGGGCATAGGTGCCCACGGCGACCAAAGAAGGCGTCATCAGGGGCAAATACACCAGCCGAAACAATTGCAAAGGGCTGGCCCCGTCGATCCGGGCGGCCTCATCGAGTTCGAATGGCAATTTATCGCTGGCCTGTTTGAGCACCCAAATGCAATATGGCGAGGCGATGGTCACCATGGCCAGAATCAGCGCCCATTGGTTGTTGAGCAAACCATACAAACCCATGGTCTTGTACATGGGGACGGCCAAAAAAGCGGCGGGTATGAAGTAGGTGAATAAAGCCATGTTCATCACCGTGCGGCCTGACTTGAGCTTGAGTCGGCTGATGGCAAAAGCGGCGCAGGTGGAAACAAACAGGGTCAGGGCGCCGACGGTGACCGCAATCAGCACCGAGTTCCAGATTTGATCCCAAAAATGGTTCAAGTAAAAATGCTTTTTGGCAAAAGCGATTTCAAAATTTTGCAGAGTCGGGTGGTCGGGCCACAGCTTGCCCGAGGTGCCTTCGTCTTTGGGTGAAAAGGCAAACAAGGCCAAGTGATAAATGGGCAGCAAGGTCCAAATCAGCACGGGGATACCAATCAGCCAAAGCCGGGCTTCGCGGGTGACGGTCTGAATTTTCATTTGGACAAGCGTTTCATCATGAAATACACCAGGGGCAACACCAGTGGCAGGGCCACCACGATGGAGGCCATGGCCAAATCCACCTGATCCAACCTCAGGTAGCGGATGCCCAGGGTCGCCAGCACATGGGTCAGATCGGCGGGTCCGCCACCCGTGAGCAGATAAACGCTGTTGAAGTCGCCCAAGGTCCAAATGGCTGACAAAATGGTCGATGTCAGGTACAGGCTGCGCATCGAGGGCCAGGTGATGTAGCGGAATTTTTGCCAACGCGTGGCACCGTCGACCGAAGCTGCCTCGTATTGCTCGGTGGGTATGGCCATGCGACCCGCCATCAGAATCAGGGTCCAAAAGGGCAATGATTTCCAGATGTGCATCAACATCGAAAAACTCAAGCCCAGGGTCGGGTCATTGAGCCAATTCGGGCCGTCGAGTCCCGTCCACCGAAAAATGGCACTGTTGATCACCCCCCACTCAGGGTTGAGCATGAAGCGCACCGATAAGATGGTCGGAATCGAGGGCACTGCCCAAGGCAGGATGAAGATCACCGACAAAATCTTGATCCACCAGCGATCGTGGATGAAAAATCCAGACAGCGCCAGGGCCACCATCATTTTCAGGTTGATGGCCACAGCCAAAAAGATCAGGGTGTTGATCAGAGTCCGAAAAAAGATCGGGTCGGCCAGCAGGGCCTCGTAACTCGACGGATGGCGGGCCAGCCAGAGTCCATATCCCACTGGATAGAGCACAAAAACGAGAAAAATCAGCAAATAGGGCACAACCATCAGTCGAGCCCAAAAAACCCAGGGTGACAGGCCTGGGTTAGGGGAGCTTGCAAGGGCGATGTTCATGAGCGTAGGGCGAGGCACGATCGCCTGCATGTCCAAACAGAGGGCGGGAGTGTGACCCGCCCCCGATGTCGATCAATTGCCAGCCACTTCCTTGATGCGGGCAATCATCTCGTCGACAGCTTTTTCCAGCGGCACTTTTTCGTTCAGGTGCCGGTTCATGGCCTTGGCCCAAACGTTTTCGTTGTTGATCACAGTGAACTTGAAGTTCTTGGTGAATTCAAACGGGGTGGTGCCGTTCATGAACTGGTTGTAGACCGCCAGACGGTGCGAATCGCCCTTCCAGAAGGGACTTTGTTGCCCTTGTTTTGTCACCGGGAACCAACGCCCCAGCGAACCCTCGACATAGGGAGTCAGATTGGCGTCTTCCAGCATGAAGGCGACAAACTTTTTGGCGTCGGCCTTGTTCTTGGCGTCTTTGAAGATGACACCTGTCTTGACTGCAGCGCGGTAGGTCATCTTGCTGCCGTCGGGTTTGTTGGGGAAACCGGCGGTGGCGATGTTTTGGGTGTAGTTTTTCTTGGCCACGTCACGTTGCTCAGCGGTCAAGGCAGTGTTGTTCATGTCGTCGAGCCACTTGGCGGCGATCGAAATGGTCGCATTGTGGGTCATGACGATGGTCTTGTTGTGGAACGCCACGTTATTGTCCGGATCTTTCCAGCTTGTCGAAGACGGCGGTGTGCAGCCCTTGCTGTAGACCGCGGTGTAATCGCGCATGGCATTGATCAGGCCTTGCCGCACAGCAGGGTCATCGACCAGCAACTTGCCCGAATCGTTGACCAGGCGCACGTTGTAGGCGTCGACAAAGGTCAGGAATGAATAAAAGGCGTCACTCGAGTCGACGCCCATGGGAAAGCCGGTACCAAAGCCGCGCTTACCGCTTTTTTGTCGATAGGCGTTTTGGACCTTGGTACACCAGAAGTCCCAGTATTCGTCCCACTTGGTCGGAATATCCTTGTCGCTGAACCCGGCCTCGGCCAGCATGTCCTTCCAATACTGGATGTGCATGGTCTGCTGCTTGATCGGGTAGGCGTAGTAGGCCCGCTTTTTGTCAGCGTTGTTAAAGAGGAAGGTGGTGGACAGGGCATTGGGTTCGAAATTGTTGCGTACCTTGTCGATCACGCTGCTGATGTCTTCAAGCTTTCCGTCGTAGGCCCACTTGGCGGTGACCTGAAAGTCGTAAACGTCAGAATAGGCGACATCGGGGGGCGAACCCGAGTCCAAGGCGGCCACGGTTTTGGGGATGGTGTCTTGTATCGGGTACTGCGACAGCTCGATTTTGATGTCCTTGTTTTTGGCCTCAAATTTCTTGATGGCTTCAAACAGGGCGTCGTCCTCGGCTTTGTAAAAGCCCTTGACCCACCACACGGTGAGTTTGCGTTGCTGCTGAGCTTGTGAGGGCAGAGCGGCGGCCAGCAGGCCGGTAAGCACCAGTGCGCCCACTCCAAGGGTTTTGAATTTCATGCATCGTCTCCAAAGTGATTTTCATAACACGACCCAAACCCCGCAGGCCAGCGATACTGGTCCGTTTGGGGGAATGGATGTTATCAGTTTGAATTCGAAAAACCGAGGGCCGAATCGGGACAAACCCTTGACCGTCGCTTTTTCATCCATGCGCTGGCTGGTGGGGGCCTCAGCGATTGGGCGTGGCAAGGTAATATGTCGGCCTGTTTTCAGGATTTGCTGAAGGAGAAAGTGCCTCATGAGCCCAACCCCCAAAAAGCCCCCCACCTTGCGCAGCCAACAATGGTTTGGACGTCAGGATCGCGATGGATTTGCTTATCGCAGCTGGGTCAAAGGCAAGGGCGTGCCGCATGACCAATTCGACGGTCGGCCCGTGATCGGTATCTGCAACACCTTTAGTGAACTCACGCCCTGCAATTCGCACTTTCGAACTCTGGCCGAGCAAGTCAAGATCGGGGTCTATGAAGCGGGCGGCTTCCCGCTGGAGTTTCCGGTCATGTCCTTGGGCGAGACCTTGTTGCGCCCGACCGCCATGCTGTACAGAAATCTCGCCAGCATGGATGTTGAAGAAAGCATACGGGGCAACCCCATTGACGGCGTGGTCTTGCTGATGGGTTGCGACAAAACCACCCCCTCTTTGCTGATGGGCGCGTCGAGCGTGAATTTGCCCACCATAGGGGTCAGTGGGGGCCCCATGCTGAACGGAAAATGGCGCGGACAAGAGTTGGGCTCGGGCACCGGGGTGTGGAGCATGAGCGAACAGGTGCGCGCCGGCACTCTGAAACTGCAAGACTTTTTTGAGGCTGAGAGCTGCATGCACCGAAGCCATGGCCATTGCATGACGATGGGGACAGCGTCCACCATGGCCAGCATGGTCGAAGCCTTGGGCATCGGGTTGCCAGGTAATGCTGCTTACCCGGCGGTCGACGGGCGACGCAATGTATTGGCTCGCGAGGCGGGGCGTCGCATCGTGCAAATGGTCAAGGACGATATCAAAATCTCGCAGATCCTGACCCGTCAGGCGTTTGAAAACGCCATTCGTACTTTGGCCGCCATTGGCGGCTCGACCAATGCGGTGATCCACCTGATCGCCATAGCGGGCCGATTGGGCGTCGAACTGAAATTGGAGGACTTCGATCGACTGGGCTCGGAAATGCCGTGCCTGGTCAACCTGCAGCCCAGCGGTCAATATTTGATGGAGGACTTTTGCTACGCCGGCGGTTTGCCCGTGGTGATGAAAGAAATTCTGGCGCATTTGCATGGCGACGCGCTGACTGTCAGTGGCCGCACCGTCGCTGAAAACGTGGCGCCTGCGCAGAACTTCAACACCGAAGTCATTAAATCCATGACCCAGCCCTTTAAAGACAAGGCCGGCATCGCAGTGCTGCGTGGCAACCTGGCCCCGCGCGGCGCGGTCATCAAACCCAGTGCAGCAACGCCCGAGTTAATGAAGCACACGGGTCGTGCGGTGGTGTTCGAAGACAGCGACGACTTTCACCGTCGCATCGACGACGAAGCCCTGGAGGTCGATGAGACCTGCATTCTGGTGTTGAAAAACTGTGGGCCCAAAGGCTACCCGGGCATGGCCGAAGTCGGCAATATGCCTTTGCCGCCGAAGATCTTGCGCAAAGGCATCACCGACATGGTTCGAATCAGCGACGCCCGCATGAGCGGCACCGCATACGGCACCGTGGTCTTGCACACCGCGCCCGAGGCCGCTGCCGGAGGCCCCTTGGCTCTGGTGCAAAACGGCGACCAGATCACCCTTGATGTTGCCGCCCGCAGTTTGCATCTGCATGTGGATGAGGCCGAGTTGGCTCGCCGCCGCGCCGCCTGGCAGGCCCCGCCACCCGCCATGGCCAGCGGTTACTGGAAGCTGTACATCGACCATGTGCTGCAAGCCGATGAGGGCGCTGACCTGGACTTTTTGCGCGGCATGCGCGGTTCGGCCGTGCCCAAAGACAATCACTAAATGGCTCACGAGCCATCTCGAACTCAAAGACGGAGACTCCATGAGCACATCGAAACGTTTGGCGGGTAAAACCGCCGTGGTGACAGCCGCCGGGCAAGGCATAGGACGCGCGACTGCCGAGGCCTTTGTGCGCGAAGGCGCAAGCGTGATCGCCTGCGACATCAATACCGCGACCTTGGCCACACTCCAGCAAGCCACAGGCTGTCATACCGAGGTTCTCGATGTGTTGCGCCCCGAGGCCATCCGCGAGTTGGCGGCCCGTTTGCCAGCCATCGATATTTTGTTCAATGGCGCGGGTTTTGTGCATGCCGGCACGGTGCTGGACTGCACAGAAGAAGACTGGGACTTTGCCTTCAACCTGAATGTGCGTTCGCAATTCAGAACCATCCAGGCCTTTTTGCCCGGTATGCTAAAAAAAGGTGGCGGTTCGATCATCAATATGGCCTCGGTGGCCAGCAGCATCAAGGGCGCCCCCAACCGATTTGTTTATGGCGCCTCCAAGGCCGCCATCATTGGCTTGACCAAAGCAGTTGCAGCCGATCATGTAGGGCAGGGCGTGCGTTGCAACGCCATTTGCCCGGGCACTGTCGAGTCCCCCTCATTGCGTGAACGCATTACCGCCCAGGCCAAAGCCACCGGTCAATCGCTGGCGCAAACCGAAGCGTTTTTTGTCGCCCGCCAACCCATGGGGCGCCTGGGGCGCACCGAAGAAATTGCCGCCTTGGCGGTTTATCTGGCCAGCGACGATGCGGCTTTCACCACCGGAACCGCCCAGATCATCGATGGCGGCTGGTCGAACTGAATGAGGTGAGCGCAACCATGGACCCGGTTTTTTTGCTTCATCCCGACGACGATGTCGCCATCGCGCGTCAACAATTGCTCTCGGGTACCCGATTGCCTGGCGGGGTCAGCTCGCGCGGACTGATACCCCCTGGGCACAAAGTCGCATTGCGCGAGTTGCCGTCTGGTCATGCAGTACGGCGCTATAACCAGGTCATTGGTTACGCCCTGAGCGCCATCGCGGCCGGTGAGCATGTGCATGTGCACAACCTGGGATTGCGCGACGACAGCCTGAATGCCGACCGCGATTACTCTTTTTGCGCCGATGTCAAACCCGACCCCAAGCCCATGCAAGCCCAGTTCCAGGGCATTGTGCGCGCCGATGGACGGGTGGCGACGCGCAATTACATCGCCATTTTGTCCACCGTGAACTGCTCGGCCACGGTGGCCCGAGCCATCGCCGATCATTTCTCGCGTCGCCACAATCCGCAGGCCCTGCAAGACTACCCCATGATCGATGGCGTGATCGCACTGACGCATGGCAGCGGTTGTGGCATGGACAGTGAAGGGGAGGGCCTTCAGGTGCTGGAACGCACCATGGCTGGATATGCCCGCCACGCCAACCTCGGCGGGGCGCTGGTGGTCGGCTTGGGCTGCGAAGCCAACCAGGTCGGGGTCTGGCTGAAACGTTCACACCTGAGCGAAGGCCCTTTGCTGCGCACCTTCAATATTCAGGACAGTGGCGGCACCAGCCAGACCATCGAAAAGGGAATCGCCATGGTGCGCGAGATGCTGCCCATTGCCAATCAGGTATCGCGCCAGCCGTGCAGTGCCAAACACATTGTGGTCGGCTTGCAGTGCGGCGGATCGGATGGTTATTCTGGCATCAGCGCCAACCCCGCTTTGGGTGCGGCGGTTGATCGACTGGTCGCGCACGGAGGCACCGCCATCCTGAGCGAAACGCCAGAAATTTATGGAGCCGAGCATTTGTTGACACGACGAGCAGTGCGCCCGGAAGTTGGCCAAAAACTCGTTCAACGCATCCGCTGGTGGGAAAACTACACCCGCATCAACGGCGGCAAAATGGATAACAACCCATCGCCTGGTAACAAGAACGGTGGTTTGACGACCATTTTTGAGAAATCGCTCGGTGCAGTGGCCAAGGGCGGAACCACCAATTTGCAAGCCGTTTTTGAGTATGCAGAAACCGTCAACACGGCGGGCTTTGTCTTCATGGACACGCCTGGATACGACCCAGTCAGCGCCACTGGACAAGTGGCGGGGGGCGCCAACCTGATTTGTTTTACAACGGGTCGCGGCTCGGCCTACGGTTGCGCGCCTGCGCCGTCGCTCAAATTGTCAACCAACAATGCCCTGTACCAGCGGCAGAAAGACGACATCGACATCAATTGTGGTGAGATCATCGAAGGCCGCATGGGCATCGACGAGCTGGGGCAGCAGATTTTTGAACATATTTTGGCCTGTGCCAGCGGTCAGGCCAGTCGCAGCGAATTGCATGGCTACGGCCAAAACGAATTCGTGCCTTGGCAATTGGGCGCTGTGATGTAAAAAATATTCATTGATAAATTAAAATCAATTCTTTTGTGGTAAATTGATCTTTTTTCAAAGATCAATCATGACGACAAAAAATATGGACTGGTCTGATCCGGCTTTGGGCCAACCCCATGACCCCCATCGCCGCATCGTGATGTTGGGTCTGGCCTCTTGGGCCACTTTGGGTCTGCAGGCTTGCGGTGGAGGAGGGGGAACGACAACACCGCCCAAAGTGGCTGTGGTCAGCACCCTGGCCGGCTCGGGTGCAGCGGATTGGGCCGATGGCACGGGCGTTGACGCCAAATTCAATCATCCAAATGGTTTGGCGCTCGATACATCGGGCAATGTGTATGTATCGGACGAATTCAATCATCGCATCCGAATCATCTCCACCGCTGGGGTGGTCAGCAACTATGCAGGATCAGGCAATACCAATGCGGACGGTGACGGTGAATTTGCTGAGGGGACTGGAACCGGCGCCAGTTTCTTTCATCCGAACGGCATTTGCCTCTTGACCAATGGGGATTTGATCGTGGCCGATGCACAAAACCATCGTCTTAGACGCATCACTCCCTCACGAGTGGTCAGCACATACGTGGGAAGCGACGCTCATGATCTGTTCGGTAACGGCATTTATGGAGAGGGCACCGGGACTGGGGCTGGATTTGTTTCTCCATCCGTTGTGGCATTGGATCAAAGTGGGCAGATTTTTGTAGCCGACAACAGCATCGAGGGTGCACTGCGCTTCGTCGATCGATCCAGCGTGACCACGACCCTGATCGAAAATTTGGCGACCAAGTTGGGTGATGACGGCTTTTGCTACGTGACTGGCATGGCTTTGGATGCCACGAACCGTCGACTTTATTTTTCAGTTGAAGCATTGCACAAAATCTATGTGATGAACCTGCTGGGCCAAGACATCCAATTGCTGGCCGGCAGCACCGCAGGCCATGCGGACGGTGTGGGCTCATCTGCCAGCTTTCGCACACCCATGGGATTGGCCTTGGACCCTGAAGGCAATTTAATCGTGGCCGATTACGGCAACCATCTGATCCGCAAAGTCACGCCTGCGGGTTTGGTCACCTCCGTGGCGGGTTCGGGCGAAATCGATTCCAGCACTCCAGGTAACTTTGGTGTGTTTAGAGATGGAACTGGGACTGCAGCTGCATTCAACTGCCCGCTAGCCGTGGCAGTCGATACCCATGGAAATATCTTTGTGAGCGACACCTATAACCACCGCATCCGAAAAATCACCTGGGCATGATGAGAGATGTGCTCCATCGCATGGATGACCGTCCTGAATCATGCAGAAAACTACACTAGATACGATGTATATTATGTTAATTTAAATAGACTTCTTCTCGCCTGCATTGGGGATGCAAAATGTGGCGTGTCATACACAAAGATCAAAAAGCATCTTTTTTAGTCTTTAGGTATTATATAATTAGATAGTCATACGACATACTAATGTGTTTTTGGCTGTCGTGTCTACTGAAACACCTCAAAGGAATGCACATGAACAGACCCCAATCTTGCCATTTCGGATCAGGCCTTGGTGCCTGGCGATGCTTGGGCATCACCGGTTTGGTGTCTGTATTGATATTGCAAGCCTGCGGAGGGGTTGAGCGGGATTCATTTTGTGATGCCACTCAATTCAAACCCCAAATACCCGTTTGCGAGTATCAGGGAACGGGATGCACCTATGGGTCCACGACCCTTGAACTGCCGACCGCATTGGGTTCCACACCCATCAATAGCGCAGATCCGGATGGAGCGATTGCCACTGCGGGTGATCAGATTTACTTTACTCAACCCACCCTCAATACCATCACCTGGTTGAAACTCAGTGCTGAGCGCCTGGTCACTGACTCAAGTTATGCCGTCGTATCCACTCCATCGTTTCGATTGAAGGCTGGTTCGGTATCGGTTCAGCCTTGTACAGGATTTGTTTATTCAGATTCCAGCAACAGGCTATTGGTCAAGGTCAAAAATGGGTTCTATAACAACCTGGGCTCCTCGACAAACTTCAAGCAGCCAGGTCCAACAGCCATGGACTCATCGGGTACCGTTTATGTGGTTGATTTGGGCGATCCCTTGGTCAGCACCGATCCGGGCGTGCTGTACCGGATTGATACTTCGGGCAATATCACTTCTTTGGTTCGTGATGTCACACTGCGCAAGACCACAAGCATTGCTTATGGCAACGCCTATAACGGGGTCTCAGATCGGGTTTATCTGGTGGTGAATCGCGTCCTGAAATACGTCACTCCTTCCTCATCCACACCCGCCCTGACCGATTTGGGCCCCCTGCTCTCGCCCTCGGCCATCGCCACTGACGCGTGGGGCAATCTTTACATGGTCGAAAACCAAAACAACCTGTTGGACACCTATCACCGAGGCCATGGGGTGACCAAATTTAACTCATCTACCTTGGTCACCACCCGAATCGCTGGTCTATTTCCCAGCAGTTCAGGGACTCCACCCGCCACCGTCACTTACACTCAAATAATCGGCAACGCCGATAATGAGACTGATGCCACTCTGTCGACATTCAACTACCCCAGCGCCATATCGGTTGATAACCAGGGGATTGTGTATGTGCTGGATCGCGGCAATATGGCGATACGGGTGCTGAAACCTCATTCTTGAGTCATGACTGATTTACCTTGTTCGGGCCTCGATCAAAGTGACCGATTCTTTGTGTGGCCCGTTCATGGCGAAGTCCAGGGCCGTCAATCCCAATTGATTCTTGAGCTTCAGATCAGCGCCCTGCTCGATCAGCAAACGCGTCACCTCGGGGTTGCCATAGTGTGCGGCCATCATCAAGGGAGTAGTCCCATTCGGCGAGGCCGCATTGATGTCGGCATTTTGCTCCAACAGCCAACGAACTACAGGGGCGTGGCCACCCGCAGCAGCGTAATGCAAGGGGGACCAACCGGGTTTGTTGACCTGAGCCCCCCTAGCCAATAATTGAATCGCCAACTTCAAATGCCCCTTCAAGGCGGCCATCATCAAGGGGGTTTCGTCGTTCGGATTGACTTGATTGACCTTTATGCTGGGCCAGGCAATCAGGGTTTCGGCGACCATTAAAGCGTCGGTTTGTAGAGCCAGAGTCAAAGCAGGCTGCAGTTGTGGCGATGGGGTGTTGGGGTCAAAACCCCGTTGCAGCAGGCGTTGAACCACCTGAGCCTGATCGGTTTCAATCGCTTTGAAGAACTCCACATAAGATTGAGCAAAAACCGGTATAAAACTATTTAAAGCATATAGAAATATCATTTTCTTCAAGTTAAACTTGAAGTATGCGAACAAGCTCTTCACACCTGTTTCGAGATTATTAAAGTGCTTTAAAATCATGATGTTATCTAGAATTTATCAAGTGGGCAAAGGGATCCGATGAAATAAACGCTGGGTATTTTCAAAAGCGATTTGCCCCATTTCCTCTGGCTCCAGCCCCCTGATTTGAGCCAATTGTTGCGCCACCCAAGGCACCAGAGAGGGGTCATTGGTTTTGCCCCGATGCGGTGCAGGAGCCAAGTAGGGACTGTCGGTTTCGATCAAAATTCGATTCAGTGGCACCCAGCGGGCTACATCCCGTAAATCTTGGGCATTTTTAAAGGTGACAATGCCAGAAAATGAGATGTAAAAGCCCAATTCCAAGGCCGCTTTGGCCACTTCCGAGGTCTCGGTAAAGCAGTGGAACACCCCCCCCACGCTGCCCGAGGACCCATCTTCGCCCTCTTCTCTCAAAATATTCAGCGTGTCTTCTGAGGCCGCACGGGTGTGGATCACCAGGGGCAACCCCAGCTGACGCGCTGCCCGTATGTGCCTTCTAAATCGCTCCCTTTGCCAATCCATCTCTGACCAGGTGCGTTCTCCCAGGCGATAGTAGTCCAGGCCAGTTTCGCCGATGGCAACCACCTTGTCTTGCCGCCCCATTTCAAGCAATTGATCCATGCTGGGATCGATGACGTCGTCTTCATCAGGATGCACGCCTGCGGTACACCAAAAATTGTCGTACGACATGGCCAAGGCATGGACTTGTTCAAAGGTCTCGACTTTGGTTGAGATCAACAAGGCCCGCAACACCTTGGCTTGCGCCATGTGCGAGCGTATGTCGTTCAAACGCCCGAGCAGTTCGGGAAAATTCAAGTGGCAGTGAGAATCGAAATACATCGGTTTCAATCGGGACGCATGGCCAGGCGCGCCCGGGTCGCCCATGCCTGAATTTGTAAACCAGCGTTAAATGGGTGTTCAACATGTCGCGCCATGGCCTGAAGTTCGCTGGCCCACAGCGCTGCTTTTTGCGGAGATGGGGATTTGGGCAACTCTTGGGGCAGAAAAAATCGTGGGGTGGCTCCTA
Organism: uncultured Bordetella sp.; assembly: GCA_964390775.1. Classification (GTDB taxonomy): domain Bacteria; phylum Pseudomonadota; class Gammaproteobacteria; order Burkholderiales; family Burkholderiaceae_C; genus Limnohabitans. The sequence goes on from CAYMJT010000001.1 coordinate 58,066, forward strand.
GAGCCACCGCGAGCAGATCATGGCAAAGCCTTTGCAGACAGGCCAGTCCTTCGGTGGCGCTCACTTGATCGAGCAAACCAGCTTGTCCGCGCGCCAGAACCCTGGGCCACTGTTGCCATTGCTCGGCGGTCAATCCGTCTTGCTGAGCACGTTCTAACACCCAATTCGGACGCCCTCCGCTGGCTCGCCACAGGACCTCGGCCTGATGGGGATCCAATCCCTGCTCAGCCAACCATGTGAGGGCTTCGGTATCTTCGGGGGCTTGCATGGCATGGCTTTGGCAACGGCTTCGGATGGTGGGCAACAGGCTGTGCAAAGAGTCGGTGGTCAAGATAAAGCGCGTGTCCCCAGGGGGCTCCTCCAGAGTTTTCAGCAGCGTATTGGCCGTGACATGATTCATGCGATCGGCCGGATGGATCAAAACCACTTGCCCACGTCTCCCGAGGTGGGTGGTTTGCGTGAAAGCGACCATCTGCCGAGCCGCCTCGACCCGGATCTCTTTGCTGGCTTTACGCTTTTTATCATCCAGTTCTTGCTGGGTCTTTTCATCCAGTGGCATCCCCAGGGACAAGGCCTGGATTTCGGGCATCAAAACACATAAGTCGGCGTGGCTGTGCCGATCGAGGCTGAGGCAACTGCGACAAACCCCACACGCGCCTAGATCGGTGGGTGCGTCACACAACCAGGCATGTGTCAACGCCAAGGCCAATTCGTATTGCCCCAAGCCCGAGGGGCCATGCAACAACCAAGCATGGCCTTGCCGCTGAAGCAAGGCTTGTAACTGCCTTTGTAGCCACGGGGCCAGAGGCTTAGACTGGGTTTCGCTCATGCTATGTTTTACACTCGGGGGGCGATTGCACCATGATGGACAACTTGCCTCGACTAATCAGGGCGCGGGTGAGTTGTTGCCAGACCTGGTGACGAGGCTGGCTCGCGTCCAGGGTGATGAAACGCTGTGGCATTTGGTCGGCGCGCTGTTGATAGCCTTGGTGCACGGCGCGGAAAAAATCAATCGGTTGCGACTCAAATCGATCCGGGACCCGAGCGTCAGCCAATCGTTGGGCCGCAATGGCAGGGTCGAGCGAAAACCAGATCGTCAGATCGGGTTGACGCAAACCATGGGGATTGGTTTGCACCCATTGTTCGAGTTGCGTCAAAACCCCCCGATCAAAACCGCGTCCTCCCCCCTGGTAGGCAAAAGTGGCATCGGTGAAACGATCGCACAGAACCACCTCACCGCGCGCCAGTGACGGTTCAATCACCAAATTCAGGTGGTCGCGACGGGCTGCAAACACCAGCAAGGCCTCGGTCAAGGGGTCCATGGCTTGATGCAAGACCATTTCGCGCAGGGCTTCGGCCAGAGGCGTTCCCCCTGGCTCCCGAGTCAGGGTGACGGTACGACCTTGTTGGCGGAATAGATCGGCGAGGCCCTGGATGTGGGTGGATTTGCCCGCCCCATCAATGCCTTCAAAACTGATGAACAAACCTTGCGCCATGTCCTTATTGTGCCTTGCCTGAGGCATTCTGGCGTCGCAACTGGTACCTTTCCACAGCGGCATTGTGCTCTTCGAGGGTCTGGCTAAATTGGCTACTTCCGTCGCCTCGAGCGACAAAGTACAAAGCCTGATTGCTGGCAGGCTGGACCGCTGCCAGCAAAGCGGCTTTGCCCGGCAAGGCAATGGGGGTGGGCGGTAATCCGTTGCGGGTATAGGTGTTCCAGGGGTGATCCGTGCGCAGATGGATGCGCTTTAAATTACCGTCAAAATCAGACCCCAGGCCATAAATGACCGTGGGGTCGGTCTGAAGTGGCATCTTGAGTCGCAAGCGGTTATGAAACACCGCAGAAATCAAGGGGCGGTCGCCAGCCTGGCCAGTTTCTTTTTCGATGATGCTGGCCAAAATCAAGGCTTGCTCAGAGGACTCCAGCGCCAGTCCGGAGTTCTTCACATTCCAGGCACGCCCCAGCTGGCGCTCCATGGCCTGCAGCGCACGTTGATAAATGCGTACATCTGAACTGCCTTTGCCATAGGTGTAGGTATCTGGGTAAAAACGTCCTTCGGCCCACAGGCCTGGACGGCCCAGATGAGCCATCAACTCGGCATCGCTCATGCCTCGGGTATCGTGACGCAAACCCTCGGCTTGGTCAATCAGCCGCCGCATCTGAGCCAAGCTCCAGCCCTCAGGGATGGTCAAAGCACGCAGGGATTCGTCGCCTCGCACCAATTTTTGTAGCAATTTCCAAGGACTGGTGCCGGTGGTGATTTCGTAGCTACCAGCGCGCAAAGTGCGCGACTGGCCACTCAGTCGAAACCACAACCACAGCGCGCGCGGTGAAGTATCTACTCCGCTGGCGACAATCGTCTGGGCCACCCCCCGCACCGAGGTGCCAGGCTCGATGGCGAGGTCCACCACGTCCGACTTTAAACTCAGCGGGGTCAAAATCCAGTAGCAGGCCGTCCCCACGGACAACAAAAGCCCCAGCGCAAGCCCAGACACCCAGCGGATGATCGTGCGTTTAGGTGTTTTCCTCTTTGCCATGCCAACCTTTCAATCGGCATCATAATTCAGCCATGAATCAAGCCATTGCAGCTCCGACGCTCGAATTACAGGGCGCCTGCCCCCTGCCCCACTTGGGCCTGATCCGATGTCTGGGTGAGGAGGCAGCTCATTTTTTGCACAATCAACTGACGCAAGATGTTTTGTTGCTGCCCCATGGGCAGTCACGTCTAGCCGCTTTTTGCAACGCCCAAGGACGGATGCAGGCCAGCATGGTGGTTCACAAGCGCTCTGCGGATGAAATTTGGCTGATCATGCGGCGCGACCTCTTGCCCCGTACCTTACGCCGATTGTCCATGTTCATACTCCGAGCCAAGGTCCGATTGAGCGATGCCAGCACCGACCAGTCTATTTGGGGCTTATCTGGTCAGGTCTTGCATGCATTGAACGATCAGGCTTTACAGCCCTGGCAAACCCTGGATCTGCCCCAAGGTGTGGTCATCGGCTTGTATCCGATTGGGGATCAAGCCCGGGCTTTGTTATTGCCACGCACAGAACCGCCTTTTGGAGCATCCATGGCCCATGCCGATTGGCTGGCCGGTGAAATTTTGGCGGGCGTAGCCGATATTTCTGAACCCACTTTTGAAGCTTTTATCCCCCAGATGCTGAATTTCGAATCGGTGGACGGGGTCAATTTCAAAAAAGGTTGTTATCCGGGTCAAGAGGTGGTGGCGCGCAGCCAATTCAGGGGTACCCTGAAGCGGAGGACCTTTGTGGCCCATTGCGATGCGCCTGTGCAAGCTGGCTCAGAGGTCATGGCGGGCGGTGAATCCTGCGGACTGGTCGCCCAAGCCGCAACCCTGCCTTCGGGGACGGGCGTGGCCTTGGTTTGCCTGCTGCTCAGCCATGCCCAAAGAAGTGACCTGACGGTTTCGGGTCTGGCTTTGCACTTACTGCCGTTGCCCTATCCTCTGCGACAAGATATCTAGCATCATTTCGATGTGATCGATGCCGGCCTCGACAAAGATTTCACCCCGGGACACAAAGCCAGCACGTTCGTAAAATCCACGTGCGCTGAGTTGGGCGTGCAACATCACCTCATGGTCCCCACGCTGTCGCGCCACCTCGATCAAACCCAGCAGCACTTGCCGTCCCAAGCCCTTGCCACGGTGGCTGGCTTTGACTGCCATGCGACCGATCCGCGCCACACCTGGCGCATGTGCCAGCAGACGACCCGTGGCCACCACCTGTCCTGCATCATCTTGTATGACGCCATGGACTGCGATCAGATCCTGATCATCCCATTCCAGTTCCTGGGGTACCCCTTGTTCGCGCACAAACACCTCGGCACGCAAGGGTGCCGCAAGGGCTTGTAACTCATTCCAATGACCGATGATCCACTTCATGTTTAAGATCCAAAAGCCTTTCGCAAAGCGCGTGCCGCATCCTGATGGGCAGTCATAGCTTGGGGCACATATCGTCCCATATTGACAAATCCATGGACGACACCACGGTAAATTTCAAGATCTACCGCCACTGCGGCCATGCGTAAGGCATCGGCATAGGCCACCCCCTCGTCGACCAGCGGGTCACATTCCGCCAACCCTATCCAAGCGGGTGCCAGACCACCATGATCTGGCGCATTCAGGGGGGCAAAACGCCAATCCTGGCGCATCTCAGGAGCAATGTATTGATCAAAAAACCAAGCGATGGTCTCGCTATCGAGCATAAAGCCGTGCCCAAACCGGCGGTGCGAAGCGGTGTCTTGATGGGATGTGGTGCCTGGGTAAAAAAGCAGTTGTAGCGCCAAGGGCCAATGGACGTCGCGGGCCAGGTGGGCGCAGACTGCTGCCAAGGTCCCGCCTGCGCTGTCCCCCCCCACTGCGATGCGATGAGCATCCAGGCCCCAGCGCTGAGCGCGTTTGCGCACCGTGCACAGGGCGCTCCACGCATCGTCCACTGCAGTGGGAAAACGGTGTTCGGGTGCCCTTCGATAGTCCACCGAAATCACTGCGCACTGGGCCAATCGCGACAAATGTCGACACAGGACATCGTGCGTCGCCGGGCTGCCTATGGTAAATCCGCCGCCATGAAAGTAAACCAGCACCGGTAGGGGTGTACCCACCGCATCGGCATACAAACGGGCTTTGACTTCCAGGCCGCTCGCCCCCTCCAGAATCAGGTCTTCGCAGCGCACAATCTTCGGTGGGGGCAGGTCGAGCAAGGGTGCGCCTGCTTCGTAAAAAGCCCGGGCTTGCTCTACCGTCATGGCTTGCATGGGCGGATGCCCTGCTCGCTGGATGCGTTCGATCAGGTGTCGCATTTCGGCGCTCAGGTGCTGCGCCGGATTCAGAGAGTGTGCACTCATGGTAGGGGCTCAATCCGGCTTGAGTCGGGTTGTTGCAACCACTGGGCCCATTCATCGGCCAATTGGTGTGCGGCTTTAGCAGCCGCGCTCCAGACTCGAATGCGTTCGGGCACGTCGTGGGCATAGTTCACGAAGTCACTGCGATCGGGCAATTTCCCGTTGGGCAGTTTGGCTACCCATTCCGGGCTGGGGCACAGGAGTACCATGCGATCCAAAAAGGGCGTGGCCCGATGGCGTCTTCTCCAAGCTTTGTCCAGCCAGCCTGGCACCACCTGGGGCTGAAAATGCGGGTACAAGACCAGGCCTGGCTGCGCCCGATAGTCCAGGTGTAAGTGATAGTCGGTGATGCCGCCGTCCCAATGCGCACCCGGTGGCGACAAGGCAATGTCTTGCACCGCTTGCAACACGAAGGGAATGGAGCAACTGGCCTGGACGGCCGCCATAAAGTTGGCTTCGGTCAATGGCACGCGTTCGGTGGGGAAATCGTCGCAGGCAAAGGGCAATGCCTCTTGCGACCGACTGGAAAACACCACTCGATGTAAGCACAGCCCCAGGTATCGTCGATGAACGGCATTGATCAGATAGGCGGCGGCATAACCCAACGGTGTCCGCCAAGGCCCCTCCTTGGCAAGCACATGCTGGCCACGCGAGGTCAAGACATGCAGGCGATAGCGTGGATGCATCAACACCTGGCTGACCTGCCCGCCATAAAAATCACTCAGACTGCGACCGAACTCTTGACTGACTTGTTCGGCGCTGGGGCGTTTTTGGCCTGATGGCACGCGGTAATCCTGATGGATGTAATCGTGTTCCAAACGCTGCAAAGCCCGCACCGGGTCGTTTAGACAGGCACTGGCCAAGCGCCAAGCCCCGATGGAAGCACCCACCAAATGGACCGCCTGCGAGGATCGTGGCAACCAGTCACCAAACAGGAATCGATCCAGAGGTCCCAAAATCAAACCCTTGGGCCCCCCCGCCGCACCAGGAATGACCCCCACATCGGCTGGAGCCAATCCACGCTCACGCACGTGGCGCATGGCCGCAGGTCCAGCCAGAATGCGCAGGGCTTTCATGCGTCTGAGTTCATTTTTTGAAGCCCTGGAGCCGAGCGAAAGCCGAAGCCATGGACCCTTGAACGGGGGCCTCTGTCGGCCGAGATCCAAACCGATGCGAGCGCGGTGTCCCCTCAAAACGATTGTCACGCACCGCGCCCTGGCGCGGAGCAGCATCCAGGCGCATGCTCAGGGCAATGCGTTTGCGCGTCACATCGACCTCCAGGACTTTCACTTTGACGATCGCCCCCGCTTTAACAATTTCTCTCGCATCGGCGACAAAGCGATGGGCCAACTGGCTAACGTGCACCAACCCGTCTTGATGGACTCCGACATCGACGAAGGCTCCAAAGGCGGCCACATTACTGACCGTGCCCTCGAGCACCATGCCCATCTGCAAATCGGTGATGTCCTCGACCCCCTCGTTAAAGCGCGCCACCTCAAAATCGGGGCGCGGATCGCGACCTGGTTTTTCAAGCTCTGCCAGAATGTCACGCACCGTGATCACCCCCACGGATTCATTGGCCAATAATTCGGGCCTCAGAGTTTTCAGCATGTCGGCGCGGCCCATGATTTCACCGATCGGACGACCCAGCTGGGTCAGTATGCGTTGCACAACAGGGTAACTTTCGGGGTGCACTGAAGTCATGTCCAAGGGTTCATCGCCGCCCCGAATGCGCAGAAATCCAGCGCATTGCTCAAAAGTCTTGGTCCCCAAACCTGAGACCTCCAGCAACTGCTGGCGCGATTTGAAGGCCCCTTGTTGGTCACGCCAGCGCACCACCGAGCGGGCCAAAGTGGCGCTAAGGCCAGAGACCCGAGACAACAGCGGAGCGCTGGCAGTATTGAGGTCCACCCCCACTTTGTTGACACAATCCTCGACGACTGCATTGAGAGTTCGCGCCAATTCGATTTGGCTGACGTCGTGTTGATACTGACCGACGCCTATCGATTTGGGATCAATTTTGACCAGTTCGGCCAGAGGGTCTTGCAGGCGACGAGCAATGCTGACTGCTCCACGCAAGCTGACATCCACATCGGGCAACTCCTGGCTGGCGTATTCGCTGGCGCTGTAAACGGAGGCGCCGGCTTCACTGACCACCACCTTGAGAGGCACCTTGAGGCTCGAGTCTTGCTGGGCCAATGGGACTAAGCGCTTGATCAAATCGGCGGCCAGTTGGTCGGTTTCTCGACTGGCCGTGCCATTGCCAATCGCAATCAGCTTCACCCCGTGCGACACACACAGATGCTGCAATCGGTGCAATGCCCCCTCCCAATCTCGACGCGGTTCGTGCGGATACACCGTATCGGTGGCCAACAATCGCCCCGTTGAGTTCACTACAGCCACCTTGACCCCCGTGCGGATTCCCGGGTCCAGCCCCATCACGACCTGTGGGCCCGCAGGAGCCGCCAAGAGCAGATCGCGCACATTGTCACCAAACACCTGGATGGCGACCTGTTCGGCTTGTTCACGCAGTTGGGCCAACAAATCGCGCTCGATCGAGAGGCTGAGTTTGACCTTCCAAGTCCAGGACACGCAACGTCGCAATAGATCGTCGGCCGGGCGTTTTTGATGCGACCAATTCAGTTGGACAGCGATTCGACCTTCGGCCAAGCTGGGTTGACCCGGTTCGGGTTCAATAGGCAGTGCCAAACGGGTATCGAGAATACCCAACGTACGGCCCCTGAATACCGCCAAAGCTCGGTGCGAAGGAATTTGCACCAAAACCTCGTCATATTCAAAATAATCCCGAAATTTGGCAACCTCGGGGTCATCCGGATTTTGACCATTGACCAAGCGCGAGCGCAAGAAACCCTCTTCCCAAAGCCAGTCGCGCAAATGTTTCAATAATGCGGCGTCCTCGGCCCACAGTTCCGAGAGCAAATCACGAACCCCGTCGAGTACCAGGGCCACGGTCGAAAAATCAGCTCCTTCGATCTGGCCAGCTGGTCGCACATACACCTGCGCCTGTTCATGTGGATCGAGTTGGGGGTTGCGCCACAAAGCCAAGGCCAGGGGCTCCAAGCCAGCCTCGCGGGCGATCATGGCTTTGGTGCGCCGTTTGGGTTTGTAGGGCAAATACAAATCCTCCAAGGTTTGTTTGGTCATGGCGGATTCGATGGACAGACGCAACTCAGGGCTCATTTTGCCCTGCTCTTCGATGCTCTTGAGGATGGCCGCACGGCGTTCAAAAAGTTCCCGCAAATAACTCAAACGCTGTTCGAGTTCACGCAATTGCGTATCATCCAAACCGCCAGTCGCCTCTTTCCGATATCGGGCAATGAAAGGGACAGTGGCGCCACTGTCAATCAGATCGATGGCGGCTTGAACTTGGGGGGGGCGAACGCCCAGTTCCTGGGCAATAAGGTGGCTGATGGACATAGGAGGGGGATTCTAAGGAAGTGACGCCCAGCTTCCTGAACGCCCCGTGATGCAACGGTAGCGCTGGCTCAATCGCTGCGCAAGGCCTGACGTAAGGACTCCCCGATTTCGGGACGAGCGGCAAACGGATCGGGGGGTTGTTGAATCTGCAAGATCGATTCCATGCGCAGTTGCACATTACCCAAGGCTTTGGGATGGCTGAAAATATAAAAGTGGTCCTGAGCCACCGCATCAAACACCCGCTGAGCCACTTCTGCGGCGCTGACCTTGCCACTGCTGACCGCTTTCTCGCTCATGGCTTGACCGATGCTTTGGCTGCGCGTGGGTGGTGCAGTGGCCAAATCACCTGGGCGATTGCGCTCGCTGTGACTGATGCCGGTGGGGACAAAATAGGGACACAACACACTGGCGCTGACCTGCTCAGTCACCAGGCGCAAATCCTGATAAAGGGTTTCAGTCAGCGCCACTACCGCGTGCTTGGAGACGTTATAGATCCCCATATTGGGGGGCGTCAGCAAACCCGCCATGCTGGCTGTATTGACCACATGACCCCGATAATGCGGGTCGGTTCGAGCGGCCTGCAACATCATGGGCGTGAACAAACGCACCCCATGGACCACCCCCCATAAATTGACCCCTAGGACCCATTCCCAATCGGCCACGGTGTTCTCCCACAACAAGCCACCGGCGGCCACGCCAGCGTTGTTGAAGATCAGGTGCGGCACCCCCACATGCTGGGCCACATGGTCGGCCAAAGCCTGCATGTCACGCTCATCAGACACATTGGTCACTCGGCTCCAGACTTGAGCGCCCTGAGCTTGCAGTTCCTTTTGGACTTTTTCCAGCGCGGGGGCTTGCACGTCAACCAACACCAGTTTCATACCCAGGCGCGCACCGAGGCGAGCACATTCCAGACCAAAACCCGAGGCCGCCCCTGTCAGGACAGCGACTTTGCCTTCAAAATTTTCAATCACGGAGCCTCCTCAGAACAGGCGGACCAACTGTTTGCCGAAATTTTTGCCCTTGAGCAAGCCCAGAAAAGCCTCTGGTGCGCTCTCCAGGCCTTGGGCGATGGTTTCCCGGGGGCGAAATTGACCGCTGCCAACCCGCTCCCCCAACTCTTTCAAGGCCTCAGGCCAGACCTCCATGTGCTCACTGACGATGAAGCCTTCCACTTTGAGGCGATTGACCAGAATCAGCGCAGGCGCAGACATGGGCACTGGCCTGCCATCGTAGCCAGCGATCATGCCGCACACAGCGATGCGGGCAAAGGCATTGGTGCGCAACATGACAGCATCCAAGACCATGCCACCGACGTTTTCAAAATGGCCATCGATGCCGTTCGGACAAGCTTGTTTCAGCGCTTTGGACAGCGAGGCAGCATCGGTATGTTGTTTGTAGTCGATGCAGTCGTCAAACCCCAACTCTTGGACCACGTACGCGCATTTTTCTGCTCCCCCAGCGATACCCACGACTCGACAACCACGGGCTTTGGCCAATGCGCCATAAGCGCTGCCCACCGCACCGCTGGCGGCACTGACCGTCACGGTTTCGCCGGCTTTGGGCGCAATGATTTTCACCAGGCCGTACCAAGCCGTGACGCCCGGCATTCCCACCGCACCCAGGTAATGACTCAAGCCCACCTGTCGCGTATCGACTTTGCGCAGCGCTCCTGGGGCATCGGCCTTAACCACTGAATATTCTTGCCAGCCGCCCATGCCCACCACTTGATCGCCGACCTGAAAACGCGGGTGACGCGACTCAACAACTTCGCCCGCCGTACCGCCTATCATGACCTGCCCTAGGGGCTGAGGTTGGGCATAGCTTTTCCCGTCGTTCATTCGCCCCCGCATATAGGGGTCCAGACTCAAAAAATGGTGACGCACCAGGACCTCGCCCTCTGTCAATTCGGGGGTAGGCGTGATGACCAATTTGAAATTTGAAGTGCTGGCCTCACCCATTGGGCGGTTATCCAGCAATAGTTGGCGATTCATGGGCATGGTGTATCTCCGTTCAGTCGGTGGACAAGGGGGGATCGTTGGGTTTACGCACAATGTATTTGAAGGTGCCCGTGGCATGGGCGCATAGTCGGCCCTGGGCATCAAACAACTGAGTCTCAGCAAACGCCATCGACTTGGTGCGGTGCATCAAGCGGCCTTTGGCAGTCAAAGTGCCGTTGGCGGGTTGCATGAAACTGGTTTTCATCTCGATGGTGACCACCCCCAGAGTTTTGTCAATGCTGCGCGCCGCTGTGGCCATCGACACGTCAAGCAAGGCCATGATTGCGCCGCCGTGGGCCACGTCAAACGAATTTTTATGCTCGGGCTTGGGCGTGAATCGCATCTCGGACTGGCCACCCTCAAACCCGATCATCTCGAAGCCCAGATGAGCGACAAAGGGTATGTGAACCCCAAAGGCGGACGGTTTTTGATCTGACTCCACAGACATCTCGAAAGACTCCAGAACTTGAATAGGGAATTGAATTAGAACGCTTCTTCTGGTAATTCGCCAAAGACATTGTCGCCTGTGCTCACCACACCCAGCCATGCGTCAATTTTGGGTAATTCATGCCGGAAAAAAAATCGACACGCGGCTTTTCGGCCTTGGGAGAGAATATCGTTCGCACCATCCGATTGCGCCACATCTAGCCAGATCCAGGCCAAAACCACATGGCCAAATGCTTGCATGTAAGGCACCGCATTGGCCAGGGCCTGTGCCGGGGGGTATTGCCAGGCTTGGACCGTGGCCAGTTGTAAACGCTGCCAGGACTGTCGCAAAGCTTGGGCGCAAGGCGTCCAAGCAGGATCGGATTCGCAGGCTTTCAGCGTGGCCTCGATCCGCTCGCCCAAGCGCTTTAAACCCAGCCCACCCTGCTGGCGCACTTTGCGCCCCAACAGGTCCTGAGCCTGGATGCCGTGTGTGCCCTCGTGAATCATATTTAAACGGTTATCTCGCCAATATTGCTCGACCGGGAAGTCACGGGTATAGCCGTACCCACCATGGATCTGGATGGCCAGGCTATTGGCTTCCAGACACCATTCGCTGGGCCAGCTTTTGGCGATCGGGGTCAGGACCTCGAGTAAATCGCGTGCCTGCGAGGCTTGTTCGGGCGTGCCCGTATGCGCGTCATCGACCAACCGGGCGCAATACAGAGCCAAAGCCAGGGCCCCTTCGGCATAGGCTTTTTGGGCCAACAGCATACGCCGTACATCGGCGTGTTCGATGATGCGAACCATAGGCTGGGTGGGGTCTTTGCCCGCTTCGGTCAAAGGCCGGCCTTGCGGGCGTTGACGGGCATATTCCAGCGAGGCCTGATAGCCGGCCATACCTAACATGGTCGCTGCCATGCCCACGCCGATGCGCGCTTCGTTCATCATATGAAACATGCAGCGCAAACCCTCGCCCACCTCGCCGACCCGATAGCCAACGGCCCCCGCTCGTCCATCCACCGGGTACTTGCCTTCGCCAAAATTAAGCAAAGTGTTGACAGTCCCACGCCAACCACATTTGTGATTCAAGCCGGCCAAGGCCACATCGTTGCGAGCCATGATGCGTCCATGGGTATCGACCAGGTGTTTGGGAACAATAAAAAGTGAAATACCGCGAGTGCCCGGGACCAGTCGACCGTCGGGGCCCGGAATTTTGGCCAGCACCAGATGGACAATGTTTTCGGTCAATTCATGGTCTCCATTGGAGATCCACATTTTGTGCCCCACCAGACGATAACGCGGACCTAGAGGATCGTGCTCAAAATCGATGCCATCGGGCTCGGCTCGGGTCACGATATCGCTTAGTGATGAACCTGCTTGCGGCTCGCTCAGGCACATGGTTCCCGCCCACAGACCGCTCAACTCACGCTGGGCAAACAACTGCTTTTGCATGGGAGTGCCATGGGCCAACAATAAATTGGCGTTACCCACGGTCAACATATGGGCCCCCATGCTGACCGATGCGCAGGCGAAAAAGGCGTTGGCCGCAGACTCCACCGTAAAGGGCAATTGCATGCCGCCCCACTGTGCAGATTGCGCAGCAGACAACATTCCGGATTCAACATAGGCTCGATGGGCCTCATGCGTCGCGCTGGGTAATATCACCCGCTCGCCGTCAAACTGTGGCTCTTGCTGATCGAGCAAGCGATTGAATGGGGCGTATTTCTCTTTGGCGATGCGCTCGCAAGTGTCAAGAACCGCGGTAAAGGTTTCCCAACTGTGATCGGCGTGCCGTTCGCGCTGGCACAGATCGGTGACCCGCAGCCATTCGAACAGCAGATGATCGACGGTATGGCGCAGGCTCACAGCACTTCAAAAATACCTGCCGCGCCCATGCCACCCCCAATGCACATGGTCACCGCAACCCGTTTGGCCCCCCGCCGCTTGCCTTCGATCAAAGCGTGGCCGGTCAGTCGTTGGCCACTGACTCCATAGGGATGCCCCAAGGCAATGGCACCACCGTTGACATTGAGTCGCTCGGGGGGAATCCCCAAACGATCGCGGCAATACAACACTTGAACCGCAAAGGCCTCGTTGAGTTCCCATAAATCGATGTCGCCCACCTTCAGCCCGAGTCTGTCCAGGACTTTAGGTACGGCGAACACGGGACCGATGCCCATTTCATCGGGTTCACAGCCGGCCACAGCAAAACCCAAAAAGCGGCCCAAGGGTTTCAGCCCCCTGCGTTGGGCGAGCGCCTCGTCCATGACCACGCAGGCTCCGGCCCCGTCGGAGAATTGGCTGGCGTTACCGGCCGAAATCGAACCACCGGGCATGGCGGACTTGATGCCGCTGATGCCCTCGGCTGTGGTGCCCTCACGCAAGCCCTCATCCTTGTCCACCGTGACTTCCTTGGTCATCAGCCCCATCACCTTGTCAGCGATACCGGCCTTGACTGTGATCGGAGCGATTTCGTCCTTGAATTTGCCCGCCGCTTGTGCGGCACAGGCTTTTTGCTGACTGGCTGCGCCGTACTCGTCCATGGCCTCGCGTGAAATGCCATAGCGCTTGGCCACTTGCTCGGCGGTTTGCAACATGGGCCAATAAATTTCGGGCTTGGACTTGAGCAAAATGGGGTCCTGAAACATGTGCATGTTCATCTCTTGTTGCACACAGGAAATACTCTCGACACCGCCAGCCACATAGGTGTCGCCCTCCCCAGCAATGATGCGCTGCGCCGCCATGGCAATGGTCTGTAGACCGGACGAGCAAAAACGGTTGATCGTCACACCACTCACACTGATGGGTAGACCGCCCGCCAGTGCACATTGGCGTGCAATATTCCAACCGGTGGCACCCTCAGGGTTGGCGCAACCCATCAGCACATCTTCCACTTCGGCGGGATCGATGCCAGCTCGCTCGACTGCCTGCCGAATGGCGTGTCCACCCAGGGTCGCGCCATGGGTCATGTTGAAAGCACCTTTCCAGCTTTTGGTCAGCGGGGTACGGGCGGTGGAGACAATGACAGCCTTGCTCATGACAATATCCTTTGAGTGGGGTTCACTTGATGTTATTGAAAGTCTGGCCTTCGGCCACCAGTCGAGCCAACAAAGGCGCGGGTTGCCAGAATTTGGCATCGTCGTGCGGATTGCGGGCAAACCTCTGCATGGCTTGGACGACGTTGAACAGTCCAAACTGGTCGGCATACAGCATGGGGCCGCCTCGGTGTACAGGAAAGCCGTAGCCGGTGATGTAGACCACGTCGATGTCGCTGGCCTTGGCGGCTATGCCCTCCTCCAAAATGTGTGCCGCCTCGTTGACGAGCGAAAACACCAGTCGTTGCACGATTTCCTCATCGCCAATCTTGCGCGGTTCGATTCCCAGGGATTTGCGATGGCGCTCGATCATGTCCTCCACCCATTGGGATGGGATGGCGTCGCGCTTGCCAGGTTTGTAGTCATACCAACCGGAGCCGGTTTTTTGCCCATAACGCCCCTCCTCGCACAACAAATCGGCGGTTTTGCTGTAGCGCAGGTGCGGTTTTTCGACATAGCGACGTTTCCTGATCGCCCATCCTATGTCGTTGCCAGCCAGGTCACCCATGCGAAACGGACCCATGGCAAAACCGAATTTTTCAATCGCCCGGTCCACCTGCGCTGGGGTGCAACCTTCTTCCAGCAAAAATCCGGCCTGACGAGAATACTGTTCGATCATGCGATTGCCGATAAAACCGTCGCAAACCCCGGAGACCACCGCCGTTTTCTTGATTTTTTTGGCCACCGCCATGACGCTGGCCATGACATCCTTGGCAGTTTCGGTGCCGCGCACCACTTCCAATAATTTCATCACATTGGCTGGGCTGAAAAAGTGCATACCCACCACATCTTGGGGACGGCGGGTGAAGCCAGCAATTTGATTCACATCGAGCGTCGATGTATTGCTGGCCAAAATCGCTCCCGGTTTCATGACTTGATCGAGTTTTTTGAACACCGCCTCTTTGACACCGATTTCCTCGAACACGGCCTCAATCACCAAATCGGCTTGGGCAATGTCCTCGTAGTTCAGCGTGGTGCTCAGTAATCCCATGCGTTGTTGATAGACCTCGGCTTTGAGCTTGCCCTTCGCCACTTGGGCTTCGTAGTTCTTGCGCACGGTTGCCAAACCACGATCCAGAGCTTCTTGTTTCATCTCCAAAATCTTCACCGGTAGGCCCGCGTTGAGAAAATTCATGGCGATCCCTCCACCCATGGTGCCTGCGCCTATGATGGCGACCTGCGCTATGGCTCGGGTCGGGGTACTGTCGGGAACGTCGGCGATCTTGGAAGCGGCGCGCTGGGCCACAAACAAATGTCGCAAAGCTCGACACTCGGGGGTGAACATCAGGTTGATGAAGAGCTCGCGCTCCAACGCCATGCCCTCATCAAATCGTCGCTGCGTGGACGCCTGAACGGCATCAACACACTTGGCCGGTGCTGGAAAATTTTTCGACATGCCCTTGACCATATTTCGGGCAAATTGAAAATAAGCGTCGCCCATGGGGTGCTTGCACGGCAAGTCACGCACCCGAGGCAAGGGACGCTGATCCGCCACCTGACGCGCAAAAGCGATGGCCTCTTCCAGCAAACTGTGGGCCGAGGCTGCCATTTTGTCGAACAACTTTTGTCCGGGTAAGGTCGCCAATCGTTCGCTGGCAATCGCTTCGCCACTCACAATCATGTTGAGGGCGGCTTCAACACCCAGCACCCTGGGCAGACGCTGGGTCCCACCAGCGCCGGGAATGAGCCCAATTTTGACTTCAGGCAGTGCCACGCTGCAACCGGGGGCGGCAATCCGATAGTGACAGCCCAAGGCCAACTCCAGACCACCGCCCATGACCACCGTGTGGAGTGCCGCCACCACCGGCTTGTTCGAATTGTCCAGGGCAGCAATCAGGCTGAGCAGATTGGGCTCTTGGGTGGCTTTGGGAGAACCGAACTCTTTGATGTCAGCGCCACCAGAAAACGCCTTGCCGGCCCCAGTTACCACGATGGCTTTGACTTGCGCACTTTCCAATGCCTTTTGCAGTCCATCGACAAAAGCCAGCCGGGTGGACAAGCCCAGTCCGTTGACAGGTGGATTGTTCAAGCTGATGACGGCCACGTCACCTTGAACCTGATAATCTGCGCTCATTCTTGATCCTCGAAAAATAAAATAGAACGGTCGTTCGAAATGTCATTCTAGAGCCAGCAGGAAAGGCCTGGCACAGGGTTGTCACTCATGATATTTCAAGCCATTCCCGCCGTATCGACTCTTGGTTCCTGAATTGTTGTGGGGTGCCCGCAAAGACCACCTGACCGTGCCCCATCACCAGCACCCGATCACTGATATCTAAGGCGATGGTCAGTTTTTGCTCGATCAATAAAACCGAGATCCGTTTGGCTCGCAGGGCTTTGAGGTATTGGGCGACCTGTTCGACCACCAGCGGTGCCAGGCCTTCAGTGGGTTCGTCGACCATGATCAGGTCTGGGTCTCCCATGAGGGTACGGCACAAGGTCAGCATTTGTTGTTCTCCGCCTGACAACAATCCTGCCTCGACCTGTGCACGCTCTTTCAGCCTAGGAAACATGGCATACATATCGTCCAGTTGCCAACGACCAGGTTTTTGTCTTGGTTTGATGCCCAACAGCAGGTTTTCTTCAACCGTCAGGCGCGCAAATACATCCCGGTTCTCGGGCACGTAGCCCAAGCCCAATTGGGCGATGCGATGGGTGGGTACGCCCAGCAAAGTTTGGCCGCGCCATTGAATTTGCCCTCGGGCATCGAGCAATCCCATGATGGCCTTGGCAGTGGTTGATCGGCCCGATCCGTTGCGCCCCAACAGGGCGACGATCTCGCCCGGCGAGATGTCAAAATTGACGCCATGCAACACATGGCTTTTGCCATAAAAGGCATTCAGATTCCGAACACTCAACACGCCGTCCCCTCCTCCGACTCTCCCAAATAGGCCAGGCGCACCTTCGGGTCGGCACGCACACGTTGCGGGGTGTCGAAGGCGATGACCTCACCATACACGAGCACCGCCACGCGGTCGGCCAGGCCAAACACCACATCCATATCGTGCTCCACCATCAACAGGGTTTTGCCTTCGGTCAAGCGGCGAATCATGCCGATCATATAGTTCGTCTCAGCCCGACTCATACCCGCAGTGGGTTCATCCAGCAAAATCAATTCATTGCCCGCCGCCAATGTCACCGCCAATTCCAGCGCCCTTTGCTCGGCATAGGTCAAATTCATGGCCAGTTCGTGCCTGCGATGCTGCAAGCGCACATCGTCCAGCAGTTGCTCGGCTCTTTCGCTGACGTCGGTCAAGGCATTCAGATCACGCCAAAAACGATAGCCGTGTCCTAATCTGTACAACACACTGCAACGCAAATTGTCCCAAACGCTCAGGCGCCCAAAGACATGGGTCATTTGAAAGCTGCGAGACAGCCCTAGGCGCTGAATGGCCTGAGGTTTGAGGCCTGCCACATCCTGCCCGCGCAAAATGACCCGACCGGAAGTGGGCTCAAATCGACCGCTGATGAGGTTGAAAAGCGTCGATTTGCCCGCCCCATTGGGTCCAATCAGCGCCACCCGTTCGCCTTGGTGTATGTCTAGATCGACCCCCCGAATGATCTGGGTCGCCCCAAATTGTTTGTGCAGCCCGCTCAGGGCCAGTGTGACGGGCGCACTGGCGGGGATGGGGCGCGCAGCGGGCGGCCCTTTATCCTCTGCGCTGCTTGTCTGCTGTTGAGGCCCTGTCGGACCGGTGGCGACGGATGAATCAGCGGGCAAGGCCAAACTCAGCCACGACTCCCAACGACTTTTAAATCCCCTCCAAGCGAACATCAAGGACAGCAGGCCCAACACGGCCCAGGCACTGACCCAGGTCCAAGTAGACGCCGAAGAGGTATCCCACAGGCTCGAACCCAGCTTGAGCACTGGCGTCAAGGCGGCGTTGAGTTGCAGGTGATAGATCATCTCGATCCAGACCCCCAAGCCAGCCAGCCCGAGCATAGCTACAGGGACCAGCAAGGCATAGGCTTTGAGCATGGGTAAGCCTAGGCCGCGCTGAAACAGACGCAGATGTTGCATCACTAAACCAGCGATGCCCCCAGGAACAAACATCACCATCAGGACAAATACCAATCCCAGATAAAGCAACCAGGCCTGTGTCCATTCGGACCAAAGCACCCCCGCCACCACCATCAGGACCGCCCCCAATATCGGCCCTATGAAAAAAGTGGCTCCGCCCAAAAAGACGAACAGCAAATAAGCCCCAGATCGGTGGGCGCTGACCACTTCGGAGGTCACAATTTCGAAATTCAATGCTGCCAGCCCTCCACCGATACCGGCAAAAAAAGCCGAGAGACAAAAAGCGATGTAGCGCACCATCCGAGGGTCGTAGCCAACAAATGCAACGCGCTCGGGGTTGTCACGCACCGCATTGAGCATGCGGCCCAAAGGGGTTTGGGTCAGGGCATACATCAACCAGGTGCACACCCAAACGTAAATGGCGATCAGTGCATACAACTCGATTTGTGGCCCCAGGGTGATGCCCCAAGGTTGGGCCCCCGTGACCCGGTTGCCGCTGATGCCTCCTTCCCCGCCAAAGAACCCAGGGAACATGAGCGACATGGCCCAAACCAACTCACCCACGCCCAAGGTGATCATGGCAAAGGGAGTGGCCGCCTTTTGTGTGCTGACCCAACCCAGCAACAAGGCCACGCACAGTGCACTGGCACCGCCAACCAATGGGACCAAAGAGACCGGAAGGGGAAGTTGGCCCGCGCTGACTGCATTGAGGGTATGGATGGCCAAAAACGCCCCTAATCCCGAATACACCGCGTGACCGAAACTGAGCATCCCGCCCTGGCCCAGTAATATGTTGTAGCTCAGACAAACAATCATGGCGATGCCTATCTGACTCAGTAGATTGTGGGCCAAACTGGAATTGAATATCAATGGCATAAATGCCATCAACAGCGCATAGGCCAACCAAAGCCGCCACCCTTTGAGCATGCCTTAACCCTCGCGCGTGCCAAGCAATCCGCGTGGACGAAAAATCAGCATCAACACCAAAAACAAATAAGGCAAGATGGGGGCCACCTGGCTGACTTTGAGCGACCACAGGGCGTGTCCCCAGGACTCAGGCCCCAGAGTCCAGCCCACGGCCGCCAAGATCGTCTGCACCGACTGATCTATGGCCACGGCAAAGGTCTGCACGATGCCAATCAGCAAAGAGGCTAAAAAAGCCCCTGCCAATGAGCCCATCCCCCCCACCACCACAACGACAAAAATCACCGACCCGACCGTGGCCGCCATGCCTGGCTCGGTGACAAACGCATTGCCTCCCAAAACCCCAGCCAAACCGGCCAAGGCCGAACCGACACCAAAAACCCCCATGAACAGGCGTGGGACGTTATGTCCCAGCGTTTGCACAGTCTCGGGATGTGAGAGGGCCGCTTGAATCAGCAGCCCCGTACGGGTGCGCGTCAGCAAAAGCCACAAGATCAGCAACATCAGCAAGGAAACACCCATCATGAATGCCCGATACATGGGGAATTGAGTTTCAAACAGGGTGAACAAAGGCCCTTCGAGTTCACTGGGTACCCGATAGTCCATGGCGCTGCGGCCCCAGACCAATTGAACCACCTCGACCACGATGTAGCTCAGGCCAAAGGTGATCAGTAATTCAGGCACATGACCCATGGCATGAACGCGTCGCAGACACCAGCGCTCAAAAGCCGCCCCCACCAAACCCACACAGACAGGGGCCAGGCACAGGGCCCACCAGAAGCCCAGCCAGCTGCTCAGGGCATAGGCCAGGTAGGCCCCCAACATATAAAAGCTGGCGTGGGCAAAATTCAACACCCCCATCATGCTGAAAATCAGGGTTAGCCCAGAACTGAGCATGAAGAGCAACAGTCCATAGCTGAGCCCGTTGAGCAAAGAAATCGCGAAAAACTCCATCAGGGACGTTTCATCTGGCAACTGGTGGGGGTGCTGGCGACATACGGCTCGATCTCTTTCACCAGGTCAAAGTTATAGCCCGTGTTTTCTTCGCTATAGGGCGTTTTGGTAGTGGTCTTGGTCCATTTGCTGATGTAGAGGGTTTGCTGTAATTGATGGTCAAATTTACGCATCTCGACCTCGCCGTTGTAGCTCTTGAAGCGCAATCCACTCATGGCCTGGGCCACTTTCACCGGATCGGTACTTTTGGCTTTGGCCATGCCAGCTGATAGCAGGGCAATGCCCGAGTAGGTCTGGAAGGTGTAGTAGTCATCGTTGAAGCGAGCCTTGAAGTCGTTACGCAGTTTGGCCAATTCGCCGCCAAAATTGGAGTGACTGACGGCAATTTGACTGACGTCTTTTTCGCCGCCTGCGGCCAAGGCCGTGGGGGTTCCCGAGACTCCCGCATAGTAGGCATAGATGGCAATCTTCAAGCCAGCATCGTTAATGGCTTTGACCAGCAGGGTCATGTCTTGACCCCAATTGCCAGTCACCAGGGTATCGGCGCCCGACTGCTTGATCTTGGCCACATAGGGGGCGAAGTCTTTCACTTGGCCCAAGGGATGCAGGTCCTCGCCGACGATTTGCACGTCTTGGCGTTTTCTGGCCATGCCTTCTTTGAAGTAGCGGGCGACCTGCTGTCCGTGCGAATAATTTTGGTTCACCAAGTAAATTTTCTTGACGCTTTGGCGGTCTTTCATGAAAGAGGTCAAAGCCTCCATTTTCATGGAGGTGTCGGCGTCCAAACGGAAGTGCCAAAAGCTGCATTTCTCGTTGGTCAAGGCTGGGTCAACAGCCGCGTAATTCAGATAGACCACTTCTTTGCCCGGGTTGCGTTCGTTGTGCTTGCTGACCGCATCCGAAATGGCCAAGGCAGCGCCCGAGCCATTGCCCTGAGTCACATAACGAAAGCCTTGGTCTATAGCGGCTTTGAGGGCGTTCAAACTCTCTTGCGGGGAAGCCTTGTTGTCAAACCCCACGATCTCGAACTTGACACCCGCCGGGTTTTTGTCCCCAGCCATGCGCTCGGCGATGAACTGCCAGCTTTTGAGTTGGTTCTGACCGACATTGGCAAAGGGACCTGAAAACGGGTCGATGTGGGCGATGCGCACGGTTTCGCCCTTTTGCGCCCAGCCCCCTTGACAGGTCAGCGCCAGAGCAGCCAGCAGGACGGGTCGAGTGAAATAAAACATAGGGGTCTCCTTGATGTATGAGTGCCTCATGATACGTCCACGCCGAGCACGGGAATACCTTGGTTTTCACCTAATGAGGCACTGAATACCAGACCCTCTTTCCCAGAGAATTCAGGTTCCCGGCAAGCGGTAGTCGATCAGTTTTTTTCGCAACTCGGTTTTGAGCATTTTGCCCGTGGCTCCCAATGGGATGGCATCGACAAAAACCACATCGTCAGGAATTTGCCATTTGGCCGTTTTACCCTCATAAAACTTGAGCAGTTCATCACGCTCCACCTCGAGCCCAGGCTTCTTCACGACGACCACAATCGGGCGCTCATCCCATTTAGGATGACGCACCCCGACACAGGCGGCCATCGCCACCGCCGGATGAGCCATGGCAATGTTTTCAATGTCGATCGAACTGATCCACTCCCCCCCTGACTTAATCACGTCTTTGCTGCGATCTGTGATTTGCATAAAACCATCGGTGTCGATGGTGGCCACGTCCCCGGTGGGAAACCATCCCCCGCGTAAGGGATCGCCGCCTTCGCCTTTGAAGTACTCGCGAATGACCCAAGGTCCTCTGACCAACAAGTCACCGTAAGCGACACCGTCTTGGGCTTGTTCCTGACCGTCATCGTCGACGATTTTCATGTCGACGCCAAAAATGGCCCGGCCTTGTTTGAGACGGATGTTCATTTGCTGCTCGGATGGCAAGCTCAGATGTTTGTTTTTCAGGGTGCAAACTGTACCCAAGGGGCTCATCTCGGTCATTCCCCAGGCATGCAAGACGTCCACACCGTATTCCTCACGAAACGCCGAGATCATGGCCGGTGGGCATGCTGAACCACCAATGACCGTGCGTTGCAGGGTGCCAAAACGAATCCCTGCCGGTTTCATGTGACTGAGCAACATTTGCCAGACGGTGGGGACACCTGCGGCAAAGGTCACCCCCTCGGTCTCGAGCAACTCATAGACCGATTTGCCGTCAAGTTGGGCTCCGGGGAACACCAATTTAGCCCCAACCATGGCGCAGCTATAGGGAATCCCCCAGGCATTCACATGGAACATCGGCACCACCGGCAAAACCGAGTCGCGGGCGGACAAACACATCGCATCAGGCAATGCGGCCGAGAACGCATGAAGCAAGGTCGAGCGATGAGAATACAAGGCTGCTTTGGGGTTGCCCGTGGTGCCGCTGGTGTAACACATGCTGGAAGCAGTGTTCTCATCGAGTTCGGGCCAGTCATAGGTGTCTGGATGCTGGTTGACCCAGTCTTCGTAGCTGACCAGATTCGGAATACCTGTGTCGCTGGGCAAGGCGGTCGCGTCGCACAAGGCCACGTAATGACGGATGGTTTTGCATTGGGCGTGGACTTTTTGAACCAGCGGTAAAAAAGTCATGTCAAAGCACAACACCCGATCTTCGGCGTGGTTGGCAATCCAAACCACTTGATCGGGGTGTAGCCGGGGATTGATGGTGTGCAAGACCCGACCCGAACCGCTGACGCCAAAATACAACTCCAGGTGCCGATAGCCATTCCAAGCCAGCGTGGCGATCCGCTCCCCTCGCCCAATAGCCCATTCGTCAATGGCGTTGGCCACTTGTCTGGAGCGGCGGGCAATCCCTGCCCAATGGGTACGATGGATGTCACCCTCAACCCGTCGCGAAACGATCTCAGTGTCACCATGGTGTTTTTCGGCATGCACGATCAGAGCCGAAATATTCAATGGCATTTGTTGCATCAAACCCAGCATGTGGCCTCCTTTTGAGCTTATTTTGCACCAGTGATGCAGAGCTTCCCTGGCCTCGTTCCCCGAAGGCCGTATGGCCGACAAGGACAGCCCGATTGTCGGACAATGACAGTATGCACTCTAGATTAGGTTTGCCCCCCGCTCCAATCTGTCTCCATCGCTTTGCCCGGCTTGGACCCGCGTTCTACACCCCATGGCAGGCGACTCCCTTGCCCGAACCCCGTTGGGTGGCGGCTTCCGATGCGTTGGCTCTTGAACTGGGCTGGCCGCAAGACTGGCAAGAACACACTGGGCTGTTGGACATTTTGACCGGTAACCAGCCCTGGCCCGGTAGCGAACCCCTGGCCAGCGTCTACAGCGGACACCAATTTGGGGTGTGGGCAGGCCAGTTGGGAGACGGGCGCGCACTGACCCTGGGTGAAGTCCAGACCCCTGCAGGCCCCATGGAAGTCCAGCTCAAAGGGGCTGGCCCCACGCCCTATTCCCGCCGCGCCGATGGTCGCGCAGTGCTGCGTTCGAGCATTCGGGAGTTTTTGTGTTCTGAGGCCATGCATGCTTTGGGCATACCCACCACACGAGCCCTGGCCCTGACCGCCTCACCAGCCAGGGTGTGGCGAGAAACCGCAGAAACAGCCGCCGTGGTCACCCGTGTCGCGCCAAGTTTCATTCGGTTTGGTCATTTTGAGCACTTTGCTTCGCTCGATCGACCCGACGAGGTCAATCGCTTGCTGGAGTTTTGCCGGACTGAATTGGGCCTTGGGACGGGCATGGCCAGCCATCCAGCGCTGGCTTTGTTGCAAGATGTCTCTGACCGTACCGCCGACTTGTTGGCGAGGTGGCAAGCGATTGGTTTTTGTCACGGGGTGATGAACACTGACAACATGAGCATTTTGGGACTCACTCTGGATTACGGCCCCTTCCAATTCATGGACGCCTACGCCCCGGGACACATCTGTAACCACACCGACACTTTGGGCCGCTATGCCTTCAATCGACAACCCCGGGTGGCGCACTGGAATCTTCACGCCTTGGGACAAGCCTTGATGGCACTGGTGAAGGATGCTGATGCTGTGCTTGCGGTCTTGGAAACTTACCCAGCGCGATTCGAACAGGCCTGGCTGTCCCAAATCCGACTCAAGCTCGGTCTGCGCCAGTGCGATGCGGGCGATCTAGCGGCGATCCAGAGCTTGTATGACTGGATGGCTCAGGATGCCTGCGACCACACCCTGTTTTGGCGGCGGCTGAGCCAAAGTGTGCTGGACTGGCAGGCTGGGCAAGCCCCCGACCAGGCGTTTATCCCGGTGACCGATCTGGCGCGCAATCCCACCCCCTTGCAGCAATTTTTAAGCTGGTTTCAGCAACGCCTGCACCTGGAAGGCCGAAACGACGCTGGTCAACGCATGTTGTGCGCTAATCCTCGTTTTGTGCTGCGCAATTACATGGCCGAAGGGGTGATACGCTCTGCACAAGCAGGCGACTTTGAACCCGTGCGGCAGTTGCTCAGGGTGTTGCAAACCCCCTATGATGAACACCCCGAGCATTCGGCTTGGGCTGGATTTCCGCCCGAATGGGCACAACACATCGAAATTTCTTGTTCCTCATGAACCCATTGCCGCAAAACGACGAAGAGTGGCGCGATTGGCTTCACCGCCAAGGGGCCGAACCCATGGCCTTCGAAGTGACACGCCGTGCCGCGACCGAGCGACCTTTCACGGGAAAGTACGAAGACCATTGGCAGGCTGGTCGCTACTCTTGCGTCTGCTGCTCTGCCCTTTTGTTTGATGCTGGCACCAAATTCGATGCGGGCTGTGGCTGGCCCAGCTTTTGGCAAGTCGCTGAGCCTGGCGCCATCAAGGAGGTGGTCGATCGCAGCCACGGCATGGTGCGCACCGAAACCCGTTGCGCGCGCTGTGATGCTCATCTGGGCCATGTTTTTCCTGACGGCCCAGCCCCCACAGGCTTGCGTTATTGCATGAACTCAGCCGCTTTGAGTTTCAAAGGTGAGTCATGAAACTTCTGATCGATTTCTTCCCGATTGTTCTTTTCTTTCTGGCTTTCAAGCTGTTTGATATTTATGTGGCGACAGCGGTGGCGATCGGCGGAACTTTGGTGCAAATGGCCTGGTTAAGATTTAAAACTGGGCGCACAGAGCCCATGCAATGGCTCAGTCTGGGTGTGATTGTGTTGTTTGGCGGGGCGACCTTGTTGGCTCATGACGAAACCTTCATCAAGTGGAAGCCCACCGTGTTGTATGCCTTGATGGCCTTGGCTTTGTGGGGGGGCTGGTTTTTCACCCGACGCAATTTCATCCGTACCCTTTTGGGCAAGCAACTCATTTTGCCGGAACCGATTTGGCAAAATTTATTGCATGCTTGGGCTGGATTCTTCACTTTCATGGCTGGTTTGAATTTGTGGGTGGCCTACAGCTTTGACACCGATACATGGGTCAATTTCAAGCTGTTTGGCGGCATGGGCCTGATGGTTTTGTTTGTGCTTGCCCAAGCCCTGTATCTCGGGCGCCATGTGCAAGAGCCCGAAGCATGACCCTCAGTGCAGACTCTTTGCGGCAGCAACTCCTGGACCGACTGGCTCCTCGGTGGCTGGAAGTGATCGACGAAAGCGCCGCCCACGCCGGTCATGCAGGCTCCAACGGATTGGGACAAGGAACCCATTTCAGGGTACGCATCGGAGACCCGGCTTTCACCCAACTGACTCGGGTGCAGCGCCATCGTCTTGTGTATGATGCGTTAGATGACGCCATGGCCCAGGGTTTACACGCCTTGGCGATCGAATTTGTTCCCACTGAATGACCAACCATTGATCAAGGATTTTCGTCAAATGAATAAGTATCTCGCGGCCTCGGCACTGACGCTGGCTATGTCAGCCCTGTCCACCTCGGCACTGTCTCAGAATCTGGCCATTGTGAATGGCAAGCCCGTGCCCAAAGCCCGGGCCGAGGCGCTGTCCCAGCAACTGGCCCGTTCGGGCCGTCCGGTGACTCCGGATGTCGAGGCCCAGATCAAGGAAGAAGTGATCGCGCGCGAGATTTTCATGCAAGAAGCCCAAAAGCGGGGCCTGGATGCCAGCGATGATTTCAAAGGCCAAATGGAATTGGCTCGGCAAACGATTCTGATTCGCGAGTTGTTTGCCGATGAGCAAAAGAAAAACCCGGTGACCGACGCCGATATGAAAGCCGAATACGACAAATTCGTCGCAGCCAATGGGGGCAAAGAGTACCGTGCCCGCCACATTCTGGTGGAAAAGGAAGAGCAGGCCAAAGCCATTTTGGCCAGCTTGAAGAAGGGGGCCAAGTTTGAAGATCTGGCTAAAAAACAATCCAAAGACCCTGGCTCGGGCGCCAATGGCGGGGATTTGGATTGGGCCGCGCCAGGTAATTTCGTCAAAGAGTTTTCCGATGCCATGGTGGCACTCAAAAAAGGCCAAGTCACTGACACCCCTGTCAAAAGCCAATTTGGTTTCCATGTGATCCGCTTGGACGATGTCCGCGAGGCCCAACTGCCCAAATTTGATGATGTGAAAGCCCAAATTTCACAGCAACTGCAACAGCAGCGCCTGGGTCAATTTCAGCAGGACATGCGCGCCAAAGCCAAGGTGGAGTAAGCCTGCCGCGTGAGCGGCTTAGCCCACCCAGACCCGGGCATTGCGCCACATACGCATCCAGGGGCTAAATTCTTGAGCACTGGGTGCAGCCCAACTGAACTGCAATTGTCTAAATACTCGTTCAGGGTGCGGCATCATGGCAGTGAATCGGCCATCATCGGTGGTCACCGCCGTCAAGCCCCCTGGGCTACCATTGGGGTTGGCTGGGTAACGCTCAGTCACCCGCCCTTGCGCATCGACAAAACGCATCGCCGCCCGAACGCGAGTTGCGTCGCCTTGCAGATTGAAATTTGCCAAGCCCTCGCCGTGAGACACCACGATGGGTAACACACTATCGGCCATGCCTTGAAAAAAGATGCTCGGCGAGTCCAGTACCTGAACTTGAGACAGTCTGGCTTCAAAGCGTTCGCTGAGGTTGGCCGTAAAGCGTGGCCAAAATTCAGCCCCCGGAATGATCGAGGCCAATTCTGCAAACATCTGACAACCGTTGCACACCCCCAAAGCAAAAGTGTCTTGGCGTTGGAAAAAGGCGCTGAACTGAGCGCGCATGGCGGGGTTGAAGGTGATACTTCGGGCCCAACCAACTCCAGCGCCCAAGGTGTCGCCGTAGCTAAAACCGCCACAAGCCACCAATCCATTAAAGTCACTCAGGTTTGTGCGCCCCGATTGCAAGTCGGTCATGTGCACATCGTGTGCCTCAAAGCCAGCAACATGAAAGGCGTAGGCCATCTCCAAGTGTGAATTCACGCCCTGCTCGCGCAACACGGCCACTTTGGGACGAGAAAGATTCAGGAAAGGGGCCGCTACGTCTTGCTGTGGGTCAAAGCTGGGCTTGAATTGCAAGCCTGGGTCATCGACTTGGCCCACGGACTCGTGCTCACTGTCGGCGCATGTTGGATTGTCACGCAATCGGCAAATCTTCCAGCTGACACTGTCCCAAGCCTGGTGCAAATCGCGCAAATCGGCGCTGTAAATTTCTTTCGCATCACGCCAAATGCTGAGTCGGCCTTTGCCTGCATCCAGCGGCGACGCCGCAGGGCGCGTCTTGCCTATAAAGTGGCTGTGTCGTGACAGCCCATGACTGCGCAAGATGCGCATGACCTCGTCACGTTGGGCCGTGCGAACTTGCAAAACCACACCCAATTCCTCGTTGAACAATGCTTTCAAACTCAGTTCATCGCGACGAGCACTGACTTGTGTGGACCAATTCTTACTGTCGCCATATTCGGCTCGGCTGTCCTGGATGCCATCACCCTCTGTCACCAACATGTCGATGTTCAGTGCCACTCCCACGTGACCCGCGAAAGCCATCTCGGCCACTGTGGCGAGCAATCCACCGTCGCTGCGGTCGTGGTAGGCCAGCACCAGGTCCAGCCCTCTTAATTCGTTCAAAGCCCGCGCCAATTGGAGTAGGCTTTGCGCTTGATCGAGATCGGGCACTCGGTCATGACTGACCCGGCCTTGTTGGTTCAACCATTGCTCAAGAATGCTGCCACCCATGCGATGTTGGCCGTGACCCAAATCGACCAAGACCAAGCTGGTGTCGGCCACATCGGCATTGAGCTGTGGGGTCCAACTGCCACGCACATCATCCAGACAGACAAAGCCGCTGACGATCAGGCTGACTGGAGAGGTCACCTGTCGTGGCCCTTGTTCGGTTTTCCATTGGGTGCGCATGGACAAGCTGTCCTTGCCCACCGGTATGGAAATACCCAGGGCGGGACACAACTCCAAACCCACGGTTTCGACGGTTCGATAAAGTGCGGCGTCTTCACCCGATTCACCACAGGCGGCCATCCAGTTGGCCGACAGTTTGACTCGAGAAAGATCGATCGGCGCGGCTAATAAGTTGGTGATGCACTCGGCAACAGCCATCCGGCCACTGGCAGGTGCGTCCAGGGCGGCCAAAGGCGACCGTTCACCCATGGCCATGGCCTCACCAGCGTGCCCGGAAAAATCGGCCAATGTGATGGCGACATCGGCCACCGGGACCTGCCAGGGGCCAACCATTTGATCGCGATGGGTCAGTCCACCCACGGTGCGATCGCCGATGTGAATCAAAAAGCGCTTTGAGGCGACGGTCGGGTGACTGAGCACATCCAGTACGGCTTGCTGTAGCTCGACCCCGGTCAAATCCAAAGCTTGGATGCGGCGATTCTGGCTGCTCACATCTCGGTGCATACGGGGCGGTTTGCCCAACAAAACCTCCATGGGCATGTCCACAGGGGTGTCCTGACCAGGATCCTCCAGCCATAAACGACGATCCTGGGTGACCACCCCGACCACCGAATAGGGGCAGCGCTCGCGATCACAAAATCCCTTGAAGCGTTCCAAATCTTGGGGCGCGATGCCCAACACATAGCGCTCCTGGCTCTCGTTACACCAAATTTCCTTGGGCGCCATGCCCGATTCTTCCAAGGGTACTTTGCGAAGATTGAAATGGGCCCCCATGCCCGCGTCATTGACCAGTTCGGGAAAGGCGTTCGAGAGTCCTCCCGCCCCGACGTCATGAATCGCCCGAATGGGGTTGTCCACGCCCAAAGCCCAGCAATGGTTAATGACCTCCTGGGCCCGACGTTCAATTTCGGGGTTGCCACGCTGCACCGAGTCAAAATCGAGTTCGGCCGCATTGGCACCGCTGGCCAAGGAACTGGCCGCCCCACCGCCCATCCCGATCCGCATGCCGGGACCGCCCAATTGAATGAGCAAGGTGCCCGCAGGCAAGTCCAGCTTTTGGGTTTGAGTTGCGTCGATTTGTCCCAAACCGCCAGCAATCATGATGGGTTTGTGGTATCCCCGGTCCACACCATCGACAGTTTGCTCGTATTCGCGAAAATAGCCACACAAATTGGGTCGCCCAAACTCGTTGTTGAATGCGGCGCCCCCCAATGGGCCTTCAATCATGATATCCAGGGGCGAAGCCATGTGCTCAGGCTTGCCGCCCTCTTGATCGGACCACCCACCCCACAGTCTCGATACGCTAAAACCGGTCAAACCCGCTTTAGGTCGTGCACCACGGCCTGTGGCGCCCTCATCCCGAATTTCCCCGCCAGCGCCAGTAGATGCGCCAGGATGGGGCGAGATCGCAGTCGGGTGATTGTGGGTTTCCACCTTCATCAGCACATGGTGCAAGGCCGCCTCGGTCACATAAGGGACGCCTTCGTGGTTGGGCCTTGCCACAAATCGATCAATGGTGCGACCCTGCATGACCGATGCGTTATCGGCATATGCGACCACGGTGTATTCGGGGTTGACTTGATGGGTGTGACGAATCATCCCAAACAAGGTGTGATTTTGGTCTTGCCCGTCAATGGTGAATTGGGCATTGAAAATTTTGTGTCGGCAGTGTTCGCTGTTGGCCTGAGCAAACATCATCAGCTCAACGTCGGTCGGATTACGCCCCAAGGTCGTGAAGGCCTGCACCAGATAGTCGATTTCATCGTCGGCCAAGGCCAGACCCCACGCCACATTGGCCAGAGCCAGGGCCTGACGACCGTTCCCCAAGACATCGACGCGGGCCATGGGATCGGCCACACGGGGTTCAAACAAAAGTGCCATTTGATCGCGTTCGGCCCAGACCGATTCGGTCATGCGGTCGTGTAATTCCAGCGCCAGGGTTTGCCATGACGCTGGATCCAGGGTTGTGGTACGCCAGCCCTTGATACCGACCCGGTATTCGAGGGCGCGTTCGATGCGCGACACCGGCAACCCGCAATTGCGCGCAATGTCCGTTGCCTTTGAGGCCCAGGGCGACAGGGTTCCCAGACGCGGGGTCACCCACCAGGCACCGGCATACGGTTGGATGACTTGGGCCACAGGGCTACCTTGTGTCAGCAGGCCTTGCAAGCGATCTTTCTGCGAGGCATCGGGTTCCTCGGGCCAGACCACCAGATACAGGTATTGGGCCGAAACCGACGAAACGGTGTCGTGCTTGGCTTGGAGCCGGCTCAAGAGCTGTTGGGCCCGAACTGGGCTGAGGGCGCTCGCCCCCTCGATCAGGGTATGGTGGGAGGTCACCCAAGGATTCTAATGGTCGACCCCGCACCGACTGTATACATGGGAGATAATTCAGCCATGTCGATTCAACTCAAAGACCCCAAAGGCATCGAGGGCATGCGCATCGCTGGCCGCTTGGCCGCCGAGGTGCTGGATTTTTTAGCACCGCATGTCAAACCAGGTATCAGCACCAATGCGCTCGATCAGTTGGCCCACGATTACATGGTCAATGTCCAAGGGTGTGTCCCCGCTCCACTCAACTATGCCCCGAACGGCTACAAGCCCTATCCAAAATCGATTTGTACCTCGATCAACCACCAGGTATGCCACGGCATTCCCAGTGACAAGGTGCTGAAAAAAGGTGATATCGTGAACATCGACATCACCGTCATCAAAGACGGCTGGCATGGCGACACCAGTCGCATGTTTGTGGTGGGTGATGCTTCGATTGCCGCCCGTCGGCTTTGTCAGATCACCTTTGAGGCCATGTGGCACGGCATCTTGCAAGTCAAGCCCGGAGCGCATTTAGGAGATATCGGCTGGGCGATTCAAAAATTCGCCGAAAGTAATGGTTATTCGGTGGTGCGCGAGTTTTGTGGCCACGGAATCGGTTTGGGCTTTCACGAAGAACCCCAAGTATTGCATTACGGTCGCCCTGGCACCCTTGACGAATTGGTGCCCGGCATGATTTTCACCATCGAGCCCATGATCAACGCCGGCCGGCGCGACATCAAGGAGTTGGGCGACGGCTGGACCATCGTCACTCGCGACCATTCCTTATCGGCCCAATGGGAACACACGGTTCTGGTCACCCCCACTGGCTTTGAGGTATTGACCCTGAGCGCAGACAGCCCCGCACTCCCGCCTTTTGTAAGCCATACCACCTGCTGATCCACCATGGACCAGGAAGTTTCTTTTCGCCAGCGCAAAAAAGAGCTGCTACTGGCTTTGGAGGGGCAGGTCATGTCCCCTTCGGTACGCCAAGTCCGTCTGGGCTTACAGCGTTTGTGTCGATTGACCGACGAAACCCTGCAGCAACTCTGGCACTCAAGCGGCTTATCCGCTCCGCTGGCCTTGTTGGCCGTTGGCGGCTATGGCCGAGGTGAGCTGTTTCCCTACTCGGATGTCGATGTGCTGGTGTTGTTGCCCAATGACTGCCAGTTGGAGCATGATGAGGCGTTGCGACACAAAGTTGAAACTTTCATTGGCCGTTGTTGGGACTCGGGGCTGGAAATCGGGTCCAGCGTTCGCACCCTGGAGGAATGTTTGTTGGAGTCCACCCAAGACATCACCATTCAGACCTCTTTGCTCGAATCCAGACTCCTGGCCGGATGTCAGGTCCTGGCCCAAACCTTTCAGCGCCGATACCGACAAGCCATGGATCCGATGGCATTTTTTGTCGCCAAGACCCTGGAGATGAATCAACGCCACACCAAGTTTGAAAACACGCCCTATGCCCTGGAGCCGAACTGCAAGGAATCCCCTGGCGGTTTGCGTGATTTGCAAATTTTGCTTTGGGTCGCCAAGGCTGCACAACTTGGGAACACCTGGGATGACTTGGCTCAACAGGGCTTGATCACAGCCTTGGAAGCCCGACAACTCAAACGCAACGAAGCGCAATTGAGCCTGATCCGAGTCCGACTTCATCTGGCGGCAGGTCGGCGCGAGGATCGACTGGTGTTTGACCTGCAAGCCCAAGTCGCCAAGATGCTGGGCATGGGCGTGGCAGCAAACGGTGACTTCAACGCCCGTCTCGGGTCTGAACACCTGATGAGAGACTACTATTGGGCAGCCAAGGCGGTGACGCAACTCAATCAAATCGTTTTACTCAACACCGAAGCCCATTTGCGCCGCCATGAAGCGCGTTCGGTCAACCCCATCAACGAGCGATTTCAACAAAGTGGCGGCCAACTCGATGTGGCCCACGACCATATTTACCTGCAACAGCCCGAAGCCATTCTGGAGACTTTTTGGCTTTTACAAACCACCGGTTTATCGGGACTCTCAGCCCGTACTCTGAGGGCACTGTATAACGCCCGACATCTGATGGATGCGCGCTTTCGGCGTGACCCGCAAAACCGGATCATGTTCTTGCGCATTCTGCAAGAACCTCAGGGCATCACCCGAACCCTGCGCCTGATGAACCAGACCTCGGTACTGGGACGCTATCTGTGGGTGTTTAGGCGCATCGTCGGGCAAATGCAGCATGACCTGTTTCATGTCTATACCGTCGATCAGCACATCTTGATGGTGCTGCGCAATGTGCGACGCTTCTTCATGCCCGAGCACGCGCATGAATATCCCTTTTGCTCCCAATTGGCTGGCGGTTGGGACCGCCCCTGGTTGCTGTATGTGGCAGCGCTTTTTCATGACATTGCCAAAGGTCGTGGCGGCGATCACTCCCAATTGGGACAAACCGAGGTCCGCGCTTTTTGTCGTCAGCACGGGATAGCCCGCGAAGATGCCGAATTGATCGAATTTCTGGTAGGCGAACACTTGACCATGAGCCATGTGGCTCAAAAGCAAGACCTCAGCGACCCAGAGGTGATCGATCAATTCGCTAAAAAAGTTGGGCATGAGCGGCGCTTGACCGCCCTTTACTTGTTGACGGTGGCCGATATTCGAGGCACCAGCCCCAAGGTCTGGAATGCCTGGAAAGGCAAACTACTGGAAGACCTCTATCGCGCCACCTTACGCTCTTTAGGCGGACGGGCCCCCGACCCAGACGCTGAGGTAGAGACCCGACAACGTGAAGCTTTGACCGAGTTGGCCCGCATGGCCCTGCCGCATGAAGCGCATCGGATCCTTTGGGATACCCTGGATGTCAGCTATTTCATGCGCCACGAAGGGGCAGACATCGCTTGGCACACACGTCACATATCCAAACTGATCGCTGATGCACAGCACAAATCCGTGCCTGCAGGTACCTTGGTCCGTGCCCGCCTGTCTCGTTGGGGAGAGGGTCTTGAGGTGATGGTCTATACCCCGGACCAGCCCGATTTGTTTGCCCGTATCTGCGGGTATCTGGATCAGGCCGGTTTCAGTATTCTCGATGCCCGCATCCACACTGCCAAAAACGGCTACGCCTTAGACACCTTTCAGCTAATTGCCACCAACCTAACCGACCACTACCGGGAGCTGATCACCATGGTGGAGTCGGGGCTGACCCAGACCCTGATTCATTCTGGGCCCTTGCCTGCCGCCAGCCGTGGGCGTGTTTCGCGCCGTGTCAAGAGTTTTCCCATTACCCCCCGGGTTAGCTTGCAGCCCGATGAGAAGGCGCAACGCTGGTTGCTCAGTGTCTCTGCCAGCGACCGAACGGGCTTGCTCTACAACATTGCCCAAGTGCTGGCGCGCAATCACATCAATCTGAAATTGGCCAAAATTAGCACACTGGGCGAGCGCGTGGAAGATACCTTCCTGATCGATGGCCCGGACCTGCAACAAAATCGTCGGCAAATCGAAATCGAAACCGAGTTGATGGACGCGATCAAGGGCTAATCCGTCTCAATCTGCGCATCCTCACGACATCGGTTTTTCACCCAGCAATTCAAGCAGCCCTCGCTCGTCCAGCACCAACAAGCCCAATTCTTTCGCCTTGTCGAGTTTGCTTCCAGCTTCGGCACCGGCAATCACGGCGGTGGTTTTTTTGCTGACACTGGATGCCACCTTGGCACCCGATCGTTCCAATTTTTCCTTGGCTTCCTCACGACTGAGGGTCTGAAAGGTCCCGGTGAGCACATAGGTTTGACCAGCCAGGGGCAGTTCGACAGCGGAGATAGGCGCTATGGCTGGCCAGTTCACCCCACATGCGCGCAGTTGGGCGATGACCTCTCGGTGGTGCGCATGATCAAAAAAATGACGCAAACTGCGGGCCACTACCGGTCCCACATCAGGGACCTGCAACAAGCGCTCTTCGTCGGCATCCATCAAAGCGTCTAAATCACCAAAATGCCGCGCCAGATCGCGAGCGGTTGATTCGCCCACATGACGGATGCCGAGTCCAAACAAAAAACGCGGCAAAGTGGTCTGCTTTGATTTCTCCAGGCTTTTCAAGACATTGGCCGCCGATTTGTCGGCCATGCGGTCTAAGGCCAGCAGATTGACCAGACCCAGCTTGTAGAGGTCCGGCAGAGTACGAACCAAGCCTTGGTCGACCAATTGATCGACCAGCTTTTCGCCCAGATCCTCAATGTCCATGGCGCGACGCTGGGCAAAGTGCAAAAAAGCTTGTTTGCGTTGGGCCGGACAGAATAATCCACCATCGCAACGCCAATCCACCTCCCCCGGTTCACGCACAATGTCGCTTTGACACGCTGGGCAGCGGCCTTGTAAGCGGCGATACAGATCGAACGGTTCGCTCTCAGCCACCTCGCTTGAACGTTGCTCCAAAACCACCGAGACCACCTCTGGGATCACGTCGCCAGCTCGCCGGACCACAACCGTATCTCCGACACGAACGTCTTTGCGGCGGGCTTCTTCTTCATTGTGCAGCGTGGCATTGGTCACGGTCACGCCCCCTACGAAGACAGGAGCCAGTTTGGCCACCGGAGTCAATTTTCCCGTGCGCCCCACTTGAATGTCGATAGCCTCGACACGGGTCATCTGTTCCTGGGCCGGGTACTTGTGCGCCACCGCCCAGCGCGGCTCCCGGGTCAAATAACCCAGCTTGGCCTGCCAGTCCAGACGATTGACTTTATAGACCACGCCGTCGATGTCGAACGGCAACTGATCTCGCAAAGCCCCCATGCGTTGATGAAAATCAGCCAGCCCTGCCGCACCCATGACTCGCTCGGCTTGCACGGCCACAGGGAATCCCCAGGAGCGCAGGTCCTGCAAAATATCCCAGTGTGTAGACCATGCGTTGACCTGAGGCTCAGAGACCTCGCCGATGCCATAGGCAAAAAAACGCAAAGGCCGCTGGGCTGCAACCCGGGGATCCAATTGCCGCACCGCCCCAGCAGCTGCATTGCGCGGATTGACAAAGGTCTTTTCGTTTTTCTGCCCAGCCGCAATGCGTTCTCGTTGCCTATGATTCAATGCCTCGAAATCGTCTCGGCGCATATACACCTCACCTCGAACTTCGAGTACGGCGGGTATAGCACGTTCGGTCTCGCGCAAACGCAAGGGGATCGATGCCATGGTGCGAATGTTCGAGCTGACCTCCTCGCCCACTTCACCATCCCCCCTTGTTGCAGCATGCACGAGCTGTCCGTCGATGTAGCGCAAACTCATGGCCAACCCATCGAACTTTAACTCGGCCACATACTCCACCGGCCCCTCCTCGGTCACCAGACCCAGCTCTTTTCGGACCCTGGTGTCAAAAGCAATCGCCCCCGCAGACGAGGTATCGGTCTCGGTTCGTATGCTGAGCATGGGACGAGCATGACGAATCTGTGGAAATGCGTCCATGGCTTGACCACCCACCCGTTGCGAGGGCGAATCGGGGCTGCAAAGCTCGGGGTGCCGTGTTTCCAGGTCGATGAGCTCCTGCATCCATTGGTCATAGACAGCATCGGGTACGCTGGGTTCGTCGAGCACGTAGTAGCGATGGGCGTGCTCCAGCAAAGTTTGACGCAACTCTTGCACCCGCTGCCGCGGTTCAGCATCGGAGGGGACCGAGAACAAATCGGGATGACTCATGCGATGTAGGTCGCTCAACTGAACAAGCGTCTAGCCTGCGGACTACCAGCAGCCAAGTCTCTCGATTCAAGGGTTTCATACAACTGGTGTAAATCTTTCGAGATCGATTGCAAAGCGGGTTCAGACAAGGGTTTGTCATCGTCATCGGTAATGGTGCCGTCCATGGCTCGAGCCAGTTCACTGGCCACATGGCACAAGCGCGGAAAAGGCTCTTGGCCACGATCGACTTGAGGCACATCCAGCGTCAACACCACTTTGCGTATCGCGGCTTGGGTTGGATCGTCGGCCAAGGCCGCTTGCGGGTCATAACTCAGGCCCAAAATAGGGGGCAATCCCAGCTCTGGTGCGGCGATCACCATACGGCCTGGGATCACCCCTGCCACAAACCCCAAACGGGCCGCATTTTGTTGCACAAATCCAGGGCTCCAGGGTAAATCGCGGGCACGCAGAGTGAAGCTCAGCTGGGCGTCATGCTGGGTGGCAAATTGATCCAGTTCGCGACCACGCGAGACCTCTTGCAACATCTCCGGAAACTCGGGGGTCCCATCCACCGCATCGGCGAAGTTCTGTGTTTTGACGACATATTCTGAGAACTCGATCTCATTCAATGGGCCCATGCGATTGGCCAACTGCAAACCGGATTGAAATGCGCTATAGCGCTGTCCAGCACGGATTTGCTCCCATTCGCCAGTATCGGCGTGCAAACCCTCCATACTGAATAATTTAGTGCCCACCCGGCGGGTGGGGGGCAAGGCCGCCAAAGCGGCATCCCCGCTCACAGGGGATTCAAGTTCAATCAGGGTCAAAACATCGATCAAGGCATCCTGAATCGGGGCCTTGTTTTGCTGTGACACCAGTGGAGGCATTTCAAAATCGGGCGCATCCTTGCTTTCAAAACCCGGTTCAGCCACCGACATCACGGGGTCATCAAAGGTCGGTTCACGCTCGACAGGGGGCGCAACAGGCTCCGCCTGGCGTGGCGTGTTTTTTCGCGAAGACCAGGCACTATGGGCCACCAAACCCGCCAATACGACACCACCGGCGATGGCCAGGGCCACTTGCAAGGTGCTCATTTGTGCGAACTCTCCTTCAGTTGCTCTCAGCCAGGGTGACAGCCGACTCCATGTCCACCGCCACTATGCGTGAAACGCCCTGTTCTTGCATGGTTACCCCGATCAGTTGCTCGGCCATTTCCATCGCAATCTTGTTGTGTGAGATGAAAAGGAACTGGGTATCGTTGGCCATTCGGGTGACCAATTTCGAGTAACGTTCGGTGTTTGCATCGTCCAATGGCGCGTCCACCTCGTCGAGCAAACAAAAGGGGGCCGGATTGAGTTGGAAGATGGCAAACACCAGGGCAATCGCCGTCAGGGCTTTTTCCCCACCCGACAAGAGGTGAATGGTTTGATTTTTCTTGCCTGGCGGCTGCGCCATCACCTGAACGCCCGAATCCAATATTTCTTCGCCCGTCATGACCAGTTTGGCATGACCACCGCCGAACAACTCGGGGAACATCTTGCCAAAATGCTCATTCACGGTGTTGAAGGTGCTGCCCAGCAAGTCACGTGTCTCGACATCGATTTTGTGGATCGCGTCTTCTAAAGTCTGCATGGCCTCGGTGAGGTCAGACATTTGTGCATCGAGGAATGTTTTGCGCTCCCTGGCGCTGGCCAATTCATCCAGGGCGGCCAGATTGACAGCCCCCAAGGAAGTGATTTCGCGTCCAATCCGATCAATTTCAGATTGCAGCCCCGACAGTCGAACGCCCTGCTCATTGATGCTGCGTTCCAACTCATTCCAATCGGCTTGCGCATCGCGCAGAAATTGCTCGTACTGCTCCAAGCCCAGTCGTGCGGCCTGCTCTTTGAGTTGCAATTCAGTGATGCGCTGGCGCATGGGTTCGAGTTCGCGCTCGATCGTGAGACGGCGTTCATCGCTGGCGCGCAGCTTGGCGGTCAGGTCTTCGTATTCGTTGCGCTTATTGGCCAAAGCCTGTTCACGCTCAGATTTGAGTTCCAACGCGGCCTGCAATCCAGCCTGCGCTGCTGCATCACTCAATCGAGTCAACTCCTCGCGCAAACGGGTTTCTTCCTCTGTCATGCCGCTGAGTTGTTGCTGTGCCGTCTCCAGAGTCCGGCGCAATTCAGACTCACGGGCGATTTGGGTTCGGCGGGCAAAATCCGCTTCCTGAACTTCGCGCTCTGCAGCCCGCAATTGTTCACGCCCATCGTCCAAGTGCCGCTGCGCGGTCATGACCGTCTCATCGAGTTGAGCATGGCGTTCTTGACTGTCTGCCAGTTGCATATCCAAGGACTCAAAGCGGGCTTCAGCCAGTTGACGTCGTTGTTGCAAGTCGTCCATCTGGGACTGGGTTTCGGTCAAATCTGCATCAAGAGAATCTGCCCTTTGCCGAGTTTGCTCAGCCAATTGACTGAGTCGGTTAAATTCGAGTTCCAGTTCGTGCGCCTGTGCTTGCAATTGTTGGGCGTCTCGACGCGCTCCCTGCAATTGCTGACTGGATTGAACATAGGCACTTTCGGCTCGACTGAGGCTGACTCGGGCTTCTTCGTGGATCAGCGATTGGGCACGAACTTGTTTTTCCAAATTTTCGATCTCTTGGGCACGCGCCAACATGCCGTCTTGCTCGCTATCTGGGGCGTAAAAATGCAGACCATGGCGACTGACCGCATGCCCTTGGGGGGTATAGATGAACTCATTGGCGTGCAATTGGTCACGTTGCGACATGGCTTGGTCAAGATCGTTGGCCCGATAACAACCCTGTAACCAATCTTGCAACATGCCCAATAGGCTTGGGTCGCCCACTTGCAACAACTCGGCCAAACGAGACAGTTGGGTGGCCGGAGTCGAGGCCGGGGCGGAGGGTGCAGCGTAAAAGGACAATTTGGCTGGCGGCACATCGTTGCCCAGCGATTTAACCATGTCCAGACGGCTGACTTCGAGGGCATGCAATCGCTCTCGCAAGGCAAACTCAAGGGCACTCTCCCATCCAGACTGGATGTGTATTTTGTGCCAAAGTGCTTGCAGACCGTCCAAGCCGTGCTTGCTCAACCAGGGTTGAAGTTTGCCGTCCACCTGCAATTTGGCTTGCAGGGCTTGCAATGCTTCTAAACGCGCCACCAGATCGGCGTTGCGCGAACTCTCGGTGTTTAGATTTTGTTGCGCCTGCCGGCGCAGCTCATCCAGAGTTGGCACCTCAGCTTCCAAGTCCTGCCAGACTTGGGTCGCCGTTGCGCTGTTATGCTGGATTTGGTCCCACTGGGCTTTCAAACGAGCCAGGCTGTCATCATCGGGCGACTGCAGGGCTTGACGGTCGGCCAATAGACGGTCTTTGCGTGAGCCCAACTGACGGCTTTGTTCTTCGATGGCACGTTGTTCGGCGGCTAACACCTGAATTTGCTGCTGCACCTCCATCACCGAGGCGCGTTGCTGATTGGCATTGAGTTGCGCAGCGGCGACCGCTTGCTCCCATTGCGGCAGTTGCAGCTGGGTTTCTTCGGCACGGGCTTGCAACAAGGCATGCTGCTCAGCGAGCGTTTCGGCCTTGGCAGCCAAATCGCCCAACTCGGCCTCGCTGGCGGTTTGGCTGTCGGTCCACATTTGGCGCTGGGACTGCAATTGCTCCAGCCGTGCTTGGGCCCTTTGTCGTCCGTCGACCACATAGCGAATTTCAGCCTCCAATCGCCCGACCTCCGCATTCGCCTCGTACATCATGCCTTGGGCCTGATTAACCTGGTCGCCGGCGTCGTAATGCGCCTGACGGATGGTCTCCAGTTCGGACTCTATGCGCCGCAAATCGGCGATACGCCCCTCAAGCTCAGTGGCCGCCTGGGCCGCTTGGGCTGCCACAGCCACCTGGTCGGTTTGGGCCTCTTTGTGTTTCAGGAACCAGAGTTGTTGCTGTTTGAGTTGCACCTGTTTGTGCAAGGCATGGTAGTGCTGAGCGACTTCGGCCTGTTTTTCAAGTTTGTCTAGGTTGGCATTGAGTTCGCGCAGAATATCTTCAACCCGGGTCAAGTTTTCGCGGGTGTCGGACAAACGGTTTTCAGTCTCGCGCCGACGCTCTTTGTACTTGGACACACCAGCAGCTTCCTCCAAAAACAAGCGCAATTCTTCCGGTTTGGACTCAATGATTCGACTGATGGTGCCCTGTCCAATGATGGCGTAAGCCCTGGGACCCAAGCCCGTGCCCAGAAAAACATCTTGCACATCCCGTCGACGCACCGGTTGGTTATTAATGTAATAACTGCTGGTGCCATCTCGTGTGAGCACGCGCTTGACGGCAATTTCCGTGTACTGACTCCACTGTCCACCCGCCCGATGGTCTGCATTGTCAAACACCAACTCAACGCTCGAGCGACTGGCGGGTTTGCGGGTATTGGTGCCATTGAAGATGACGTCTTGCATCGACTCACCTCGCAACTCGCTGGCTCGACTTTCACCCAAAACCCAGCGCACCGCATCCATGATGTTCGATTTGCCGCACCCATTGGGGCCCACCACGCCCACCAATTGGCCTGGCATCATGAAATTAGTGGGTTCGGCAAATGATTTGAAACCAGACAGTTTGATCGAACTGAGTCGCACCGGCAATCCTTCTGAATACCAAAGAATACATGGTTACCCGTGCGCATTGCGCACGAAGCAGACATGACTAACTATAACTGCGAAGCCAGCCCTGAACCTCGGTCAGCCATTGATGCATGGCCGGGGCTAGATCGTGGGCCAAAACCATGCCACGCTCTGAATCCCCTTGCCGGCAGACGTCATCGGCCAGGGCTATGGCCTGATGCAAGTTGGGTTGGGCAAACATGCCCGCCATGCCCTTGAGCGCATGTAAGACGGGGTGCAAGGCGAAACCATCGGCATTGGTGATCAGTTTTTGATTCAATTCGTCGAGGGTTCGTGACAAGTCGCCCTCCAGGGTCTGAACCAGAGGCAAAAGCTCATCGGCCTCCAGGGCGTAATCGGCCAGGCGATTGAGGTCAAAAAGGGAGGGGCTGGTACTCACAGCATGGATAATAACCCCATGAACCCATTGCTCACTCGACTGCAACCCTACCCTTTTGAGCGCCTGCGACAACTTTTCTCTGGCGTGCAGCCTAACCCCCAGTTTCGCCCAATCAGCTTGGGCATTGGTGAGCCCAGGCATGCCACCCCGCCTTTCATCCTCGATGCCCTGACCCATTCTTTTTCGGCCCTGGCAGCTTATCCGCCCACTGCGGGTGACCCTGCCTTGCGACAGGCTTGCGCCGACTGGCTGCAACGACGTTATGGGCTGAGGCTGGACCCAGCCCACCAAATTTTGCCTGTCAACGGCTCCCGCGAAGCCCTATTCGCCCTGGTACAGACCGTTATTGACCCGACCCCAGACGCCCAAGGTCAGCGGCCGATGGTGATCTCTCCCAACCCTTTTTACCAAATTTACGAGGGAGCTGCCCTGTTGGCCGGCGCCGACACTTTCTACGCCCCCAGCAACCCCGAACGAAATTTCGCCATTGACTGGGACCAAGTCCCACCAGACGTCTGGCGCCGTACCCAATTGCTGTTTGTATGTTCACCTGGTAACCCGACTGGTGCGGTCATGCCCCTGTCTGAATGGGCTAAAGTGTTCGAACTCAGTGACCGCTATGGCTTCGTCATTGCCTCGGACGAGTGTTACAGTGAAATTTATTTCCGCGATGTCCCTCCGTTGGGCGGGTTGCAAGCGGCCCAAGCATTGGGACGAAGCTCTTATGAACGTCTAATTGCCTTCACTTCTTTGTCCAAGCGCAGCAATGTGCCAGGTATGCGCAGTGGCTTTGTGGCCGGCGACGCCGCACTCATCAAACCCTTTTTGTTATATCGAACCTACCACGGCAGTGCCATGAGCGGCATGGTTCAAGCCGCCAGCATCTCCGCATGGGGCGATGAGCAACACGTGATTGAAAACCGCGCGCTGTACCGACAGAAGTTCGATCAAGTCACCCCAGTGCTGCAATCGGTTCTTGATGTGCGACTGCCCGATGCTGGTTTTTACCTTTGGGCCGCCGTCCCAGGCGGAGATGACACCCGCTTCGCTCGGGATTTATATGCTCAATACAATGTCACTGTGCTGCCCGGCAGCTATCTGGCGCGCGAATCCATGGGGCACAACCCCGGTCAAGGTCGAATTCGTATGGCTTTGGTGGCCGAAACCACTGAATGCCTTGAAGCCGCCCAGCGCATCGTTCAATTTGTTCAACATCACCCTACCGCCCAATCATGAGCCAACAACTTGAGACCATCATCCATAACGCCTGGGAGCAGCGCGCCCAAATTTCCCCCTCTGCGGCACCGATGGAGGTGATCGATGCCGTCGAACACGTCATCTCTGAACTCAACGGCGGTCGCTTGCGTGTCGCCACTCGCACCGGCGTCGGGCAATGGGATACCCATCAATGGATCAAAAAAGCGGTGTTGTTGAGCTTTCGCCTAAAGGACAACGAGATCGTCAAAGCCGGTGATTTGGGTTTTTATGACAAAGTGCCGACCAAATTTGCACATCTCGACGCCCAGGCCCTCAAGGACAGTGGTGTGCGCGTGGTGCCGCCCGCCGTGGCCCGCCGCGGCAGCTATATTGCCAAAGGGGCCATTTTGATGCCCAGCTACGTCAACATCGGCGCCTACGTCGACGAAGGGACCATGGTGGACACTTGGGCCACCGTGGGCTCTTGTGCCCAAATCGGCAAGAATGTGCACTTATCGGGCGGGGTCGGCATCGGGGGCGTTCTCGAACCCCTGCAGGCCAATCCCACCATCATCGAAGACAAC
>CAYMJT010000001.1:100833-102864 GCA_964390775.1 uncultured Bordetella sp.
GAAGACAACTGCTTCATCGGCGCCCGCTCCGAAGTGGTGGAAGGCGTGATCGTCGAAGAAAACTCGGTGATCTCGATGGGCGTGTACATCGGCCAAAGCACCAAAATCTACGACCGCGCCACAGGACAAGTCACCTATGGTCGTGTCCCCGCCGGTTCCGTGGTGGTCTCAGGTAATCTGCCGAGCGAAAACGGAAAATACAGCCTGTATTGCGCTGTGATTGTCAAAAAGGTAGACGCCCAAACCCGGGCCAAAACCAGCCTGAATGACTTGCTACGCGATTGATCCACATGTCGCAAACGCTTACGCTGGCCGAAGCCCTCATCGCTCGCCCCTCGGTCACCCCACGGGACTCGGGTTGCCTCGACCTGTTGGGGCAACGTCTGGGCGCCTTGGGCTTTCACAACGAACGACTTGACAGCGGTCCCGACCATTTCAGGGTCAGTAATCTGTGGTCGTTGCGCCAATCAGGAACAGGCTCGGCCCCGACCCTGGTCTGGGCTGGACATACCGACGTGGTCCCGACCGGACCCATCGAAAACTGGACCAGTGACCCTTTCACGCCCACCCACAGGTCGGGGCGTCTGTATGGGCGCGGAGCGAGCGATATGAAAACTTCGATTGCCGCGATGGTGGTGGCGGTCGAGGAGTTTTTGCAGGTCTGCTCGAAACCGTCTTTTGACATCGGATTTTTGCTCACCAGCGATGAAGAAGGGCCTGCGATCGACGGTACTACCGTGGTCTGCCAGGTCTTGAAAGAACGCGGTCAAAGGCTCGATTGGTGCATTGTCGGCGAACCCACTTCGGTGGAGCGCACTGGCGATATGATCAAAAATGGACGCCGTGGCACCCTGAGCGGCAAGCTCAAGGTCAAAGGAATACAAGGCCATATTGCTTACCCGCAATTGGCCCGCAATCCGATTCATGACCTGGCTCCAGTGCTGGCCGAATGGGTTGCGACCCGATGGGACGCTGGCAACGCCTACTTCCCTCCCACCAGTTGGCAGGTATCCAACATCCATGCCGGCACTGGTGCGGGCAATGTCATTCCTGGCGAATGTGTGGTGGATTTCAACTTTCGCTTTTGCACCGAATCGACCCCCGATAGCCTGAAAACCCGCATCACCGAAGTGCTCGATCGCCATGGGCTGTCTTATGAGCTGGATTGGGTCTTGGGTGGCATGCCGTTTTTGACCCCTCAAGGTGATTTTGTCGAAGTGGTCCAAGGGGCGATCCGCGACGTGCAGGGGCTGGAGACCGAACTCTCAACCACTGGGGGTACCAGCGATGGACGCTTCTTGGCCCAAATTTGCCCGCAGGTGCTGGAATTAGGGCCCCCGAACGCCAGCATTCATAAAATTGACGAGCATGTCGCCCTACAAGACATCGATGCGCTTAAAAACATCTACCGACGCATCTTGGAGCGGCTGCAAAATCGTCTGTCGGCCCAATGACCCGACCCTCCCGTGTCAAGCAGGCCATCGTCTGGGTCGAACAGCAACTGGAACAGGCCCAAGTCGCCCTCGGTCAAGGTACCCTCAGCCATTACGACGAAGCGGCCTGGTTGGTATTGTGGGCGGTGGGTTTGCCGCTCGATGCCAGTGACGCTGAACTGGATCACCCCCTAGAGAACGATCAATGGGTCAGCATTGAGAACGCATTGCACCGTCGCATCGAGCATCGACTGCCCATGGCCTACATCACGGGCGAAGCCTGGTTGCAGGGGGTTCCCTTCCACGTGGACCGTCGAACCATCATTCCGCGCAGTCTCATTGCCGAGGTGCTGGTTCACGGCGCCTTGGATCCCTATGTGCCTCGGACCCAAGCCCAGGTCTTGGACCTTTGTACGGGCAATGGCAGCTTGGCCGTCTTGTGTGCCATGGCCTGGCCGCAAGCCCATTTGGATGCCCTGGACCTCAGCACCGACGCATTGGCGGTGGCGGCCCTGAATGTACAACGCCACGGCCTGCAAGAGAGAATTCGATTGGTCAACAGCGATGGGCTACAAAACGCCATGGGCCCCTATGACCT
>CAYMJT010000002.1:0-55695 GCA_964390775.1 uncultured Bordetella sp.
CAACTGTTCGGCGCTTAGCCCATACGGGTCATCGGCTGGGGCATTTTCGGCGTTCATCGGCCTTATTTTAGATGGGGGTTGAGGTCGGCACACGACGGCCTTGCAAGCGTCATGAGCCGGTGACAGTGAACCATGTCCAGCGCCGCATACAA
Organism: uncultured Bordetella sp.; assembly: GCA_964390775.1. Taxonomy (GTDB): domain Bacteria; phylum Pseudomonadota; class Gammaproteobacteria; order Burkholderiales; family Burkholderiaceae_C; genus Limnohabitans. The sequence continues at coordinate 153 of CAYMJT010000002.1, forward strand.
AGATGGCCTTTATGCTGTAATTACCCAGTCAGTTTGCTTGGTTTTTATTGCTAGAATTCTCAGGTTAAGTTCGTCCCGAAAACCTCGGTCACGCTGGGTGCAGGTTCTTCTGCAGTCGGGTCGTCTTGCCACACACAACCAGTCACAGCCATGACCCTAGAGTCCTACCTGCCCATCCTCCTTTTCATTTTGGTCGGCCTGGGTGTCGGCGTTGCACCCCAGGTTTTAGGGTATTTGTTGGGCCCGCAGCGCCCTGATGAAGCCAAAAACTCCCCCTACGAATGCGGTTTTGAAGCGTTTGAAGACGCCCGCATGAAATTCGATGTGCGCTATTACCTGGTCGCCATCTTGTTTATTTTGTTCGATCTGGAAATTGCGTTTCTGTTTCCTTGGGCTGTGTCTCTGCAAGAAATCGGTGCCACTGGCTTTTGGGCCATGATGGTTTTTCTGGGCATTCTGGTCGTGGGTTTCATCTACGAGTGGAAAAAAGGCGCCCTCGATTGGGAATGAAGGTGGAATGAGCTATGTCACTTGAAGGTGTGTTCAAAGAAGGCTTCATCACCACGTCATATGACTCGGTGGTGAACTGGGCCAAAACTGGTTCTCTGTGGCCGATGACTTTTGGTTTGGCCTGTTGCGCAGTCGAGATGATGCATGCGGGGGCCGCGCGCTACGACATCGACCGTTTCGGCATGCTGTTTCGTCCCAGCCCACGACAGTCCGATCTGATGATCGTCGCCGGTACCCTGTGCAACAAAATGGCCCCAGCCTTGCGCAAGGTCTACGATCAAATGTCCGAGCCGCGCTGGGTGCTGTCCATGGGATCTTGCGCCAATGGCGGTGGCTATTACCATTACAGCTATTCGGTGGTGCGTGGATGCGATCGCATCGTTCCGGTCGATGTTTATGTGCCGGGCTGCCCCCCCACCGCCGAAGCCCTGCTGTATGGCATCTTGCAATTGCAGTCCAAGATTCGCCGAGAAAACACCATTGCTCGCTGAGAACGGACATGAGCTATACCCTCGAACAACTTCAGCAAGCCTTGCGGGCCGTTTTGGGCGATCGCTTGCAAGCCCTGACTCAGGCCTTGGGCGAAACCACAGTGACCGTATCCGCCACCGACTATTTGTCGGTCATGCAAACTTTGCGTGACGACCCGCGTTTGGGCTTCGAACAACTGATCGACCTGTGCGGTATGGACTACAGCACCTACCGCGATGGCGATTCGCCTTTGGCACAAGGCCCGCGCTTTGCCGTCGTCTCGCATCTTTTGTCGCTGACCCACAATTGCCGCGTTCGGGTGCGGGTTTTCGCCCCGCACGACGAAATGCCCGTCGTGGCCTCGATGAACCCCATCTGGAGCGCCGCCAATTGGTACGAGCGCGAGGCTTTCGATCTGTTTGGCATCGTGTTTGAAGGTCACGAAGACCTGCGCCGGCTGTTGACCGACTACGGGTTCATTGGGCACCCATTCCGCAAAGACTTCCCTGTCTCTGGCCACGTCGAGATGCGCTACGACCCTGAACAAAAACGCGTCATCTACCAACCGGTCACGATCGAGCCGCGCGAGATCACCCCGCGCATCATCCGTGAAGAGGGTTACGGCGGGATGCACTGAAGAACATACCATGGCAGAGATCAAGAATTACACCCTGAACCTGGGCCCTCAGCATCCCGCCGCACACGGCGTTTTGCGACTGGTGCTGGAACTCGACGGCGAAGTGGTTCAGCGCGCCGATCCACACATCGGTTTGTTGCACCGTGCCACCGAAAAACTGGCCGAGACCAAAACCTACATCCAGTCCTTGCCCTATATGGATCGGCTCGACTATGTCTCGATGATGTGCAACGAGCACGCCTATTGCCTGGCCATTGAAAAAATGATGGGCATCGAGGTGCCCTTGCGGGCCCAATACATACGCGTCATGTACGCGGAAATCACCCGCTTGCTTAACCATTTGCTTTGGCTGGGTTGTCACGGTTTCGACTGTGGCGCCATGAACATTCTGATTTATTGTTTCCGTGAACGTGAAGACCTGTTTGACATGTACGAGGCCGTCAGTGGTGCTCGCATGCACGCCGCCTACATTCGGCCCGGCGGTGTTTATCGCGATTTGCCCGATACCATGCCGCAATACCAGGCCAGCAAAGTCAAGAACGCCCGCGCCATTGCCCAACTCAACGAGAACCGTCAAGGCTCGTTGTTGGACTTCATCGAAGACTTCACCCGTCGTTTTCCCAAACTGATCGACGAATACGAAACCCTGCTGACCGACAACCGCATCTGGAAGCAACGCACAGTCGGTATTGGTGTCGTCACCCCTGAGCGGGCCAAGTCACTGGGTTTTACTGGCGCCATGTTGCGCGGCTCAGGCATCGCCTGGGATTTGCGCAAGCACCAACCCTACGATGTCTACGATCGACTGGACTTTGACATTCCGGTGGGCAAAACCGGCGACTGCTACGACCGTTACCTGGTGCGTGTCGAAGAATTGCGTCAGTCCAACCGCATCATCCAACAGTGCATTCAGTGGTTGCGCGCCAACCCGGGGCCCGTCATCACCGACAACCACAAGGTGGCCCCCCCGTCACGCCAAGAGATGAAGTCCAGCATGGAAGAGTTGATTCACCACTTCAAACTCTTCACCGAAGGTTTCCGTGTGCCCGAAGGCGAGGCCTATGCTGCCGTCGAACACCCGAAGGGCGAATTCGGCATTTACCTGGTGAGTGATGGGGCCAACAAGCCCTACCGCCTCAAAATTCGCGCGCCTGGCTTTGCCCACTTGGCTGCCATGGACGAAATGGCCCGTGGCCACATGATTGCCGACACTGTGGCCGTGATTGGGACCATGGACATTGTGTTCGGGGAAATTGACCGATGAGCACCCAAAACATTCAGCCGTTTCAGTTGTCGGATTCAACTCGGGCCCGCTTTGACCGCGAAGTGGCCAAATACCCGGCCGATCAAAAGCAATCGGCCGTCATGGCCTGTCTGTCCATCGTCCAACAAGAGCAGGGCTGGGTCAGTCCCGAGTCCGAGCTGGCCGTGGCCCAACACCTGGGCATGGCTCCGATGGCCGTACACGAGGTAACCACTTTTTACAACATGTACAACCAGCAACCCGTGGGTCGGTTCAAGATCAATGTTTGCACCAACTTGCCTTGTCAGTTGCGCAACGGGATGGGGGCTTTGCAGCACATGTGCCAACGCCTGGGGGTCGAAGTGGGGGGCACTTCGGCCGATGGTGTCTTCACCGTGCAACCTGGTGAATGCATGGGGGCCTGTGCCGACGCACCGGTGTTACTGGTCAACGATCGCCACATGTGCAGCTTTATGAGCAACGACAAGTTGGATCAATTGATCGACGGTTTGCGTCAAGGTGCCAAGTCATGAACATCGATGCATTTCTGACCCAATTTCAGGCCAAGGGTCTGGAGACCTGTTTCCACGACCGCCACATTAACCCGCAGATTTATGCCGGCCTCAATGGTGAGAACTGGTCCCTCAAAGACTACGAGGCGCGCGGCGGCTATCAGGCCCTGCGTCGAGTGCTGGGTGTCGATTCAGGCACCCCCATGACCCAAGACGAGGTCATCGCCGTCGTCAAAGAATCGGGGCTGCGAGGCCGTGGCGGCGCTGGTTTTCCTACTGGACTCAAGTGGAGCTTCATGCCGCGCCAATTCCCGGGCCAAAAGTATCTGGTCTGCAACTCCGACGAGGGGGAGCCGGGTACTTGCAAAGATCGCGACATCTTGCAACACAATCCGCACATCGTCATCGAAGGGATGGCCATTGCCGCTTATGCCATGGGCATCGGCGTGGCCTATAACTACATTCACGGCGAGATATTCCAGACCTACGAGCGTTTTGAAGCCGCCTTGCAAGAAGCCCGGGCAGCAGGTTACTTGGGCGAGCGCATCATGGGCAGTGATTTCAATTTTGAATTGCACGCCGCGCATGGATTTGGCGCCTACATTTGTGGCGAAGAAACCGGTTTGCTCGAATCGCTCGAAGGCAAAAAAGGCCAGCCACGCTTCAAGCCGCCTTTCCCGGCCAGCTTTGGTTTGTATGGCAAGCCCACCACCATCAACAACACCGAAACCTTTGCTGCTGTGCCTTGGATCATCCGCAACGGGGGCCAAGCCTACCTCGAGTGCGGCAAGCCCAACAACGGCGGCACCAAGATTTTCTCGGTCAGCGGCGACGTCGAGCGCCCAGGCAATTACGAAATTCCCATGGGCACCCCCTTTGCCAAATTGCTCGAACTGGCCGGTGGCGTTCGCACTGGCCGCACCCTCAAGGCCGTCATCCCCGGCGGTTCGTCCGCTCCGGTCATTCCAGCTCACCTGATGATGGGCCTGACCATGGACTACGACAGCATCGCCAAAGAGGGCGGATCGATGCTGGGCTCTGGAGCGGTCATCGTCATGGACGACACCCGCTGTATGGTCAAGAGCTTGCAACGACTGTCTTATTTTTATCAACACGAGTCTTGTGGTCAATGTACCCCCTGCCGCGAAGGCACGGGTTGGCTGTGGCGCATGGTCGATCGCATCGAGAACGGTCAAGGCCGACCCAGCGATCTCGACATGCTCGACAGTGTGGCCGGCAACATCATGGGCCGCACCATATGCGCTCTGGGTGACGCCGCAGCCATGCCAGTCAGGGGCATGCTCAAGCACTTCCGGCACGAATTTGAACACCACATCACGCACAAGACCTGCATGGTCGGTGCGTATGTCTGACAGGTGAAACCCATGGTTGAAATCGAACTCGATGGCAAAAAAGTAGAGGTTCCTGAGGGCAGCATGGTCATGCATGCGGCCGAGCGTGCAGGCACCTACATCCCCCACTTTTGTTATCACAAGAAGCTCTCCATCGCTGCCAATTGCCGCATGTGCCTGGTCGACGTTGAAAAAGCCCCCAAGGCGATGCCGGCTTGCGCCACGCCTGTGACCCAAGGCATGATCGTACGCACCAAATCCGATAAAGCCATTCAGGCGCAAAAGTCGGTGATGGAGTTCCTGCTCATCAATCACCCCCTCGATTGCCCCATTTGTGATCAAGGCGGCGAATGCCAATTGCAAGATCTTGCCGTCGGCTATGGCGGTAGCAGTTCGCGCTACGAGGAAGAAAAGCGCGTTGTGTTTCACAAAGATGTCGGCCCCCTCATCAGCATGGAAGAGATGAGCCGCTGCATCCACTGCACCCGCTGCGTGCGGTTCGGGCAGGAAGTGGCTGGCGTGATGGAACTGGGCATGTCTCACCGTGGGGAACACTCAGAAATCGAATCTTTCGTTGGCCAAAGCGTCGACTCCGAGTTATCGGGCAATATGATCGATATCTGTCCAGTCGGTGCCCTGACCTCCAAACCTTTCCGTTACAGTGCTCGTACGTGGGAACTGTCACGCCGCAAATCGGTCAGCCCGCACGATAGCACTGGCGCCAATTTGATCGTTCAGGTCAAAAACCATCGCGTCATGCGCATGGTCCCGCTGGAAAATGAGGCGGTCAACGAATGTTGGATCGCCGACCGCGATCGCTTCAGCTACGAAGCCCTCAACACCGAGCAACGTTTGACCCAGCCCATGATCAAGCAGGGCGGTCAGTGGCAGGTCACCGACTGGCAGACCGCGCTGGAGTATGTCGCCAACGGCCTGCGTCAAGTCCGCGAGCAGCACGGCGCAGCATCCATCGGCACCCTGGCCAGCCCACACAGCACCGCCGAAGAGTTGTACCTGGCAGCTCAGCTGACCCGTGGCCTGGGCTCACAAAACATCGATACCCGCTTGCGTGCCGCCGATTTCCAACACGAGGGTCGGGTGCGTTGGCTGGGCACGACCCTGGCCGCACTCTCCAATCTTCAGTCGGCCCTGGTCATCGGCTCGAATCTGCGCAAAGACCATCCCCTGTTGGCGCAACGCCTGCGGCAATCGGTGCGCAAAGGTGCAGTACTGTCTCGCTTGCACGACCGCCAGGCCGATTGGGCCATGCCCGTGGCCCATAGTCTGATTGCCCCAGCCAGCCATTGGGTACAGGCATTGGCCGACATCGCCGCTGCGGTCGCTGCTGCCAAAGGGCTTGCTGCCCCAGTGGCCGGCAACGCGACTTCGACCACGGCCCTGGCCATCGCCCAGGCCTTGCTCAGTGGCGAGCGCAAAGCCATTTTGCTGGGCAACGCCGCCGCCCATCACGCCCGTGCCAGCAGCCTTCTGGCGCTGGCCCAATTCATCGCCCAACACACGGGTGCCAGCTATGGTTATCTCGGTGAGGCCGCCAACACCGTCGGTGCCCAACTGGTTGGCGCATTGCCTGGGAAAGGTGGGGCGAATGCGGCCCAAATGGCGCAAGGCGGCCTCCAAGCCGTGCTCTTGTTGGCTACCGAACCTGCTTACGACATGGCCGGTGGTGAGCGGGCGGCCCAGGCCCTCTCGCAAGCCGAGTTGGTGGTCAGTCTCAACCCGTTCCAGGCCAACCTTGACATCGCCGATGTCTTGTTGCCGATCTCACCGTTCACCGAAACTGCCGGTACCTTCGTCAACACCGAAGGTCGGGCGCAAAGTTTTCATGGTGTGGTTCGCCCCTTGGGCGAGACCCGTCCGGGCTGGAAGGTGCTGCGCGTCTTGGGGCACATGATGGGCCTGAGCGGTTTCGATCAAGAGACCATCGAAGAGGTGCGCCAGGCGGCCTTGCCGACCGATATCGCTGCGTGCTTGTCCAATGAAACGCAGGCCGCAATCGACCTCGCGTCAGTAGAGCACCAACCTGTGGTGGCTTCCATTTACCAGCTCGATGGCATCGTGCGCCGTGCGCCCTCGTTGCAACTCACGGCCGACGCCCGAGGAGCCTGATCATGGTGGAAGCCATCTATCTAACTGGTCTGGGCCTCTTGGCCGATGCTTGGTGGACCGGCATGGCCTGGCCCGTGTTGTGGACACTGATCAAAATCGTTGCGGTCTTGTTGCCGCTCATGGGTTGCGTCGCCTACCTCACTCTGTGGGAGCGCAAAGCCATCGGTTTCACCCAGGTACGCCTGGGCCCCAATCGCACCGGGCCTGGCGGATTGCTGCAACCCATCGCCGATGCTCTCAAGCTCTTGACCAAGGAAATCATCGTTCCAACCCGTGCCCACACCGGTCTTTTTATCTTGGGCCCCATCATGACCATCATGCCCGCCCTGGCGGCCTGGGCCGTGGTTCCCTTCGGTCCCGAGGTCGCCTTGGCCAATGTCAACGCCGGCCTGTTGTTCCTCATGGCCATCACCTCGCTGGAGGTCTATGGCGTCATCATCGCCGGCTGGGCTTCAAACTCCAAATACGCCTTTTTAGGCGCGATGCGTGCCTCGGCTCAAATGGTGAGCTACGAAATCGCCATGGGCTTTTGCTTGGTGGTGGTGCTCATGGTCTCGGGCAGCATGAACATGACCGATATCGTCATGAGTCAGGCGCGGGGCGAAATGGCCGACATCGGCCTGGCTTTCCTATCCTGGAACTGGTTGCCTTTGTTGCCCATTTTCTTGGTCTATTTCATCTCGGGTCTGGCCGAAACCAACCGGCACCCCTTTGACGTCGTCGAAGGCGAGTCAGAGATTGTTGCTGGCCACATGATCGAATACTCGGGCATGGCATTTGCCATGTTCTTCCTGGCCGAATACGCCAACATGATCCTGGTCTCGATGCTGGCTGTGGTCATGTTCCTGGGCGGCTGGTTGCCGCCCATTCAAAGTGAACTCTTTAACGCGATCCCTGGCTGGATTTGGCTCGGCCTTAAGACCTTTGTGGTCGTGACCATGTTCCTGTGGGTGCGTGCCACGTTTCCCCGTTACCGCTATGACCAGATCATGCGTCTGGGTTGGAAGATCTTCATCCCCGTCACCCTGGTTTGGCTGGTGGTGGTCGGACTGTGGATGCAGACTTCGTACAACATCTGGAAATGAATGTGAGCAAAACCATGACCACGATGACCTCCCCGGCCGCGTTTTCCTGGCGTGATTTTCTGTCCAGTTTCATGTTGACCGAATTGTTCAAGGGCATGATGCTGACTGGCAAGTACATGTTCTCGCGCAAGATCACCATTCAGTTCCCTGAAGAGAAGACCCCAGCCAGCCCACGCTTTCGTGGCCTGCATGCCCTGCGTCGCTACGACAACGGCGAAGAGCGCTGCATCGCTTGCAAACTTTGCGAAGCCGTTTGCCCGGCCATGGCCATTACCATCGAATCAGACGTGCGTGACGACGGCACCCGCCGCACCACCCGTTACGACATCGACCTGACCAAATGCATCTTTTGCGGTTTTTGCGAAGAAAGCTGCCCCGTCGATTCCATCGTCGAGACCCACATCTTTGAATACCACGGCGAAAAGCGCGGCGACCTGTATTTCACCAAGGAAATGCTGCTGGCTGTTGGCGACCGCTACGAGCCGCAAATCGCTGCCAACAAGGCCGCCGACGCCAAATACCGCTGAGACCTGACATGGACATTCAATCCGCATTCTTCTATGTGTTCTCGGCGGTGCTGCTGTTTGCGGCCTTTCGCGTGATCACCGCTCGCAATCCGGTACATGCTGCGCTCTACCTGGTTTTGTCTTTCTTCCAGGCTTCGGGCATCTGGATGCTGCTCAAAGCCGAGTTTTTGTCCATTACCCTGGTGCTGGTCTATGTCGGTGCTGTCATGGTGCTTTTTTTGTTCGTGGTCATGATGCTCGACATCAACCTCGATACCCTGCGCCAAGGATTTTGGCGGCATTTCCCGTTGGCCGCGACCCTGGGGGCCGTGGTCGCACTGGAGCTGGCCGCCGTTCTCATGGGCGGCTTTCGCGTCGCTGAAGCGCCGCCCCCGGGCAGCCAACTGCCCAACACCCAGGAACTGGGGCAGCTGCTCTACACCGAGTACCTCTATCCAGTCGAAGTGGCAGCCGTCATTTTGCTGGTGGCCATGATCGCTGCCATTGCCTTGACGTTGCGGCAGCGCAAGGACAGCAAATACCAAAACCCCGCCCAGCAGGTGCGTGTCCGCGCGCGTGATCGCGTCGAGTTGGTCAAGATGGACCCAGTTCGTCCGACCCCACCCGCCCCACCTTCGCAAGGAGAGCAGTCATGAGCGTCACCCTGGGTCACTACTTGACATTGGGCGCCATTTTGTTCGCTCTCTCGGTCACGGGTATTTTTCTGAACCGTAAAAACCTGATCGTTTTGCTCATGGCTATCGAATTGATGTTGCTGGCCGTGAATCTTAACTTTGTGGCCTTCTCGCACTACTTGGGCGATATGGCAGGTCAGGTGTTTGTGTTTTTCATCCTGACTGTGGCGGCGGCCGAATCGGCCATCGGTCTGGCCATCTTGGTGCTGCTGTTTCGCAACCGCTCCAGCATCAACGTGGATGAACTCAATTCACTCAAGGGTTAAAGGCGACAGGCGACATGAGTCAAACACTCCAAGCTTCCAATTTGCTGGCCGTGCCCTTGGCCCCCCTGGTGGGGTCGGCACTGGCTGGCGTTTTTGGCACACACCTGGGCGGTCAACGTCTGGGGCGTGCCCTGTGTCATAGCCTGACCATTCTGGGCGTGTTGGTCGCCTTTGTGATTTCGGCCTTGACCTTGTACAGTGTCGCCTTCGAAGGTGCCCGTTTCAACGAAACCCTCTACACCTGGATGGTGGTGGGTGGCCTCAAAATGGAAATTGGCTTCATGATCGACGGTCTCACGGCCATGATGATGTGCGTCGTTACCTTCGTCTCGCTGATGGTGCACATCTACACCATTGGTTATATGCAAGAGGACGAAGGCTACAACCGATTTTTTGCCTACATCTCCTTGTTCACTTTTTCTATGCTCATGCTGGTCATGAGCAATAACCTGCTGCAACTCTTCTTCGGTTGGGAGGCGGTCGGTTTGGTCTCGTATTTGCTGATCGGTTTTTGGTTCAATAAACCCAGCGCGGTGTTCGCCAATATGAAGGCCTTTTTGGTCAACCGGGTGGGTGACTTCGGCTTCATTTTGGGTATCGGACTGATCGCCGCTTATGCGGGCACCCTGAACTACACCGAACTTTTTTCCAAAACCGCTGATTTGGCCCAAATTTCTTTCCCTGGCAACGACTGGATGCTCGTCACCGTGATCTGCCTGTGCCTGTTTGTCGGTGCCATGGGCAAAAGTGCCCAGTTCCCCTTGCACGTCTGGTTGCCCGATTCGATGGAAGGCCCGACCCCCACCTCGGCCCTGATCCATGCTGCGACCATGGTGACCGCTGGGATCTTCATGGTGGCTCGCATGTCGCCCTTGTATGAGTTGTCCGACACGGCCCTGAACGTGGTTTTGGTGGTGGGTGCCGTTACTGCTTTGTTCATGGGTTTTTTGGGCATCATACAAAACGATATCAAGCGTGTGGTGGCTTACTCCACCTTGTCGCAATTGGGCTATATGACCGTGGCCTTGGGGGCTTCGGCCTATTCGGTGGCGGTGTTTCATCTCATGACCCACGCCTTTTTCAAAGCTTTGTTGTTCTTGGGCGCTGGCTCGGTCATCATAGGCATGCACCATAACCAAGATATTCGCTACATGGGCGGTGTGCGCAAATACATGCCCATCACCTGGTTGACTTCCCTGTTGGGCTCATTGGCTTTGATCGGTACCCCGTTCTTTTCGGGCTTTTATTCCAAAGACAGCATCATCGAAGCGGTCGCTGAGAGTCATTTACCTGCGGCGGGCTTCGCCCATTTCGCGGTTTTGGCTGGCGTCTTCATCACCGCTTTTTATTCCTTCCGCATGTACTTCCTGGTTTTTCACGGCAAGGAACGTTACGACCAAAATCCCGATGCACACCACGATGATCATCACGATGCGCACCATGATGGCCACGGCCACAGCCAGCCGCATGAGTCCCCCTGGGTCGTCACCTTGCCTCTGGTGTTGTTGGCGATCCCCTCGGTGGTGATCGGTTTTTACACCATCGAGCCCATGTTGTTCGGTGAGTTCTTCAAAGACGCCATCGTCGTCGACGCTGAGCGGCACCATGTCATGCATGAACTTGCCGAACTGTTCCACGGACCGGTCGCCATGGCGATGCACGCTTTTTCGACCGCACCGTTCTGGTTGGCCTTGGCCGGGGTGCTCATCTCGGGCTATATGTACCTGATCCATCCAGCTGTTCCTGCCGCAATTGGGCGGGCCCTGCGTCCGCTGGTGGTCGTGCTGGAAAACAAGTACTACATGGACTGGGTCAATGAAAACATCTTGGCCCGCCTGGCCCGTGGCCTTGGTTTGGGTTTGTGGAAGGGCGGTGATCAATCGGTGATTGACGGCGCCGTGGTCAACGGTTCATGGCGTTTGGTCGCTTGGGTTTCTGGCGTGGCTCGTCAGCTCCAATCGGGCTACCTCTACCACTATGCCTTGCTGATGATTCTGGGTGTCTTCATGCTGATGACCTGGTTCGTTTGGCTCAACCCCTGATACAGAGAGAACAAACATGGGATTGTTAAGCCTTGCCATTTGGACACCAATCGCCTTTGGTGTCTTGCTATTGGCCTTGGGGCGCGATGACCAGGCCAAATCCGTGCGCTGGTTTGCCTTGTTGGGCAGTCTGATCAGCTTGCTGGTGACCCTGCCGCTGTATGGCGGTTTTGAACTCGGCACTGCCGATCTGCAATTTGTCGAAAAGCTTGTATGGATTGAGCGCTTTAATGTCAATTACCACTTGGGCGTGGACGGTATCTCGCTTTGGTTCGTGTTGTTGACGGCTTTCATGACCCTGGTTGTTGTGATCGCCGCTTGGGAGGCCATTACCGAGCGTGTCAACCAATACATGGGCGCATTCCTGATTCTGTCTGGCCTCATGATCGGTGTTTTTTGCGCCGTCGACGCGATGCTGTTTTATGTCTTTTTTGAGGCCACGCTGATCCCCATGTACCTGATCATCGGTATTTGGGGCGGACCGAGGAAAATCTACGCCGCCTTCAAGTTCTTCCTCTATACCTTGCTGGGCTCCCTGTTGATGCTGGTGGCCTTGATCTACCTCTACTTTGTCTCGGGCGGTAGTTTTGATTTGTTCGAGTGGCACCAATTGCCTCTGCCCGGCACGGTTCAAACCCTGTTGTTCTTTGCCTTTTTTGCGGCTTTCGCCGTTAAAGTCCCCATGTGGCCAGTCCACACCTGGCTGCCCGACGTGCACGTCGAGGCCCCGACGGGGGGCTCTGCGGTGCTGGCAGCCATCATGCTTAAATTGGGTGCTTACGGCTTCTTGCGTTTTTCCATGCCCATTGCGCCAGACGCTTCCCACGAATGGGCGGGCCTGATCATCGGTCTGTCATTGGTTGCAGTCATCTATGTCGGTCTGGTGGCCATGGTGCAGCAAGACATGAAAAAACTGGTGGCCTATTCTTCGGTCGCGCACATGGGTTTCGTCACCTTGGGCTTTTTCTTGTTCAATGAACTCGGTGTCGCTGGTGGCCTGGTTCAAATGATTGCCCACGGTTTTGTTTCGGGCGCCATGTTCTTGTGCATTGGCGTGCTCTATGACCGAGTGCATTCGCGCGAAATCGCCAGTTATGGCGGGGTGGTCAACACCATGCCTAAATTTGCCGCATTTGCCTTGCTCTTTGCCATGGCGAACTGCGGTTTGCCCGGTACGGCGGGTTTTGTCGGCGAGTGGATGGTGATTCTGGCCGCCGTTGAAGTCAATTTCTGGATCGGCATGGCGGCCGCATCGGCGCTCATTTTCGGGGCGGCTTACACCCTATGGATGGTCAAACGGGTCTACCTGGGTCCGGTGGTCAACGACGATGTGCGCGAACTCAGTGACATCAACGCCCGTGAATACCTGATGCTGGCTTTGCTGGCCCTTGCTGTGATCGTCATGGGTGTCTATCCCAAACCCTTCACCGACGTCATGGACGCATCGGTCACCCAGTTGCTGAGCCACGTGGCCCAGTCCAAGCTACCCAACTGAGAGGAAGAGAACCATGGACATCGCAAGTTGGGTCGTCTGCGCCCCTGAACTTTTCCTCCTGATCTCGACCTGCGTGATCGCGCTGGTCGATTTGGGTGTGCGCACCCGAGGACGCAATCTGACCCACGGCCTGACTCTGCTCACCCTGCTGGTCCTGGCCTATGTGCAAGCCCAGTACGCCATGACCGAAGGCACGGCCTATGGTTTTGGCAATATGGTGGTCTCTGACCCCATGGGCAACTGGCTCAAGTGCTTTGCCGCCCTGGCCGTTGCCGTCACCCTGATCTATGGCCGACCCTATGCGGCTGATCGCGACATGCTGCGTGGCGGCGAACTGTACTCGCTCAGTCTGCTTGCGCTGTTGGGCATGTTTGTGATGATCTCTGGCAACAACTTCCTGGTCATGTACCTGGGCTTGGAGTTGCTCACCCTGTCGGGTTATGCCCTGGTGGCTTTGCGCCGCGACCATGCCGTGTCCACTGAAGCCGCCATGAAGTACTTTGTCTTGGGTGCATTGGCCAGTGGCTTTTTGCTCTACGGACTGTCCATGCTCTACGGTGCCACTGGTACGCTCGATGTGTCCGAGGTATTTGCCATCATCGCCAGCGGTCAAATCAAACACCAGGTGCTGGTGCTCGGCGTGGTGTTCGTGGTCTGCGGTTTGGCCTTCAAACTGGGCGTGGTGCCGTTTCATACCTGGGTGCCTGACGTTTATCAGGGCGCGCCCACCGCTGTCACCCTGATGATAGGCGGCGCCCCCAAATTGGCCGCATTTGCTTTGGTGATGCGTCTGCTGGTCGACGGTATGATGCCTTTGGCCAACGACTGGCAACAAATGCTGGCGGTGCTGGCCGTGGCCTCATTGCTGGTGGGTAACCTGGCGGCCATCGCCCAGACCAACCTCAAGCGCATGCTGGCTTTTTCAACCATTGCCCAAATGGGTTTTGTCTTGATCGGCCTGATGTCCGGGGTGGTTCAAGGAGACAGCGCCCCGGCCGCCAACGCCTACAGCTCGGCCATGTTCTATATGGTGTCTTATGTGTTGACCACCTTGGCCACCTTTGGCGTTATTTTGCTGCTCGCCCGCGAGGGTTTCGAGAGCGAGGAGATCAGCGACCTCTCTGGCTTGAACCAGCGCAGCCCCCTGTATGCGGCCGTGATGGCGATCGCTCTGTTCTCTCTCGCCGGCGTTCCCCCCATGGTGGGTTTCTATGCCAAGCTCTCGGTCTTGCAAGCCCTGATCGTATCGGGGCAAACCGGCAGTCTGGCGCTGGCCGTATTTGCCGTCCTGATGTCGCTCATCGGAGCCTTTTATTACCTGCGCGTGATCAAGGTCATGTATTTCGACCAACCGATCACGGCCACCACTGTCACCGCGGGCAAGGATGTGCGCTTTGTCCTGACCCTGAACGGGGCCTTGGTCCTGGTGCTGGGCCTACTGCCTGGCGGCCTGATGAATCTGTGCGCCGCGGCCATCGTTCATTCGCTGGGCTCCTAACCCTCCAACTGGCGCAAAAAGGGGGGTGAGATATCTCATCCCTTGAAAAATGGCCTCTCGGGGTTAAATGCAGGGCACGGCATTTGACCGATAATATGACCATGAAAGTTCTCGATCTGCACTGCGAGCACCAGCACGAGTTTGAGGGTTGGTTTGGCAGCGAAGAAGATTTTCAATCTCAACTCGCGCGCCAACTGGTCCAATGCCCGGTCTGCGCCAGCCTGAACGTCAGCAAACGTCTCAGCGCCCCACGCCTGAACCTTTCGGGCGCCCGCGAACCCGAGCCCAGTGCGGTACCAGCCCAAAGCAACGCCACTAATATGGCGGCGACCGAGATGCAGGCCGCCTGGCTCAAGATGGTGCGCCATGTCATGGAACACACCGTCGACGTGGGTGAACAATTTGCCGAAGAAGCCCGCAAGATCCACTACGGCGAGAGCGAACAGCGGCAGATTCGGGGGCAAGTGAGCCTGCAAGAATCGCGCGAACTCATCGAAGAAGGTATACCGGTCATGCCGCTGCCCATCCCCGAAGCCCTGAAAGGCCCTTTGCAGTGAATGGCCTCCAGCGTGCTATGGCGGCAGGCCTTTGGGTTTGCGCAGTATTGGCGGCGCAGGCGCAATTGCAGGCCCAGCACCCTTTGGCGGGAGCCTGGAAAACCATCGACGATAAAACCGGTCAAGCGCGCAGCATAGTCACCATTGCCGAGCGCGACGGGATCTATGTGGGACGCATCACCCAGCGACTGGGCGAACAAACGGCCAATTTGGAAAATTGCGATAAATGCAGCGATGACCGACGTGGCATGCCCATCATTGGGCTGGAGATCATCCGTGGCATGAAAAAAGCCGACGGTGCCGAGTATTACGAGGGCGGTCAAATTCTTGACCCAGAAGAGGGCAAGCTCTATCGCCTGCGCCTGACTCCCATCGAAGGGGGTAAAAAATTGCAAGTTCGCGGCTATTTGGGCCCATTCTGGCGCACCCAGGTCTGGGAGCGTCCATGAACTCCAGCGACACCCCTTTGCCGCAGTGGGACAGCGAACTGACACATCGCATCCCGTTTTCGGTCTACACCGGCGAGGGCTTGCACCAAAAAGAACTGGATCGTTTTTTCTATCAAGGCCACTGGTGTTATGTCGGCCTGCAAGCCGAGGTCCCGAATCCGGGTGACTTCAAGCGAACCAAAATTGGCGAACGCTCGGTCATCATGGTGCGTGCCAAAGACGGTGCCATCCATGTCGTGGAAAACATCTGCGCCCACCGGGGTATGGCTTTTTGTCGGGAACGCCATGGAAATGTCAGCGAATTCGTTTGTCCCTACCATCAATGGAGTTACGCTCTCGATGGGCAACTGCAAGGCGTTCCGTTTCGTCGTGGTGTGCGCGCCGAGGGCAAGGTTCAGGGCGGTATGCCGGTCGATTTTGACCCCCAAGACCATGGCCTGCGTCGACTCCAGGTGGCCACTCGGGGCGGTGTGGTCTTTGCCTCCTTTGACCCCCATGTGGAGTCGCTCGAAGACTTCATGGGCCCCACCATCTTGCGTTATTTCGACCGACTGTTTGACGGTCGCGAATTGAAAATTCTGGGCTACAACCGACAACGCATCCCAGGCAACTGGAAATTGATGCAAGAAAACATCAAGGACCCCTACCATCCGGGCCTCTTGCACACCTGGTTCGTCACCTTTGGCCTATGGCGGGCTGATAACAAGGCGCAACTGTGCATGGACGCACATCATCGCCATGCTGCCATGATTTCTACCCGGGGCAGTGCCGAGCCGGCCAACACTTCCTCTGCGCAGGTGACCCAGGTCAGTAGCTTCAAGGCGGGCATGCAACTCCACGATCCCAGCTTTCTAGACATCGTTCCCGAGACATGGTGGGGCGGGCCTACCGCCGTCATGACCACACTCTTTCCCAGCGTCATATTCCAGCAGCAAGTCAACAGCGTCTCGACCCGCCATATCCAGCCTGACGGTCATGGGGCCTTCGATTTTGTCTGGACACATTTTGGTTTTGCCGACGACGACGAGGTCATGCACCAACGCCGATTGCGTCAAGCCAATTTGTTTGGCCCGGCCGGTTTCGTCAGCGCTGACGACGGCGAGGTCATCGAGTTCTCGCAACAGGCTTTTGAAAGCTTCCCCAGCCACCGCACCTTGGCCGAACTGGGGGGCCGGGATGTCGCCGATGCAGATCACATGGTCACCGAGACTTTGATCCGGGGCATGTACGCTTATTGGCGCCGGGTGATGGAGGGCTGATGTCGCTCGACTTCGCCGATTGGCTCGCCATCCAGCAAATCTATGTGGATTACGCCGCCGTGCTCGACGCTGGCGACTTCAATCGCTGGCCCGATTTCTTCATCGACGAGTGCAGTTACAAGGTCCAGCCGCGCGAAAACTTTGAACGCGGCTTTCCCTTGGCCACGCTTGCCTTGACCAGCAAGGGCATGTTGCTCGATCGGGTGTACGGCATTCAGGAAACTCTCTACCACGATCCCTATTACCAGCGGCATGTGGTCTCAGCACCCCTCATCCGACGGGTTGCTGGCGATCGGATTCACTCCGAGGCCAATTACGCTGTCTTTCGCACCAAATACGACCAACTGAGCACGGTATTCAATGTGGGGCGTTACATTGACGAGTTGGTGCGCACCTCTTCGGGTTGGCGCTTCGCCAGTCGACTGTGTGTGTACGATTCTGAGATGATTCCCAATTCACTCATCTATCCGATTTGATCGATCATGAGCAACTGGCATGACGTGGCTGCACAGGCCGATTTGTTTGAAGACGCCGGCATCGCTGTCACTGTCAACGGCCAAGAATTGGCTCTCTTTAGCGTCGCAGGTCAGGTGTACGCCATCGACAACGCCTGCACCCACGGTCCCGCCCGATTGTGCGAAGGCTGGGTTCAGGGGCAGGAGGTCGAATGCCCATTGCACCAGGGGCGCTTCAGCCTGGAAACTGGCGAGGCGACCTTTGGTCCCGCTTGCGAACCAGTGCGAGTTTGGCCTGTGCGCATCGAGCAAGGCCGGGTCTGGGTCGCTCTCGACTGATCGGCCCCTTTATTGACCCCAACTGTCTTTCAGGCCAACGGCGCGATTGAACACTGGGCGACCGGGTGCATGGTCCATACGGTCGGCGACAAAGTAGCCATGGCGTTCGAATTGAAATTTCTGATCCGGCTTGGCCTGGGCCAGGCTGGGTTCCACATAGCCTTGAACCACCTGCAGGCTGTTCGGGTTCAGGGCCTGTAAAAAATCTTTACCCCCCGCATCCGGATGGGCGTCGGCGAACAAACGCTCATACAAGCGTATTTCGGCCTGCACCCCATCGCTGACCCCAACCCAAGTGATGGCTGCCTTGGCTTTCACGCTGTCAGCGCCAGGTGTGCCGCTTTTGGTGCCAGCAATCACCTTGGCCTGAACTTGTACGACCTGACCCGATGCATCTCGGGTGCAGCCCGTGCATTCGATCACATAGCCCCCCTTGAGGCGAACCACATTGCCGGGGAACAGGCGTTTGTAGCCCTTGGGCGGTGTCTCTTCGAAATCTTCACGCTCGATCCAAACCTCAGCGCCGATTTTGAAGACCCGATCGGGCAGGGCGACCTGACCTTGTGCCAATGCGCTGGCTGGTAAAGTGGGTTGAGTGCAATCTTCGGTGTAATGGGCGCTGCCAAATACCTCGGCCCAGTTGAGCAACACCAGCTTCACTGGGTCCAGCACGGCCATGCCCCGTGCGGCCTTGTGCTCCAGGTCTTCGCGCAGACAACCTTCGAGTACGCTGTAATCGATCCAGCTGTCGGCCTTCGAGACACCAATGCGATCGGTGAACAAGTGCAGACTCTGGGGTGTGTAACCCCGGCGGCGCAGACCCACGATGGTCGGCATACGCGGATCATCCCAGCCCTGGACTCGGCCCTCTTGCACCAATTGGGCCAATTTGCGCTTGGACGTGACCACATAAGTCAGATTCAAGCGGGCGAATTCATACTGCCTGGGCGCTGGCGCAGTGAGCAAGCCGATTTCGATCAGACGCTGCAGCAGCCAATCGTAAAACGGACGCTGGTCTTCAAACTCCAGCGTGCAGATGCTGTGGGTGATTTGCTCGAGCGCATCCTCGATGGGGTGCGCGTAGGTGTACATGGGGTAGATGCACCAGCGATTGCCAGTGTGGTGATGCTCGGCATGTCGAATTCGATAAATCACCGGGTCGCGCATATTAATGTTCGGGCTGGCCATATCAATCTTGGCCCGTAACACCATCGCACCATCGGCGTGTTTGCCTTCGCGCATTTCTAGAAACCGAGCCAGGTTTTCACTCACCGAGCGAGATCGAAACGGACTTTCCTTGCCAGGGTGGGTGAAGTCTCCACGATGCAAGCGCATTTCCTCTGCCGTCTGTTCATCGACATAGGCGTGACCGGTTTCGATCAGGGCCAGGGCTGCTCGATACATGAAATCAAAATAGTCGCTGGCCTGATACGGCGCAGCACTTCCGGGCGCTTGACCCAGTTGCGTCCAGTCAAATCCCAACCAGCGCACCGCGTCAACGATGCTGTTGACAAATTCGGTGTCTTCTTTTTCTGGGTTGGTGTCGTCAAAGCGCAAATGGCAAACCCCGCCATAGTCGCGCGCCAGCCCAAAGTTCAGGCAAATGCTTTTGGCGTGACCCACGTGCAAATAACCGTTCGGCTCGGGCGGGAAACGGGTGCGAATTTTGGCTGGATCAGCCGGGGCTTGGGCGTGATGCGCTGCGTCGCCCGGAGAACCCGCCCAACGCCTTTGGGCGTAAGTGCCTTGTGCCAGGTCTTGTTCGATGATCTGACGCAAAAAATGCGATGCCTTGGCATCCGGGGTTGGTGGCGATGTCGTGTCTGATCTCATGCGCCCATTTTAAGCGGGCGCCACACGCCGTTAGCGTCTGGGACGCAACACCATGGCGTGTTCACGCAACTCGATGTCAAACTGCATCAAAAAACTCTGTCCCAACAAGCCTTGATCGGGAGGTAATCCGACCATGCCGCGGGCCACCAGCGTGTCGTTCGACACCAAATGTCCCGCACGCACGGGGACTCCATGAATCAGCTCGCCTTGCACCGCGCCATTCGCGGTGTGAATGGTGACACTGCGACCACTGGGTAATTTGGCCTGCTGCGCTTGCGTGTCATTGATGGTCACCGCCGTCGCTCCAGTATCCACAATGAACTTAACCGGGGCATGATTGACTTCCCCCATGACATAAAAATGACCGTCGGCATCGCGCGGCACCACCAACTCGCCGCCTTGCCCCTGGTAGGGCACCAGACTGGCGCGCTCCAGCGATTCGTACCAAACCCAGCCCCCGTAAATCAAACTGGCGACGAGTAACCAGATCAGGGTGATGGCAAGAGCGCCCCAATGGGCAGCGCGGACAGTCGAAGCATGCATCAAAGCAGTATGACCCAAATGTTCACATCATCGCAGCCCCACTGATGCAAATGGGTATAAATGCCACACCAGCAGGAGATAATGCAGGCAGAGTCAGGGAGGAAGTGTGGACTTTTTATTGCTATTTAAAGCGGCGGTCATGGGGGTGGTGGAAGGTCTCACCGAATTTTTGCCCATTTCTTCCACTGGACACCTCATTTTGGCGGGCAGTTTATTGGACTTTCACGACGAGAAAGCCAAAGTCTTTGACATCGCCATTCAGACGGGTGCCATCTTGGCCGTGATATGGGTTTACTGGCAAAAAATCTTTGACACCGTGTTGGCTTTGCCCACACAACGCGAAGCGCGCCGATTTGCTTTGAACGTGTTGATCGCCTTTTTACCAGCGGTGGTGCTGGGATTGATGTTGGGCAAAACCATACAGTCGCATCTGTTCACCCCTTCCGTGGTGGCCACCGCGTTCGTGGTGGGTGGGCTGATCATTTTGTGGGCTGAGGCCCGACACCGTCCGCGCAATATCCACGAACACACCGATGACCGAATTCGCATCCACCATGTCGAAAATATGTCCCCTCGCGATGCCCTGAAAGTGGGATTGGTGCAATGCCTGGCCATGATCCCTGGCACCAGTCGCAGCGGCGCGACCATCATCGGTGGCATGTTGCTGGGCCTCAGCCGAAAGGCCGCCACTGATTTCTCTTTTTACCTGGCCATACCCACCCTGATCGGGGCCGGCGCCTATAGCTTATACCGGCAGCGCGAGATCTTGGCCTGGGGTGACCTGCCAACCTTCCTGGTGGGGCTGGTCTTTTCTTTTCTCAGTGCCTGGTGGTGTGTGCGCTGGCTGCTGCGCTACATTTCAACCCATAGCTTTGTGCCTTTTGCCTGGTATCGCATCGCTTTCGGTATTCTGATCGGGGTCAGCGCGCAGCAGGGCTGGGTCGATTGGAATTGAGCTTCCTTAAATTAATTTGTCTTCAGGTGTCTGGATTTTTTTCAAGGCCATGGACTTGGCTTTGGGGGTAATCAACGGCACTTCAGTGGGTTCGTTGTTCCACATAGGGTCAGCCAGATCATCAAAGGCCTGGCGCAGTTTCTCGCCCCAAGAGGTGCGCAACATATGGAAGTATGCATTGTTGTCGTCGATGCACAGCACCTGATCGCTGCGGTAATGATCGGCTTGGTAGACCACCATATCCAGGGGTAAACCCACCGATAGATTGGATTTCAAGGTGGAGTCCATCGAGACCAGTGCGCATTTGGCGGCTTCATTCAAAGGCGTATCTGGGGTCAGTACCCGATCGAGTACGGGCTTGCCATATTTCGATTCACCAATTTGGAAGTAAGGTGTTTCGGCCGTCGCCTCGATGAAATTGCCGGCCGAATAGACCTGAAACAGTCGCATGGCCTCGCCTTTGATTTGCCCACCGAAAATCAGCGACACATTGAAATCAAAACCGGCCGCCTTCAGCGATGCACCATCGCGTTCATACACATGCCGGACCGCTTGTCCCAAGATGCGCGCGGCGTCAAACATACTCGGCGCGTTCCAAATCGTCATCGCTGCTTCGTCTGGGTGCTCCTGCATTTTCTCCACTTGCAAAATCTCGCGCACCGATTGTGAGATGCTGAGATTGCCTGCCGATAGCAAAACCATAAACCGTTCGCCTGGTTTTTCATAAACAATGGTTTTTCTAAAGGTGCTGATCTGATCCAGGCCGGCATTGGTGCGCGAGTCGGACAAAAAAACCAGGCCGGCTTTGAGTTTGATGCCTACGCAATATGTCATGTCAGTTTTTTCAGTTGGTACAAGGCATCCAGTGCCTCGCGGGGTGACAGGGTATCGGGGTCCAATTGTGCCAATTTAGATTCCAGCGGTGTGGGCCCCACATCCAAGGGCTCAGGTGGGGGGGTGAACAAATCCACTTGTGACCTTTGGCTCTGCGACTGTTGCTCCAGGGCTTGTAGCGCGTGCCGGGCATGCTGCAACACCCCGTTGGGAACACCCGCCAAGCGGGCCACCTGAATCCCATGGCTGCGGCTGGCGGGGCCACTTTGTATTTCGTGCAAAAAAACGATGTCATTGCCACTTTCGGCAGCGCTCACGTGCACATTTACCGCTGCGCGATGGTTGGCCGGAAACTCGGTCAACTCAAAATAGTGGGTGGCAAACAGGGTGAATGACTGCGACTTATCGTGCAAATGGGCGGCGATGCCCGAGGCCAACGCCAGCCCGTCAAACGTCGAGGTGCCACGCCCGATCTCGTCCATCAGCACCAGGCTTTGCGCGCTGGCGGTGCGCAAAATTTGTGCCGCCTCGGTCATCTCGAGCATGAAGGTCGACTGTGCATTTGCCAAGTCATCCGCTGCTCCGATTCGGGTGTGTATGGCATCGATGGGCCCCAAGGTGCAGGCACTGGCGGGCACTGGGCTGCCGATGCTGGCCAACAGCACAATCAGTGCCACCTGACGCATGTATGTGCTCTTGCCGCCCATATTGGGGCCAGTGATGATCTGCATGCGGGATTGCGGCCCCAATTCGGTGTCATTGGCGATAAACGCCCCGCTGGATGCTTGAGCCAATCGGGCCTCGACCACGGGATGCCGTCCTTGACGAATCGAAATCCCAGGAGTGCGACTGAACTCTGGCATGCACCACTTCAGCGTCAATCCCCGCTCGGCCAAGGCCAGCAGCGCATCGAGTTCGGCCAAAGTCTGTGCCAAACGCACCAGCGCAGGGACGTGCACTTGCATGGCATCGAGCAATTGCTCGTAAAGCCATTTCTCTCGCGCCAAGGCACGTTCCTGGGCCGACAAGGCCTTGTCTTCAAAGGCCTTGAGTTCGGGGGTGATAAAGCGCTCGGCGTTCTTCAAGGTCTGTCGGCGTTTGTAGTCGTCGGGAACTTTGTCTATCTGCCCTTGGGTGACTTCAATATAAAAACCATGCACCTTGTTGTACTGCACCCGCAGATTGGCGATCCCGGTGCGTTCGCGCTCGCGGGCTTCGAGTGAGAGCAGAAATCCGTCGCAATTGTTTTGTATGGCGCGCAGCTCATCGAGTTCGGCATCAAATCCGTCATTGATCACGCCGCCGTCACGCACCAGCGCCGCTGGCTCGCTCAGCAAGGCGCTATGCAGCAATTCGGCCAAACCCGCAGGCGTCTGCAAGTTCTGGGCAAAGTCCTCTAGGGCGGCATCGCCCGTCATCAGCGGGCGCAAGCGCTCACAGCGGAGCATCGCCGTGCCTAGGGCCACCAATTCACGCGGCCGCACCTGTCTCAATGCCGTGCGGGCGCTGATTCGTTGCACATCACTCATGCCCTTGAGGGCGTCGCGCAAGGCCTTCCAAGGGCCGGTGCCACGGGCTTGGCCAAGTCCCTGCAAGGCCAAAATCAGTTGCTGTCTTTGCTCGGCCAGTGTGCGATCGCGAGGCGGTTCTAGCACCCATTGTTTCAATTGACGACTGCCCATGCCGGTCATGCAGGTATCGAGCAATGAAAACAGGGTTGGGCTGTCTTCGCCGCGCAGCGTTTGCGTTAATTCCAGATTGCGTCGGGTGCTGGCCGGTAATTCAATCAGGCGATCGTCGCGCTCGACTTGCAAATGGCGTACATGCGCCAGCGCTCGCCCCTGCGTGTGCTCGGCATAAGTCAACAAAGCCCCAGCGGCCGCATGGGCCTGGGGCAGGCCGTCGGCTTGCCAGGCTTGCAAGCTCTGGGCTTGCAACTGATCGAGCAATTTGCGCTGTCCCAAGGCGGCGTCAAACTGCCAGTCGGGCCGCTGTGCATGGGCGCAGCTCAGACGCCAACTGGCGATCTGCTCACGCGTCACCTCTTGACTACAGATCACTTCACTGGGCGCAATGCGAGCCACCCAGCCAGCCAACTCATCGCTGGCGCACTGGGCCAGTCGCACCACGCCCTGCGTCAAACTCAGCCAGGCCAGACCACATCCCTGCTCGCGCGCTGCGCGCGGCCCCAAATAGATCGCCAGCAGAAACGATTCGGTTTTGTCGGCAAGCAATTCAAAGTCGGTCAAGGTGCCGGGGGTTACCACCCGCACCACCTGCCGCTCCACCGGGCCTTTGGTCGCCCCGACCTCGCCCACTTGCTCGCAAATAGCGACCGATTCACCCGCCTTGATCAAACGGGCCAGATAGGTCTCGACTGAATGAAACGGCACGCCGGCCATGACCACCGGTTTGCCTGCCGACTGACCGCGCTGTGTCAGCGTGATGTCGAGCAGTCGGACGGCTTTTTCGGCGTCGTCATAAAACAGCTCATAAAAATCGCCCATCCGATAAAACACCAAGGTGTCGGGGTGTTGCGCCTTGATAGCCAGATACTGCGCCATCATGGGCGTATGGCCGATTTGGGCAAAGTCTTCAGCGCACAGGGTGGGGACAGGGGCGGACATATTGCGATATCGTAGCGCCTAGTCTTGACCGATGCCCCCGTTGGGCTGGGCTTGTTCGGCCTGCGCTGCGACCGACCTTTTGTCGTCCACACCAGCGAACTTGCTGTATTTACCCAACACCTGCACCATTTGTCCGTAAATGCGCGGGTTGCCCGCCAGGCACTCGCGCTGGTTCAAAAAGTCGGCATCCCCACTGAAGTTGCCCACCAGGCCGCCCGCCTCAGTGACCAGTAAAGAACCGGCCGCCACATCCCAGGGCGATAAGCCCATTTCAAAGAAACCGTCGGTGAATCCAGCTGCCACGTAGGCCAGGTCCAGGGCCGCCGCACCGGGTCGGCGCAGAGCAGCAGTGCCACGCATCATCTCGCCCATCAGGGACAGATATTTTTCAATGTCGTCACCGGGCCGAAATGGAAAGCCGGTGGCCACCAAACACTCTTTGAGTCGGATTCGCTTGCCCACCCGCATGCGGCGCTCGTTCATGAAAGCCCCACGACCCCGGGTCGCTGTGAACAAGTCATTGCGGGTGGGGTCATAGATCACGGCTTGCTCGATGCGTCCTTTGACCTGCAAAGCAATGCTCACGCAATAAACCGGAAATCCATGGATGAAATTGGTCGTGCCGTCCAAGGGGTCAATGATCCACACATGGTCCGAATTTGGGTTGCCGCGCGTTTGTCCCGACTCCTCGGCCAAAATGCCGTGGTCGGGGTAAGCCGTCAGCAAGGTGTTGATGATGGCGTCTTCAGACGCCTGATCCACCTCGGTCACAAAGTCATTGCTTTGCTTTTGCGACACCCGAACGGCTTCGATATCGAGCGCGGCTCGGTTGATGATGGCGCCGGCTGCGCGTGCGGCCTTAATGGCCATGTTGAGCATGGGGTGCAAAGAGGTGGACATGGGTTGTGGCCGGGGTGAAATCCGGTGTAAGAGCCAATTAAGCCCAACGGCGATGCGTCAGGCGACAATAGCCCCATTTTACGCCCATTGCATGAAAACCCGATTTATCCTGATTGAAACCAGCCACGCAGGCAATGTGGGGGCCGCCGCCCGCGCCCTCAAAGTCATGGGTTTTGGTGAATTGGTGCTGGTCAGGCCGCGCTGGGCCAATGTCTTGCGCCGCGAAGAGACCATCCAGCGTGCCAGCGGTGCGCTCGATGTTTTACGAGATGCCCGTTTGGTCGATACCCTGGATGAGGCCTTGGACGGGCTGACTCATCTGTGTGCCACTGCCATGGTGCCGCGCGACTTTGGCCCCCCGACCCTGGCCCCGCGCGAACACCTGGACGAATTGGCCCGACGTGATCCCCCCATGGCTGGGGTGGGGTTTTTGTTTGGATCCGAGCGCTTTGGCATGAAAAATGACGACGTGTACCGTTGCCATGCCGCCTTGAGTATTCCGACCCACCCCGACTTTGGCTCGCTCAATTTGGCCAGTGCCATTCAGGTCATCGCTTATGAGTGGCGACTGGCTTTGGGTGGCTTTGAGGTGCGCGACCCCAGACCCCACTCTGATCTGGCCGACGCGCAAGCGCTGTCGGGCTTGCTTTCGCATTGGACCCAATCCTTGACCGACATCGGTTTTTTAGACCCGCAGGCCCCCAAAAAACTCATGCCGCGCTTGCAACAACTCTTCAACCGCGCCCAACTCAGCTCGGAAGAAGTCCACATCTTGCGTGGTGTTGCACGCCAGATGTCGCAGGCTGCCGGCAAGAAAGGGCTAGACTAGACCCATGTTTGCCCGCATGCGCTCCGATATCCAATGCATCCTTGACCGCGACCCGGCGGCCCGTACCCACTGGGAAGTGATCGCCTGTTACCCCGGCCTGCACGCCATCTGGATGCACCGCATGGCCCACGCCTGTTGGAGTTCGGGTTTCAAGTGGTTAGGCCGTCTTATCTCTCATGTATCCCGTTGGTTGACGGGCATCGAAATACACCCTGGCGCCGTCATCGGCGAGCGGGTATTTTTTGACCATGCCATGGGCGTGGTGGTGGGCGAAACGGCGCAAATTGGCGACGGTTGCACCATTTACCAGGGCGTGACCCTGGGGGGTACTTCGCTATATAAAGGCGTCAAGCGCCATCCCACCCTGGGTCAAAACGTTGTCGTTGGCGCCGGTGCCAAGGTGTTGGGTGGGTTTGAGGTGGGCGACGGCGCCAAAATCGGCAGCAACGCCGTGGTCACCAAACCGGTGCCAGCCGGCGCCACCGCTGTCGGCATTCCGGCGCGCATCATCGAGTCTCAAGAGGGCGTCAGTGCCGATGTTTCCAGCCCATTCAACGCCTACGGCATCACCCAGCAAGACGACCCCTTGAGCCAGGCTTTGCATCAACTCATTGAACACGCCGCTCAACAAGAACGCCAGATCGAGCAACTGCGATCCGCACTACAAAAAATCGCACCTGAAGTTTGTGCCGACATCGAATCGCAGGGCGAACATCTGCCGGTGGATCAACTCAATAAAATGGTCTGATCAACGATTACACCCGGCGCGAATTCAGCGCAGTTTTGGGCCTAAAGGCCTGACAAAACTCATCGCGGGTTTCAAGATAGGGACCACCGATCAGGTCTATGCAATACGGTACTGCAGCGAATATGCCATCGACCACGTTGCGTCCATCGGTGTCCTTCAGACCACCGAGGGTTTCTTGAATCGACTTCGGTTGCCCGGGCAGGTTGATGATCAGGCTGGTGCCTCGGATGACCGCCACCTGGCGCGACAAAATGGCGGTGGGCACAAAACGCAAGCTGATCTGACGCATCTGCTCGCCAAATCCTGGCATCACCTTGTCGGCCACCGCCAGCGTCGCCTCGGGGGTCACATCACGCAACGCCGGCCCAGTGCCTCCCGTGGTCAATACCAGCGAACAACCTTGCTGGCACAAATCGATCAAGGCTTGGCTGATGCGCTCTGACTCATCAGGGATCAGTACCGGCACAAATTCGATGGGGTTGTAGAGCGCCCGGCTCAACCAGTCGCGCAAGGACGGTAGGCCCTTGTCTTCGTACACGCCGCTGCTCGCTCGATCGCTGACCGATACGATGCCCACTCTGACGGTATCACATCGTGGGTCGCTGCTGGGCAGGGGGGTCTCAGGCTTGCTCATGGTCCGAAAGGTGTTGCTTGATGATCTGAAACAGTTCGCGATAAGCCCGCCCCTGGCGCGGGGCCAGCCCTTGCGATTCGGTTTTGGTATTGGCCGGATTGTCTTTGCGCGCCTGGCGCATCAATGCGCGCATCTGCTGGCTGTCGCTGTCTGGAAATGCTGCCAACCAATCGGCCAAGGCCTCGTCGGTAACCAGCAAGGCATCGCGCCACTGCTCGGCCTGATGCAGCAAGGCGGTCTCGGCCGCGCTGCCCTTGTGCTGATCGTGAAGCGCTTGTCGTATGGCCTCCACATCGTCCTCGCCCAACAGTCGCATGAGTTTGCCAACGAATTGCATCTGGCGCCGTCGACCCTCGAAATTGCTGATTCGGCCAGCCTCGTCTACCGCTTCCAGCAATCGGTCATTCAGGTGTCCCTGCGCCAGCAGGCGTTCGCGCAGATCTCGGCGCAAGTCCAGTAAAGACTCACCCAAGGCCTGACGCTCGGCACTCTCACGTTTGAGGTCGGTCTTGCTGGCACTGTCCGTGCCCTTGAGTTCGGCCTTCAAGGCCAGGTCCATTTCGCTGCCCTCGGCGACAAAAACGCCTTTGACAAAATAGCCTTTTTTTGGTTTACGGGACATACGGCAAGTATCATAGCCCCTCATATGAGCCAAGACCGAGATACCCTTCGCCCTTTGCCGGGCTTCCAGTACAGCCGACTCCAATTCGAGGGCATGGTCGATGCCGCCCTGGCCCACGCTCGCCGCTTGGGCGCCAGCGATGCTGGCGCCGAGGCCTCTGAGGGCTGCGGTCTGAGCGTCTCGGTGCGCAAAGGCGAGCTGGAAAATATAGAACGCAACCGCGATAAATCGCTGGGCATCACCGTCTATTTGGGCCAGCGTCGTGGCAGTGCCAGTACCTCTGATTTCTCGCCTGAAGCCATCGAGCGCACGGTACAAGCCGCCTACGACATCGCCCGCTTCACCGCCGAGGACCCGGCGGCTGGCCTGCCCGACGAACAAGACATTGCCCACAACCACCCAGACCTGGGGCTGTTTCACCCCTGGGACATCGACAGCGAAGGGGCCGCTGAATTGGCCCTGCGTTGCGAAGCGGCGGCACTCGCGACCGACCCCCGTATCAGCAACAGCGAGGGTGCTGCCGTGTCGGCCCAACAAAGTCATTTTTTCAGCGCCCACAGCCGTGGTTTTCGTGGCGGTTATGCCAGCTCCCGGCACAGCCTCTCGGTGGCCCCCATCGCTTCGGTAGGCGATGATATGCAGCGCGACGCCTGGTACAGCTCGATGCGTCGTGCCAGCGATCTGGCCAGCCCTGAAGCGGTTGGACGCTACGCCGCCGAACGCGCCCTCAGCCGCTTGGGCTCGCGCAAAATCAGCACCCGAACCTGTCCAGTTTTGTTCGAGTCGACCTTGGCCACTGGCCTGATGGGCCATTTCATCCAGGCCATCAGCGGTGGCGCTTTGTATCGCAAAAGCACTTTTTTGCTCGATTCACTGGGTAAGCCGGTGTTCCCCAAGCACATTCGCATCCACGAGGACCCCTTTGTCCCGATGGGAAAAGGCAGCTCGCCCTTTGACGAAGAGGGCGTTACCCCCCAAAAGCGCGATATCGTGACCGATGGTCGTGTGCAAGGTTATGTGCTTAGCACCTACTCGGCCCGCAAACTCGGTTTACGCACCACCGGTAACGCAGGTGGTTCGCACAATTTGCTGCTGAGCTCGAGTCGCACCCATGCCGGCGACGATCTCGATCAGATGCTGCGAACACTGGGCACAGGCCTGTTCGTGGTCGAACTCATGGGGCAGGGCGTGAATTACGTCACGGGTGACTATTCGCGCGGGGCGAGTGGTTTTTGGGTCGAAAACGGCCAGATCGCTTACCCGGTCCAAGAAATCACCATCGCCGGCAATCTGCGCGACATGTACAAAGGCATCGAGGCGGTGGGTGCCGACGCCTACAACTACGGCGCCAAAACCGTCGGCTCGGTGCTGATCAATCGGATGAAAGTGGCGGGCTCTTGAGCCGGTATGGAACATCCCTAGACCCATCACCCCAACGCGGCCTTCACCGCTGCGCTCACCTGACCCATATCGGCCTTGCCGGCCAGGCGGGTTTTGACCACTCCCATCACCTTGCCCATATCGCCAGGACCGCTGGCGCCGACCTCGGCCACGATGGCGCGCACCTCGGCGGCAATCTCATCGGCCGACAGGCGAGCGGGTAAATAGACTTTCAGCACGTCGATCTCGGCCGCTTCCACCGCTGCCAGGTCTTGCCGCCCAGCCTGCTCATAGGCGCTGATCGAGTCCTTGCGTTGCTTGATCAGTTTGTCGACGATGGCAATGATGGCCACATCGTCAAGCGTGACGCGCTCATCGACTTCTTTTTGCTTCATGGCCGCCTGTAACAATCGGATGGTGCCCAAGCGCGCGCTGTCCTTGGCGCGCATGGCGGTTTTCATGTCCTCGGTGATTTGCTCTTTCAGGCTCATGGATGTCCTTTCAAGGGAATAAAACAAAGGCCCGCACGGGAGTCCCCGGGCGAGCCTGTGGGTCTGAACCGCTGGGGATCAGTACAACTTCTTGGGCAACTGCATGCTGCGAACACGCTTGTAATGGCGCTTGACGGCTGCCGCTTTTTTGCGTTTGCGCTCAGAGGTGGGCTTTTCGTAGAACTCGCGGGCGCGCAACTCGGTCAGCAGGCCCAGTTTTTCGATGGTGCGCTTGAAACGGCGAAGAGCCACTTCAAACGGCTCGTTTTCTTTGACGCGGATGGTGGTCATTGACAATCAATTCAAAGGTGTGCGGTCAGCGGGTGGGCAGCAAGATCGATCAAATCTGCCCGCCATGACTGCGAAGTCCCCGACAAAAGTTGATCAGGCCGTCGGGTATTTGCCAGCAAAACGAGCATTATAGACCATTTTTTGGGGCCATGGCTCACCCCAGAAACCCCTCAATCAGGGCCGCCAGGGCCTCGGGTTGGTCGTGGTGCAACATATGGCCGGCATCCTCGATGCGGCCATGGGTGAGTTGGGGCACCACTTTCATGCGCTCCATGAACATCTCCAGGGTGTAGCTGCCCTTCCACCAGCGCCCCAAGCTGTCGTCGCTGGCCACCACACATAAGGTGGGGGCGCTGATGCGGCTGAAAATGACCTGCGCCTCCTCGACCCGATACAAATTGGCGTTGATGATTTTGTGCGCCGGGTGGCCCTGAATCACCCACTGACCCTGATCGTTCGGTCGAGCCCAACGGCGGGCCAGCCAGGCGGCCTTGTCGGCACTCAGGCGCGGGTTGTTCTTGCGCAGACGCTCGGCCACCGCCTCGGCGCTGTCGTAGGGCTTTAAACCCAATTCACCGCGGCGCAACTGACGCAACTCGTCCATCCACTGGGCGTAGCGCCTGGGGGCCTGAGCCGCATGGGTGGGCGCCATGCCAAAGCCTTCCAGATTGATCAGTCGCCTGATTCGCTCGGGACGGACTCCACCATAGAGCATGGCCACATTGCCGCCCATGCTGTGGCCCAGCAAATCGACTGGGGCTTGCGGTGAAAAATGCTCCAGCAAGGCGTCCAGATCGGCCAGATAGTCTGGGAACCAGAAGTTGTCGGTTTGGACTTGGGTCAAGCCATAACCGCGCCAGTCGGGGGCCAGAATATGACGTCCCTGGCGCAGGGCATCGACCACAAATTGGAACGAGTCGGCCACATCCATCCAACCGTGAACCATGAACAGGCTGGTTTGATCGGGGGCAGGTTGACCCCATTCAAGTAAATGGTATTGCAGCCCCCGTATCGGGACAAACACGCTGCGGGCAGGGTTTTGGGCGTTGTACATTCTTGGCATCATAAGGACTTTCGCCATGGCCTCATCCTTACCCGAAGACCACTACCCGCGCATGGTGCGCGAATTTGGCTGGAAAGTGCCCCGCCATTTCAATATGGCGCAGGTTTGCGCGGCGCGATGGGCTCAAGGAACCGCCGCCGCTGGGCGCGTGGCCATCATCGAGCACGTCGACCAAGGCCCGGCTCGCATCCACAGTTATGCCCAGTTGCAGCAAGCCGCTGATCGGGTCAGCCATATGCTCAAACGATGCGGGGTCAAGCCCGGCGACCGCGTGGCCTTGGTGCTGCCGCAGCGTTTTGAGACCGCTGCCGCTTACATCGGTATATTGCAAATGGGCGCCGTGGCCATGCCCTTGTCCATTCTTTTTGGTCCCGAGGCCCTGTCCTATCGACTGATCGACAGTGCTGCTGTGGCTGCCGTGGTGGACGAGCAATCGGTGGAAAACCTCCTTGCTGTGCGTCAGCAATGTCCTGCGCTGACCACTCTGGTGGGCATCGGTGCGGCCGCCTCGGCCTGCGATCTGCTCTGGCCCGAGGGGGCAGGGCGTACACCATCTCGCCCTTGGCCACCCCACAAAACCCTGGCCACCGACCCAGCCGTCCTCATCTATACCAGTGGCACCACGGGGCCACCCAAGGGGGCCCTGATCCCGCATCAAGCCCTGATCGGCAATCTGACGGGTTTCATTTGTAGCCAAAACTGGTTCGGTTTCGATCCAAGCCAACCTACGCCCCACGAAAGCGATGCTGTTTTTTGGTCACCCGCTGATTGGGCCTGGACCGGGGGGTTGATGGACGCCTTGTTGCCCACCTTGTACTTTGGCCGCCCCATCGTCGCTTGGGCGGGACGCTTCAGTCCCGATCTCGCGTTCGAACTCATGCAGCAACATCGGGTGAGCCACACCTTTTTGTTTCCGACCGCGCTCAAGGCCATGATGAAAGCCCACCCCCGTCCGCGCGAACGTTACCGCATTGACTTGCAGGCCATCATGAGCGCTGGCGAGGCCGTGGGCGATGCTGTGTTCACCTATTGCCGTGACCAGTTGGGGGTGGTGGTCAATGAAATGTTCGGTCAAACCGAAATCAACTATATCGTCGGCAATTGCGCCATGAACGACCGCCGCCACTGCGGCGTTGGCTGGCCCGCCAAGCCCGGCAGCATGGGCAAGGGCTACCCTGGGCATTGGGTCGATGTCATAGACGAAAACGGACACCCCGTCCCCGATGGCGTGCCCGGCGATGTCGCCTTGCACCGCACCAACCAGCACGGGCAAATCGATCCGATTTTCTTTTTGGGTTACTGGCATCAACCCGAAGCCACCGCCCACAAATACACCGGCGATTGGTGCCGCACAGGCGATTTGGCGGTGCGCGATGCCGACGGGTACCTCTGGTATCAGGGCCGCGCCGACGATGTGTTCAAGTCGGCCGGCTATCGCATTGGTCCCAGTGAAATCGAGAATTGTCTGGTCAAACACCCGGCCGTGGCCAATGCCGCTGTGGTCCCGAAACCCGACCCCGAGCGGGGTGCCCTGGTCAAAGCCTATGTGGTGCTCGCACCGGGGCACACCGCCAGCGAGGCCTTGATTGCCGATTTACAGGCCCATGTGCGTTCGCTGCTGGCACCCTATGAGTACCCCAAGGAAATCGAATTCATCGACGCCTTGCCGATGACCACCACCGGCAAAGTGCAACGTCGGGTGCTGCGACTGCAAGAGCAAGAGCGCGCCCGCCAGCGGTGATAATGTCCTCATGATTGAAACCTTACTGGCCACTGTGGCGGCCTACCTGATCGGCTCTTTGTCTTTTGCTGTCCTGGTCAGCCGCCTGATGGGTCTGAGCGACCCCCGCACCTATGGCAGTGGCAATCCCGGTGCCACCAATGTGCTGCGCTCGGGCAGCAAGGCTGCTGCCGTGCTCACCCTGTTGCTCGACGCCGCCAAAGGCTGGTTACCGGTCTGGTGGGTCGTGCAGTGGGGCGGTGACTGGGGCTTGCCCGAGGGGGCGCTGGCGCCGGTTGCATTGGCGGCCTTTGCGGGCCATGTCTGGCCGGTGTTTTTTCGCTTTCAAGGCGGCAAGGGCGTGGCCACTGCCGCCGGCGTGTTGTTGGGCATCCAGCCCGTTTTGGGTCTGGCCACTTTGGCAACCTGGCTCATCGTGGTCTATTTCAGCCGCATCTCATCCTTGGGGGCCATCTGCGCCGCCGTCTTTGCACCCTTTTACTATGTTTTTGGAAGCGACGTGGCGTGGCCGTCACAGCCGGGTCTGGGGCTCTCGATCGCGCTCATGGGGGCGGTGCTTTTATACCGGCACAGCGCCAATATTTCGCGTCTCTTGGCTGGCACCGAACCGCGCATCGGCGCATCCAAAAAGGACCAGTCGCCGTCCTGAACTCAGTCCCTGAAATTATTAAAACCCAGGGGTAAATCGGCCATCTCCTTGCGTATCAAGGCCATCGCCGCTTGCAAATCATCGCGCTTGGCCCCCGTGACCCGCACGGACTCGCCCTGGATGGCCGCCTGCACTTTTAACTTGCTGTCCTTGATGAGGCGCTGAATTTTTTTCGCCGCTTCGGACTCAATGCCATTGCGCACCTTGAGCACTTGCTTGACCTTGTCGCCACCGATTTTTTGCACCTCGCCCATGTCGAGGAAACGCACGTCCACACTGCGCTTGGTCAACTTGTTGCGCAAGATATCCTCGACCTGAGCCAATTGGAATTCGGCATCGCCAAACAGGGTGATTTCCTGCTCCTTCAGGTCGATTCCGGCCGAGGTCCCCTTGAAGTCAAAACGAGTCCCAATTTCCTTGGCTGCGTTTTCGACCGCATTTTTCACTTCCACCAGATTGGCTTCACAAACAGTATCAAATGAGGGCATATGGCATCCATAGTGAGTCGCTCAATGCGACAATTCTCCCATGTTCATCGAGTCACAGGTAGCCCTCCAACCTTACAACACCTTTGGCATCGCCGCCCGCGCCCAGCACCTGGTCCGGGTGCGAGGCGCCGACGACGTCCGCCGCGCCTTAACCGACCCCTTGGGTCAGGGGCCCAAATTCGTCCTGGGCGGGGGTAGCAACATCGTCTTGACTGGCGACCTCAAGGCCTTGGTTCTCAAGGTCGAGAGCCGGGGCCGACGCCTGCTTGGCGAGGACGCCAAATGCTGGCTGATCGAGTGTGAGGCAGGCGAAAATTGGCACGATTTTGTGCATTGGACTCTGGAGCAGGGTTGGCCGGGCCTGGAGAATATGGCCCTCATCCCAGGGACCGTGGGGGCCGCCCCAGTACAAAACATTGGCGCTTATGGGGTCGAATTGCAAGACCGCTTCGATTCGCTTGACGCCATTGATCTGCACAGCGGCCGCGAATTCACCCTGAACTACGCCCAGTGCGCCTTTGCCTACCGGGATTCGATCTTCAAGCACGGCCCGGACACCCGCTTGGGTGTTTCCGTGGGCATGGGGCTGGGGGGCAGGGCCCTGATTTTGCGCGTGCGCTTGAGGTTGCCCAAGCGCTGGCGTCCCGAATTGGGCTATCAAGACCTCGAGCGCAAAGTGGCCGAGCAACCGAATCTGCCCATCACGCCCCGGCAGGTATTTGATTGGGTCTGTGAGGTGCGGCGCGCCAAACTCCCCGATCCCAGCCAGACCGGCAATGCAGGCAGTTTTTTCAAAAACCCCACCGTCACGCCTGAACAATGCGCCGATATCATCGGGCGCGACCCCAAAGTGGTCTTTTACCATTTGCCCGATGGCCGCATCAAATTGGCTGCTGGATGGCTCATCGATGCTTGTGGTTGGAAGGGTAAATCCATAGGTCACGCCGCCGTATACGAAAAACAGGCCCTGGTCTTGATCAATCGGGGCAGTCCGAGTGACCCCTGCACCGGTGGCGAGGTCATGACCCTGGCGCGTGCCATCCAGACCAGCGTCTACGAGCGTTTTGGCATATTGCTCGAACCTGAACCTGTCGTCATCTGAGCAGCACTCCCAGTGCAAAAGGCAAACTGAGTGCGGCGGTCAAAGTCGACAAGGTGACCAGACCAGCCACATATCCACCATCGAATCCCATTCGGGCCGCCAGCACATAGGCGCTCGATGCGGTGGGCAAGGCTGAAAACACCAACAAGACCGAAGTCTGTATGGGGCTCAGCTCCCACCAAGCTGCCAAGAACCAAGCGCTCAGGGGCATACACAGGTGCTTGATGGTCAACACCGAAATGGTCAATACCTTGGCCTGCCCCAACCGTTTCAACTCCAGGCCAGCCCCCGCAGCCATCAGCCCCAAAGGGATCGAGGCATTGCCGATGCGCCCCAGGATGGGCCCCAGGCCTTCAGGAATCTGCAAGCCCGAGAGGTTGAACAACAGTCCACCCACCGTCGCCAAAATCAGCGGATTGCGCATTAACTCGCGCCCCAGTCCCTGGCTGCCTCGGCGCGCCATGGGAAACACGGAGGCCACATTGAACATGGGCACGCAAAAACCAATCAACACCGCAATCTGCTGGGTGCCCGCTGGCCCTAACAAACGGTCGGCCAGGGCCAAACCCAAAAACGAATTGAAACGAAAAGCGACCTGCGCCGCCCCAGCATGCGCGGCAGGCTCAATCCAGCGTTTGAGCATGGGCACATGGGGCAGGGCGTAGCTGAGTACGATGCCACTCAAGCCCAAAGTCACCCCGGCGCCGATCATGCTAGAAGCGTTGCCTAGCTCAAGCGGCGATCGGCTGATGGCATAAAACAACAGGATTGGAAACAAAAAGTAGTAGACCAGTTGATCGACCGCTCGCCAAATGTCTGGCCCCAAGCGGGAGTAACGGCAAACCAGGTACCCGCACAAAATCAGCGCAAAATCGGGTAGCAGCAATTGAACAATATTCACGCCCTCAAGCATAACTTTGATCCAGTGTCATGGCAGGGGACATCGTCTCCAGAGTAACATTTCCAAATCACCTGAAATCAGGGTCTGATCTGGGAGAACAAAATATGCATTTCAATCGCATCGGCGCCGCATGGCTGCTCGCCGTCGTGGCGGGACTGGCCTGGGGGCAAAGCTACCCGCAGCGCGCGGTCAAACTGGTCGTTCCCTTCGCCCCCGGGGGGACCACCGACATCGTGGCGCGGGTCATTGCCGAGCCTTTGGGCAAGGTCCTGGGCCAGTCGGTGGTGGTCGAAAACAAAGCCGGCGGCGGCGGTGTGGTGGGGGCCAACGAGACCGCCAAGTCCGCCCCCGACGGTTATTCCTTGGGCATGGCCACCGTGTCGACCACGGCGGCCAATCCGGCGATCAACCCCAAAATTCCGTATAACGTCGCGACCGATTTCACGCCCATTGTGAACATTGCGGCCACCCCCAACATCATTGCCGTGCATCCCAGTTTCCCAGCCAAAGACTACAAAGGTTTTTTGGCTGAGGTCAAGGCCAACCCCGGCAAATACTCGTATGCCTCATCCGGCACAGGTGGCATCGGTCACTTGCAAACCGAGTTGTTTAAAAGCCTGACCCAGAGCTTCATTCTGCACATCCCGTATCGCGGTGCTGGTCCGGCCTTGAACGATGTCGTCGCCGGTCAGGTGCCCATCATGTTTGACAACCTGCCTTCGGCCTTGCCCTTCATTCAGTCGGGCAAACTGATTCCCATCGTCGTCGCCGCACCGCAGCGCTTGGCGGTCTTGCCCAATGTGCCGACCTTCAAGGAAGTGGGGCTCGAGCCGGTCAATCGCATGGCCTACTACGGCATATTGGGTCCCAAAGGTTTGCCCAAAGAGGTGGTGGACAAAGTCAGCGCCGCTGCCCGTCAGGCTTTGCAAGACCCGACGGTGCGTAAACGCATTGAAGACACGGGCTCTTTGGTGATTGGTAACTCTCCCGAGCAATTCGCCGCCCAGATGAAGGCCGAGTTTGAGGTCTATCGCAAAGTGGTCGAGTCGCAAAACCTGCGTCTGGACTGATGCCGCAACGGACTGCCTCACGACCAGCGTCTGACCCGATCATCGATCGGTTTGCCGAAGCCTTGTGGCTGGAGGACGGCCTTGCGCCCTTGACCCTGGCCGCGTATCGGCGCGACTTGAGCCTGTTTCATGGTTGGCTCCAGGCCCAAGGCGGGCCACCGCTGGTCGGGGTGAACGAGGGCGATCTGCAGGCCTATTTTGCCGATCGCCATGCACTCACCCGTGCCACAACCGCCAACCGACGCCTGACCGTGTTCAGGCGTTTTTACCATTGGCTGTTGCGCGAACAAAAAATTCAGGCCGATCCGACGGCGCGCATTTTGTCGGCGCGCCAGCCCTTGCGGGTACCCAAGGGCATGTCCGAGGTCGAAGTCGAAGCCCTGCTCAGTGCCCCCGATGTCGAATCGGTCTTGGGGCAGCGCGATCGCGCCATGTTGGAGTTGATGTACGCCAGTGGCTTGCGGGTCAGCGAGTTGGTCGAGTTGCGCCGTGTCGATGTGTTGCTGGGCGATCAGGTGTTGCGGGTCATGGGCAAAGGCAGTAAAGAGCGTTTAGTGCCCTATGGTCAGCAGGCCGCTGACTGGCTCGATCTGTATTTGGCCCAATCACGCCCCCAATTGGTCGGCGAGCGTGCCGAGGCGGCCTTGTTCGTGACCAGCCGTGGTGCGCGCAAAGGCCATGCGATGAGCCGCATTATGTTTTGGAATCTGGTACGCAAATACGCCTTGCAAGCCGGCATCCACCGGCCCTTGTCGCCGCATACCCTGCGTCATGCTTTCGCTACCCACTTGCTCAACCACGGGGCTGACCTGCGGGCGGTGCAAATGTTGCTCGGTCACGCCGACATTTCTACCACCACCATCTACACCCACATCGCCCGCGAGCGCTTGCAACAACTGCACGCCAAACACCATCCGCGCGGATCGTAGAAATCACTGCAATGAGGAAGAACCTGGCGCCGTATCAACAAAAATCTGCTCGGTGTCGATGGCATCAAAGCGGTAAGCCAAGCCACAAAAATCGCATGCCACCTCGATTTGCCCTTGCTCGCGCACGATGTCGCGCGCCTCATCGGCCCCCAAACTCAGGATCATGCGCCGCACCCGTTCGGTACTGCAATTGCAGGCAAAGCGCGGGCCGCTCTCGCCCACCAAGGGGTCAAATTCAACTCGGTTCTCCTCCCAGAACAAGCGCCTGAGTACGGTGGGTCCATCGAGTTGCAGCAACTCCTCGGACTTTAGGCTGGCTGCCAAAATGGCGATGCGAGCGTAGTCTTCATTGCGACCGATCTGGTCCTCATCGGCTGGCGTGGCTTTGGCCGACAAATTGCCGCCCCCCTGAACTGGCAAGCGTTGAATCAGCAGGCCGGCTGCCAATCGGTCGTCAGCCGCCAACACCAGAGTGGTGTCGAGCTGTTCACTTTGCAGCATGTAGTGTTGCAAAACCTCGGCAAAGTGTTCAATGGGCCGTCCAGAGTCGTCCCATAAGGAAATAATGCCCTGATAGGGTTGCTGGCCGGGTAATCGGTCGCGTGGGTCCAGGGTGACCATACATCGACCCTGCTTGTTGCGGTTGACCATTTGACTCAAGCTGGCATCGGGGGGAACTTCACCCACGACCTTGGCTGTGGCCCGAAAACTCAAGTCGGCTTGCACTTCCACCACCGCCAGTTTCAGGGGCCCATCGCCAAAGACTTGTAACACCAAGGCCCCGTTGAATTTGATGTTCGATTGCATCAGTGTGGCGGCCGCCGTCATTTCGCCCAGCAAGCGCCGCACCGGCTCAGGGTATTCGGTTTCGAGCCCACTGGCTGTGCGACGTCGAAGGACTTCTTGCCAGCTCTCGGTCAGCCGCACCAGCATGCCGCGCACGGGCAGCCCCTGAAACAGGAATTTACGCAACTCAGACATCAGCTTATTTTCTTCAAGCCCAGCCTATAGCGCTCGGCATTTTTGACATAACCCTGTGCCAAGCGCTTGAGCCCCTCGATCTGCTCTGGACTGAGTTGGCGCACCGCCTTGGCCGGACTGCCCAAAATCATCGATCCGTCCGGGAATTCTTTGCCCTCTGTGACCAAGGCGCCCGCCCCGACCAGGCAATTTTTGCCAATCACGGCCTGATTCAGCACCACAGCTCCAATACCAATCAAAGTGCCGTCGCCGATGGTGCAACCATGCAGCATCACTTGGTGCCCAACAGTGACCCCACGGCCGATATTCAGTGGCTTGCCCGGGTCGCAGTGCAACACCGTGCCGTCCTGAATATTGCTTTCATCGCCAATGCGAATACTTTCATTGTCTGCGCGTATCACGGTGTTAAACCAGACGCTGGAGCGCTCACCCACATGCACCCGTCCCATGACTTCGGCGCTGTCGGCAATCCAGGCGCTAGCGGCGATTTGGGGAATGTCCTCGTCGAGTTGGTAAATGGCCATGCTTTGCTTTCAGTATGGGTCGCAATCTTACAATGCCGGACATGGAACTGCGTGCCCTAGCGCTCACTGCCTTGCAACACAATGACCCCGACCGTAAGGTCCAGGCGGTGCGTGCCGCATGGCCATTGGCCGCCGATCTGGTGATAGACCCCACACAACACCTGCTGCCCCAGCAGGCGGTGCCAGGACGACCGACACGTCCGCGTCTGATCAAACCAGCTGACGTGCCACAGCGCTCGCCTTATACCCGACTCGGTCTGGCGGCCTTGATGCATGCGGTGTGCCACATCGAATTCAACGCCATCAATCTGGCGCTGGATGCCATTTGGCGCTTCCCACATATGCCGCGTGAATACTATCTGGATTGGTGGCGCGTGGCTGTCGAGGAGGCGGGTCATTTCCTCATGGTGCGCGATCACCTGCGCAGTCTGGGTCATGAATATGGCGACTTTGATGCCCACAACGGCTTATGGGCCATGTGTGAAGAAACCGCTGACGATGTGACCGCTCGCATGGCCTTGGTCCCACGTACCCTCGAGGCCCGCGGTCTGGATGCGACACCCATCATTCAAGCCAAATTACGCAAGGTCGGCACCCCCCAGGCCAAAGCTGCCGTCGCTGTGCTCGATGTCATTTTGCGCGACGAGATCGGTCATGTGGCCATAGGCAACCATTGGTTCCATCGCCTCTGTCAACAGCAGGGCCTGGATCCACTGGCCCACGATCGCTTATTGCAAGAGCGCCATCGCGCGCCGCGCCTCAAGCCCCCATTCAACCTCAGCGCGCGTCAAAGCGCTGGCTTTAGCCCGCAAGAAATGTCACAGTGGACAGGGCAGGGCCAGAAATAAAGAAGCTCTGAATGTAGAGCGTCCAACTGGCCATGGCCAAGTCACTTCCTGGTTTAGCGTTCGCGCTTGCTGAGTCGAAACAGCCGGTGTTCGCATTCGGGGTCTGCGCAGTTCTCGCAGGCCGAGAGATAGCGGGGCCTGATTTCACTTCGGGCATCGTTGCGACTGCGGGCATGCCGCCCCCAGGCGTAGCGGATGTTCTCGATCAGAGTATCCCCCTGGCCATGCGCCACCTGAAAACCCAATTCACGTCCCAACAGGTGTTCGCGCCAGGCTTGAGCGTGCTCGGCCTCGGCCAAGACCATCAACAGATCGTCCACATTGAATTGAGGCTTGGCCCCCTGATCCGGGCGTTCCCAGCCCCAGACGATGTCTCTGGGGCTGCGCCTGGCATCTGAGAACGCGTCTTGTAGCGCCACCACCAGGCCACGCTCGACCTGGCCCAGCAGCACCAGATTCATGGCTTGGCGCGAGAGTACTGAACGAACAACTCGCCCTGCTTGACCATACCGATTTCACGTCGGGCGCGCTCTTCGATCATTTCGCGACCATCGCTCAGATCGCGCAGCTCGGCTTCCAGTCGCTGATTGGCGATCAGGGCTTGCTGATTGTTGAATTTATTCTCGGCCAGGGTCTGGCGCAATTGCATCACATCGGGCACACTGCCACGCCCTAACCAAAGCTGTCCCTGCAAGACGACCAACATCGCCAACAGGATCCAGGTCAGGGTACGGCTCATGGCGTGACTTTAACGCAAGTTGTAAAAAGCCTCACGGCCAGGGTAGACGGCAATATCGCCCAGGTCTTCCTCGATCCGCAACAACTGGTTGTATTTGGCCATGCGATCGCTGCGACTCATCGAGCCGGTTTTGATCTGGCCCGCATTGAGCCCAACGGCGATATCGGCAATCGTCGAGTCCTCGGTCTCGCCCGAGCGGTGACTGATGACAGCAGTGTAGCCGGCACGCTTGGCCATTTCGATGGCGGCAAAGGTCTCCGTCAGGGTGCCAATTTGATTAATTTTGATCAGAATCGAATTGGCCACGCCCTTGTCGATGCCTTCTTTCAGGATTTTGGTATTGGTGACAAACAAATCATCGCCCACCAACTGCACCTTCTGGCCCAGCTTGTCGGTCAACATCTTCCAGCCGTCCCAATCGCCCTCGGCCATGCCGTCTTCGATGCTGATGATTGGGTATTTGTCGACCCAAGTCGCCAGCATATTGGACCAGGCGTTGGCGTCCAACACCAGACCTTCACCCTCTAGGTGGTATTGGCCGTCCTTGAAAAACTCGGACGAGGCGCAGTCCAGCCCGATGGCGATTTGCTCACCAGCGGTATAGCCAGCGGCGGCGATGGCGTCCAAAATCATCTGAATCGCGGCTTCGTGGCCGGGCACATTGGGGGCAAAGCCACCTTCATCGCCCACGGCAATGCTCATGCCCTTGTCATGAATGATTTTCTTCAGGGCATGAAAGATCTCGGCACCATAACGCACGGCCTCGCGAAAGCTGGGCGCTCCCACCGGGATAATCATGAATTCCTGTAAATCGAGGTTGTTGTTGGCGTGGGCGCCGCCGTTGATGACGTTCATCATCGGGACCGGCAGCTGGCATCCATTCATGCCGCCAAAATATCGATAAAGCGGCAGACCGGCTTCTTCGGCCGCAGCGCGCGCTACCGCCATCGACACCGCCAACATGGCATTGGCACCTAGGCGGCTTTTGTTGTCGGTGCCGTCGAGGTCGATCAGGGTTTTGTCCAAAAAGGCCTGCTCCGAGGCATCAAGCCCCAGTACCGCTTCTGATATTTCGGTGTTGATGTGTTCTACCGCTTTCAAGACCCCTTTGCCCAAATAGCGTGACTTGTCGCCATCGCGCAGCTCAATCGCTTCGCGGCTACCGGTAGAGGCGCCCGAAGGCACGGCGGCGCGGCCCATCACGCCGCTTTCCAACAACACATCACACTCGACGGTGGGGTTGCCTCGGCTGTCCAGAACCTCACGGCCGACGATGTCCACAATTGCGCTCATAAATTCATTTCCTCAGGTTTTCAAAAAGCGGTTCATACACCCTCGACGATGACCAGGCGCATGATGGCAGCACCCTGGCGTGCCACTCTGGCTTTACCGTATTCGGGGGAGTCATAAAAGCGGCGGGCGGCCTCGACACTGGGGAATTTGACCACCACGACCCGATCGGGCACCCAGTCGCCTTCAACGACTTCGACCGTGCCACCACGCACCAACACTTCGGCGTTGTGAGCTTCAAAAGCCGCACTCGAGAATTTCCGGTACTCGGCGTATTGCTCTGGATTGGTCACGCGGACGTTGGCGATGATGTAGGCGGCGGGCATATAGGCCTTTCAGGCTTGAAAATCGTTTTCCAACAGGGGTTGCGACTTGGTTACCTTGTCCAGCGCCAACAAAGTCTCGAGCAGCGCTTTCATATGGCGCAGCGGCACGGCGTTGGGGCCGTCGCTCAGGGCTTGGGCCGGGTTTGGATGCGTTTCCATAAACAGACCGGCCACGCCCACCGCAACGGCAGCGCGAGCCAGCACCGGTACCATTTCGCGCATACCGCCTGAACTGGTCCCTTGGCCGCCGGGCAACTGCACCGAATGGGTGGCGTCAAATACCACAGGCGCACCCGTCTCGCGCATGATGGCCAGGCTACGCATATCGCTGACCAGGTTGTTGTAGCCAAAACTGGCACCACGTTCGCAAGCCATAAAGCGATCGGAGTCTAGCCCCGCTTCAACAGCGGCGGCGCGCGCCTTATCGATCACGTTTTTCATATCATGGGGCGCCAGAAATTGCCCCTTTTTGATATTGACCGGCTTGCCCGACTGTGCCACAGCACGAATGAAATCGGTTTGACGGCATAAAAATGCCGGCGTTTGCAGCACATCGACCACTTGGGCCACAGCGGCAATGTCGGTCTCGGTATGCACGTCGGTCAAGATTGGGACTTTCAGTTCGCGTTTGACCTTGGCCAAAATGTCCAGGCCTTTTTCCATTCCAGGGCCACGAAAGCTGGTGCCGCTCGAGCGGTTGGCTTTGTCGTAACTGCTTTTGAAAATAAACGCAATGCCCAGCGCAGCGGTGATTTCTTTCAACTGCCCCGCCACATCCATTTGCAGTTGTTCGCTCTCGACCACGCACGGGCCGGCGATCAGGAAAAAAGGACGATCGAGTCCGATTTCAAACCCACACAGTTTCATGCCACGGCCTTCAGTTGAGGTGATTTCTTGATTTCCAAGGCGGCACGGATGTAAGCATTGAACAGCGGATGCCCGTCCCAGGGCGTCGACTTGAATTCGGGGTGGAACTGCACTCCCATATACCAGGGATGAACCGCACGAGGCAATTCCACGATTTCGGTCAGTTGTTCACGCTGAGTCAGCGCCGAAATCACCAGGCCAGCCTGGCGCAAGGTGTCGAGGTAATTCACATTGGCCTCATACCGGTGGCGATGGCGCTCGGTCACCACATCGCCATAGATTTGATGCGCCAGAGTGCCAGGCGCAACGTCCGAACTTTGGGCGCCCAAGCGCATGGTGCCGCCCAAGTCCGAGTTTTGGCTGCGGGTCTGGATGCTGCCGTCGGCGTCCTTCCATTCCGTGATCAGGGCGATCACTGGGTGCGGACATTGGGGCTCAAATTCAGTGCTGTTGGCGTCTGCAAGCCCAGCCACATGGCGGGCATATTCAATGGTAGCGACCTGCATACCCAGACAGATGCCCAAATACGGGATGCGGTTCTCGCGTGCATAGCGGGCCGCGCAGATTTTGCCCTCGATGCCGCGCTTGCCGAAACCACCAGGCACCAACACGGCGTTGTATTGCGATAACTGCGATACATTCTCGGTCGTCAAGGTCTCGGAGTCGATGTAAGTGATTCGAACCCTGGCGTGGTTCATCAAGCCCGCGTGGCGCAAAGCCTCGTTGAGCGATTTATAACTATCGGACAGGTCGACGTATTTG
Source organism: uncultured Bordetella sp. (assembly GCA_964390775.1). Lineage (GTDB taxonomy): Bacteria > Pseudomonadota > Gammaproteobacteria > Burkholderiales > Burkholderiaceae_C > Limnohabitans. The sequence continues at coordinate 44,618 of CAYMJT010000002.1, forward strand.
CCCACCATCGCCAGATTGACTTCCTCTTGCGGGTGTTCGACCTCGTGTACCAGCTGATCCCAACGCTGCAAACTGGCCGGCGGGGTGTTTAGGCGTAATTTGTCGCAAATCAGCCCATCGAGCCCTTGCTCATGCAACATGCGTGGCACCTTGTAAATGGTGTCGACATCCCACATCGAGATCACGCCCCACTCGGGGACATTGGAGAACAAAGAAATCTTGGCCCGCTCGTCTTCTGGAATGGGACGATCGGCACGGCACAGCAGCGCATCGGCCTGAATACCGATCTCGCGCAACTTTTGCGCCGTGTGCTGCGTCGGCTTGGTTTTTAACTCTCCGGCGGCGGCAATCCAGGGCACGTAGCTCAAGTGGACGAAAGCGGTGTTGTTGGGGCCCAGCTTCAAGCTCATCTGGCGCACTGCCTCCAAAAACGGCAGCGATTCAATGTCGCCCACAGTGCCGCCGATCTCGACGATCGCTACATCGACCGCGTCGGGAGTGTCCACGCCGGCGCCGCGGCGGATAAAGTCTTGAATTTCGTTGGTAATGTGCGGAATCACCTGCACCGTTTTGCCCAAATAGTCACCGCGACGTTCTTTTTCGAGCACGCTTTTATAGATCTGGCCCGTGGTGAAGTTGTTCGACTTGCGCATCCGGGTCGTAATGAAACGTTCGTAGTGGCCCAGGTCCAAATCGGTTTCGGCACCGTCGTCGGTCACAAAAACCTCACCGTGCTGGAAAGGCGACATGGTGCCGGGGTCGACGTTGATGTAGGGATCGAGCTTGATCAGAGTGACTTTGAGGCCCCGCGACTCGAGAATCGCTGCGAGGGAGGCTGAGGCGATCCCTTTGCCCAGGGATGACACCACACCGCCAGTGACGAAGACAAATTTGGTCATGTCCAGTGCGGGAGATCAGCTCCCGGGAGGTGGTAAAGCGAGATTATAGGGGTTGAAACCCGTTTCAAGGCAATCGGATTGGGGCCAAGTGCCCCAGAACGCCCCCTTGTAGATAGAATCCCGCCATGTACGATCTGGCGCACAAACGCATTATTTTGGGTCTGAGTGGCGGCATTGCTTGCTACAAGGCCGCTGAATTGTGTCGTGCCATGATCAAAGAGGGGGCCAGCGTCCAGGTGGTTATGACCGAGGCTGCAGCCCAATTCATCACCCCAGTGACCATGCAGGCACTCTCGGGCCAACCCGTCTTCACCTCACAGTGGGACGCCCGTGAGCCCAATAACATGGCCCACATCAACCTCAGTCGGGAAGCCGATGCGATTGTGGTGGCTCCCGCCAGCGCCGATTTCATGGCCAAACTCTTGCATGGCCGTGCTGACGAATTGCTCAGCCTCATGTGCTTGGCCCGCCCGCTTGATCGAGTGCCCTTGTTGCTGGCCCCAGCCATGAACCGCGAAATGTGGTCCCACCCGGCCACGCAGCGCAACCTGGTTCAGTTGCAAGCCGACGGAGCCCTGGTGTTGGGGGTCGGGCAGGGTGATCAGGCGTGTGGCGAAACTGGCGATGGCCGGATGCTCGAACCTGAAGAGATCTTGCAAGACCTGATTGCGCATTTCCAGCCGCAAAACCTGCGTGGTCGCCGCGTCTGGATCACTGCCGGCCCGACTTTCGAAGCCATAGACCCAGTGCGCGGCATCACCAATCTGTCCAGCGGCAAAATGGGTTTTGCCATCGCTCGTGCGGCTTGCGAGGCAGGGGCCGAGGTGACTCTGGTTGCCGGACCCGTTTCACTGTCCACCCCGCGCGGGGTTCGGCGCATCGATGTGCGCAGCGCCCGCGACATGCATCAGGCCGTCGCGCCAGCCATGCATCAGGCCGATGTTTTTATTGCCACTGCCGCTGTGGCCGATTGGCGGGTGGCCCAAACCGCCGAGCAAAAAATCAAAAAAGACGGAAAGGGTCAGGTCCCCAGCCTGACCTTCACCGAAAACCCCGATATCCTGGCTGAAGTCGCTGCCTGCTCGCGAGCCCAAGCAGGTCAACTGTTTTGCGTCGGCTTCGCCGCCGAAAGCCACGACTTGTTACGCCATGCCCAGGAAAAAAGGCTGCGCAAGCAAGTCCCTCTGCTGGTGGGCAATATCGGTCCGGCAACCTTTGGTCAAGATGACAATGCTTTGCTGCTGGTCGATGCCCAGGGCCATGCCGAATTGCCGCGTGCCGACAAGCTCAGTCTGGCGCGTCAGTTGGTCCAAGACATCGCCCGACGCCTATCGCCTGTCCATTGACCCATCCCCAATTTCATGAAAATAGACGTCAAAATCCTCGACCCGCGCATGGCCGAACAACTGCCCCAGTACGCCACCCCCGGCAGCGCCGGCTTGGATCTGCGGGCTTGTCTCGATGCGCCCGTGGTGCTCGAACCCAATGCCTGGCAACTCATCCCTACGGGCTTGGCGATCCATATCGCCGATCCAGGTTACGCAGCCCTGATCCTGCCGCGTTCCGGGCTGGGACACAAACATGGCATCGTGCTGGGCAATTTGGTGGGTTTGATTGACAGTGACTACCAAGGGCAGTTGATGGTCAGTGCCTGGAATCGCAGCCCCAGCGCCTTTACCCTGCAACCCATGGAGCGCCTGGCACAACTGGTGATCGTGCCTGTGGTTCAGGCCCAGTTGAATGTGGTCAATGACTTTGCCGCAGCCACCGAGCGTGGCGCGGGCGGTTACGGTTCCACCGGGACCCGCTGAACTGGCCTTAGCCGAGCGAGAAAAACCCCACCCCCAGACTACCTCGCTCTTGTTCCTCGGCGGTGGCCTCACGCACACCGCGGACTTGAAGGGACAGGCGGATGGCAATCCCTGCCAATGGGTGATTGCCGTCCAAAATAATATGTTCGGGATAAATTTCGCTCACCGTGTAGACCGCATCGCGAGCGGCTTCGGGGCAACAGGCTGGGGGCAGGCTGGAACCCTCGATGCGCATTCCTTCCTCCAACTCGGCGGGCAACAAATGGCGCGCAGCCAAATGGATCAGGTGCTCATCAAAGTCACCGAAGGCGTCCTCGGGTTCCAAATGCAAATCCAGGTGATCGCCCACGGCATGCCCTTGCAAGGCCACCTCCACCTTGGCCAATAAATCATGCCCGCCGACCAAAAATTCGACCGGGTCTTGCAACACGTCCAATTCCTGGCCCAGGGTGTCTTTCAGCGTCCAGGTCAAGGCGACCACGCAATGTTCGGTGATGTTCATAAGGCAAAATTGTCCCATGAATTCAAACATTCCCCTGACTTTGCTGGGGGGTCTCTCCCCCAGTCAGTTCATGCGTCGACATTGGCAAAAAAAACCCTTGCTGGTCAGACAGGCGGTGCCCGGGTTTCAGTCGCCTTTGCAGTGGGCAGACCTGAAGCGCTTGGCAGGTCAGGCCGATGTGGAGTCGCGACTGATCGTGCAAGATGGGTCTGATTGGCGATTGCGGCAAGGCCCTCTGTCGGCCTCCTCCTTTCCTGCCCGACGGCGGCGCCAGTGGACCTTTTTAGTCCAAGGGGTCAATTTGCTCGACGACCGAATCAACGACTTCATGCGTCAATTCCGATTTGTGCCTGACGCCCGTCTCGACGATCTGATGATCAGTTGGGCCAGCGACGGGGGCGGGGTTGGCCCCCACTTTGACAGCTACGATGTGTTCCTGTTTCAGGCTCAGGGTCGTCGCCGTTGGCGCATAGGCCGGCAAGACGATCTGGAAATCAGGCCCGATTTGCCTGTCAAAATCTTGCGCCGATTCAAACCCGAGGTCGAATTCGTCCTCGAGCCAGGTGACATGCTCTATTTGCCCCCCCGCTATGCGCACGACGGGATTGCCGAGGGCGAGTGCATGACCTGGTCGGTTGGCTTTCGCTCGGCCCAAAGGCAAGAGTTGGCGCGTGAGATATTGGTCCGATTGGGGGACCATTTGCCCGATGACATGCGAATCTACGGCGACGCCACACAAGAGGCCACGGCCCGACCTGCTCAAGTGCCCGAGCGCTTGCACCAACACCTGCACGCGGTCATGGCCCAAGCCTTGGCCCAGCCCCACCTCGTCCAGCGCGCTTTGGGCGAGTGGCTCACCGAGCCCAAGGCCCAGGTCTGGTTCGAGTCGAAGGGTGTTTGGCGTCCAGGTTTGGCCTTGCGACTCGACCGACGCAGTCGCATGCTTTACGATCGGCGCCATGTTTTTTTGAACGGCGAGAGCTGGCAGGCCAGCGGTGCTGATGCCCGCTTGCTGCGTCGCCTGGCCGATCAGGGTCGGTTGGACCCAGCAGACGCCGCCCGTGCCAGCGTCGAGGTACAAGCCTGCTGGCAAGACTGGACCGAAGCCGGCTGGCTGATCGCCGAAAAACCCCACTGACACAATGTAAAGATATTTGAAGTCAAAGGTTTTGGGTAGAAACCCCATTAAAATTCTGCCGAGCCGTTTAAATACGGACTGTTCAACTCACAACCTAGTAGGAAAACGACATGCAAAAGTCTCTGATTCTGGCCGCTGTTCTGGCTGCTGCTCTGGCTGCCTGTGGCAAAAAAGAAGCCCCCGCTCCCGCCGCTCCGGCACCTGCTGCTGCCCCCGCTGATGCTGCTCCCGCCGCACCCGCTGGCGAGAACAAGGATGCTGCCGCTCCTGCAGCGCCTGCCGCTCCTGCCGAAGAAAAGAAATAATTTTTTCGGCTTTCACACAAAAACCACCCCACAGGGTGGTTTTTTTTCGTCGCTCCAATGCGTTTGGACTCGTCCCCCCAGAGCGTTGCCGAGCATCCCTTAAATCTGTAACCACTCCGACCCCAGCTCTGGGTCGGCCACGGGCAAATCGGCCTCGGTACAACCCAAGATGGGTGCCAGGGCGGCGCGAGCCAAGGCGGGCGCATTGTTGCGTTCACTCAAGTGGGCGGCCAGCACCAGTCCCAATCCTGGGTGCATCACCTCTCTGAGTAATTGCGCCGCCTGGGCATTGGATAAATGACCCAGGTCAGAAGCGATGCGCTGTTTTAAAAACGGTGGATATGCCGACTGGCGCAGACGATCCGGGTCATGGTTGGTTTCTAGCAGCAGTCCATTTAAACCCTGCAACACCCGCAACACATGGGCGCTGGCATGCCCCAGATCGGTCACCACACCCAGACGTCGATCGCCATCGCTGCAACACAGCTGCAGGGGTTCGCGCGCATCGTGCGGAACGGTAAAAGGCAGCAATTGCAAATCGCCTAAGTCGATGGCCACACCGTCACAGGCTTGATTCCAATCGAGTTCATTCAGATCAGCCCCTTCGCCCAAAACGGCATGCAGGGTGCCCTCACTTGACCACAGCGGAATGGAGAGCCGTTGGCATAGCGAGGCCGCATGCCCCCAATGGTCACTGTGCTCGTGTGTCACGAATACTGCGTCGAGGTCTTCCAACTCTAGGCCGCAAGCCTGGAGGCGCTTATTGACTTCACTCACACGCAAACCGCAGTCGATCAGCAGGCGAGTGCAGGAGGTGCCAGAGCGGGCCTCGATCAAAGTGGCATTGCCCGAGCTCCCGCTGCCCAGGTTGCGTAGGCGCAAGGTCAAGGTTTATTTCAATTCATCGACAAGGATTTGGGCGATTTTTTGCGCCACCGCACCCGTGTCAGCTTGCCCCGATTCGTTTTGCACTTCAATGCGACTGCTGCTCGGGGTCAGTTCCGCGACAACGATACGCATACGCACCGGGGGTTGGGCCTGGTTCGAGGAGAACAATCGGGCAAAAAATCCGGGTTCTTTACCTTCGTCGGGCCGGTCTATGAAGCGCACATAAAAGATGCCAGCCTTGCGGTCCCGGTCTTCGACCGTGAAGCCGGCCCGATCGAGCGCGACACTGGTGCGTCGCCAGGCGACATCAAAGCGCTCTGCAAACCGCAGCTGGGTTTCTCCAGCCACCCGGCTCACCAAACTGCTCGTGACCGAGGGTAAGGCATTGGCTGCCGATTGATCAGCACGCTCAACCGGTGTGCCCAGATGAATCATCAGCTTGCGCATCATCTCGACTTCCAGTGTAGGGTCGTTGGGACGGCCTTGCCAGCGCGTTCCGGTTTTGTCTTGGGTCGTGTAGACCTCTTCCATGCCACGATGGATGATAAAAATTTCGCTGCTGTTTTCGCCCACGCGATCAATGCGCAGGCGGAATTTGTCGCGCTCGCCCGAAGAGTACAGATTGTCGATCAAGCGCCCCAGGGTGCGGCGAATGAAGTCTTGCGGAATTTTGGCCCGGTTTTCGGCCCAATCGGTTTCCATGATGCCCAACTCTGGGCTGTCCTGAGTCAGGATAAAACCATTGGTGGTCCAAAAAGTCTTCACCTGTTCCCAAATCTGCTCTGGCGGGCGTTGCACACGCAACCAGCGTTGTGCGCCCAAACGCTCCAACTGAATATCTTGGATCGCATCGGCGGCCACAACACGGCGCATGCCGACCGTGTTGCCAGGCATGGCGCTGACCGAAACGCTGGAGCCGCCCGGAATGCTGTAGCGGCTTTCCCGAGTGAGCTTGGTCAGGTCGGGCGGGACTTCCAACGGGGTGGTCTTGACTTCGCCGCTCGACTTGTAATCGACTTTGTTGGTCGATAAGACGCCACACGCAGACAACAGACTCAAGCTGATCAAAGCGATTGCCAGACGCAAGGGGTGAAACAAATTCATGGACACAGGGGTAATTCCTTAAAGCAGACCGCTGACGCGCAGGGCATTTTCCACCACGGGCTGTTGGTTTTCGGACAGAGGCCACAAAGGCAAGCGCAAGGTGCCGCCGCACAAACCCATGCGGGCCATGGCCCATTTCAAGGGAACCGGATTGGGCTCAACAAACAAGTGCTTGTGCACGGGCATCAATTGTTTTTGAATCGACATCGCCCGCGCCGCCTGCCCCCCAATGGCCGCCACACACAACTCGTGCATCAGGCGCGGAGCAATGTTGGCCGTGACACTGATATTGCCTTGGCCGCCACACAGCATCAACGCCACAGCGGTCGGGTCATCACCCGAGAGCACCGCAAAATCCTGCGGAACATCGCGTATCAACCACTGAGCCCGTTCTATGTTGCCGGTGGCTTCCTTGATGCCGATGATGCCTGGCACCTGTGCCAGTCGCAGCACCGTGTCGTGCGCCATATCGGCCACGGTACGTCCTGGCACGTTGTAGAGCACCATGGGCAGGTCCACCGTTTCGGCGACCTTTTTGAAGTGATGGAACATGCCCTCTTGAGTCGGGCGGTTGTAATAGGGCACGACCTGCAAGTGGCAGTCGGCCCCTACTTTTTTGGCGTATTCGGTCAGCTCAATGGCTTCGCTGGTCGAATTGGCTCCACAGCCAGCCATGATGGGCACGCGTTTGGCGGCTTGTTCGACCGCGACACGAATGATTTCGCAATGTTCTTGCACATCCACAGTGGGAGATTCACCGGTGGTGCCGACCACGCAAATGCAATCGGTGCCTTCAGCCACATGCCAATCGATCAGTTTGCGCAAGCTGGGGTAATCGACCGAGCCGTCTTCCAGAAACGGCGTGGCCAACGCGACAATGCTGCCTTGGATCTTGGTCATGGTGTGGTCAGGTCAGGTCAAAAGTGAGCAAGGGCCATTCTATCTGTTCGGCATGGCGGCTCAAGCCCGATTAAGGGGCATCAGCGCGTGGCGGCCAGGCGCTGCACCCGCCGGCGCGGCTGTTCCAGCCAGACATCTTCGTAGGCCACCACGCTCAGGCCATGGTCGCGGGCCAAATCGAGCAGCTCGCCCGGGCGCAGCAAAAAATCGGGTCGACTGGGCTTACCCACCGTCTCCTGCCCGTTGGCAAAGGTTTCGTAAATCAAGACCCCCCCATCGGCCAAGGACTGAACCAGGGTCGGCAGCAAGGGGCGCCACAGGTAGTTGGTGACCACCACGGCGTCAAAGCGCTGGCCTGGCAGCGGCCAAGGATTGTTTTCAATGTCCGCACACAGCACCGGGCCATAGGTTTGCGCCAGCTCCAGGGCCTGTTCGGATTGATCAACCCCCAAACAATTCAACCCCAACTCGGACAGCAGCTTCATGTGTCGTCCTGCACCGCAAGCGACATCGAGCACTGTGCCCGAGGGACGAATCAAGGCCGCGTAGCGCTGAACCCACTCCGAGGCGGCATTCAATCCGTGCAGCATTTCCATATGAAACTAAAAGCAGGCCCATAACTGTTCGGCCAGGGTCACCATCATGTCGGGTTGAACATACAGCCCAAACACCAAGGCACAGATGAATCCGGCCAAGCCGTAACCCGCCCATCGCAGGGGTGATGCGGGGCGCACTTCAGGCATGGGCCAAGCCCCTTTGAATGGGTGCCTCTCGGACCAGCATGTTCACTGCAGACGAAAACACGCCCAAGGCGATGGCCAAATACCAAACCATGTCGTAATTGCCCATGCGGTCGTACATATAGCCGCCCAGCCACACGCCCAAGAATGAGCCCACCTGGTGACTGAAAAAGATGAATCCACCCAGCATGGACAAATGCGCCACGCCGAAAATCTGCGCCACAGTGGCCGAAGTCGGGGGTACCGTGGAGAGCCACAACAAACCGATGCCCATCGAGAACAAGTAGACACTGGTTTCACTCAAAGGGAAGTACAAAAACAGGGCAATCGCCACCGCTCGCATGAAATAAATAAAAGCCAAAATCTGGGTCTTGGGGATGCGCTGGCCCAGCGAACCAGCCAGATAAGTTCCCGCGATATTGAACAGTCCAATCAAACCCAATGCGTAACTGGCCACTTGGGGCGACAGGCCGTTGTCTTTTAAATAGCTGGGCATGTGCACACCGATGAAGACCACCTGAAAGCCACACACAAAATAGCCCACCATCAACAATAAAAAAGGCGTATGCGCAAAGGCCTCACGCAAAGCTTGCCCGATGGTCTGCTCACGGCGGGTGGCGGCGCCACTGGCCATGGCCGGTTCACGCATGAACCAACTCGCCGGCAAAATCAACAACAGGGCACCAGCCAGCACCACCAAGGTCTGGTCCCAGCCCAATTGGGCGATCAACAAGCCCTCGATGGGCACCATCAAAAACTGGCCGAAAGAACCTGCTGCGGCCGCCACGCCCATGGCCCACGAGCGTTTTTCGACCGGCACATTGCGCCCGATCACCCCGAACACAATCGCAAACGTGGTGCAGGCCTGAGCCAGTCCCATCAGCAAGCCGGTGCTCACCGTAAACAGTAGCGGCGTGCTGGCCCCGGCCATGCCCAACAAGCCCAGGGCATAAACCACGGCGCCCAGCGCCATCAGTCGAGCCGCACCAAACCGATCGGCCAGCATGCCGATAAAAATCCCAAACCCGCCCCAGGCCAAATTCTGAATCGCCAGGGCAAAAGCAAAATCCTCTCGGCCCCAACCACGCGCCTGCGTGATGGGTTGCAACCACAGCCCAAATCCGTGCCGCACACCCATCGATAAAATCAAAATCGCTGCACCGCACAACAAAACCTGCCACATGGGCAGTAGTTGCGACGATGATTGTGGGGTGGTGGTATAGAAAACTTTTTGGTTCATGATGAGCCTAGTACAGTCTTTATTTTAGACTCGTCAGACAGATCTTGCAGGACACGCACCCAACAACCCTGTGAATTCATCCAGTTAAAATAGGCCCATGGCAACACAACCCAACAGCTATTCCGAAGGGTCCATCAAAGTCCTCAAAGGGCTTGAGCCGGTCAAGCAAAGGCCTGGCATGTACACCCGTACCGACAACCCGCTGCACATCATCCAGGAAGTGCTGGATAACGCGGCCGACGAAGCATTGGCTGGTTTTGGAAAAAAAATACGCGTCACCCTGCACGCCGATGCCTCGGTCAGCATTGAAGACGATGGTCGGGGTATCCCCTTTGGTTTGCATCCGGAAGAAAAAGCACCCGTCATCGAACTGGTCTTCACCCGACTGCACGCCGGTGGCAAATTCGACAAAGGTCAAGGCGGCGCTTACAGCTTTTCGGGCGGCCTGCACGGCGTGGGGGTCAGTGTCACCAATGCCCTGTCGCGGCGCATGGAGGCCAGCTCTTGGCGCGAGGGTCAAGTCGCCACGCTGGTGTTCGAAGGCGGCGACGTCACCCAAAAACTCAAAGTCCGCGCTCAAGGCCCCGACGATCGCAAACAAGGCACCACGGTGCGGGTCTGGCCCGATCCCAAATACTTCGAGTCGGCCAGCCTGCCCATGGCCGAGCTGATCCACCTCTTGCGCAGCAAGGCGGTGCTCATGCCTGGCGTCAGCGTCACCCTGGTGAATGAAAAAAACAAAGACACACAGACCTGGCAATACAAAGGCGGTCTGACCGACTACCTCATGCAAACCTTGCAAGGCGAGCCAGTGATTCCCTTGTTCGACGGCGAAGGGCATGCCGATGGCAACAGCGAATCGTTCGCCGAAGGAGAGGGCGCGAGCTGGGCGGTGGCTTTTACCGAAGAAGGCCAACCCGTGCGCGAGAGCTACGTCAACCTGATCCCGACCAGTGCTGGCGGTACCCACGACAGTGGCTTGCGTGATGGCCTCTTTAACGCTGTCAAAAGTTTCATCGACTTGCATGCCCTATTGCCCAAAGGCGTCAAGCTCATGCCCGAAGACGTCTTTGCCCGCGCCAGCTATGTGCTGTCAGCCAAGGTGCTTGATCCCCAGTTTCAGGGGCAAATCAAAGAGCGTCTCAACTCACGCGACGCTGTGCGACTGGTATCGAGCTTTGTTCGTCCGACGCTCGAGTTGTGGTTAAACCAACATGTCGAGCATGGCAAAAAACTGGCTGATATCGTCATCCGTGCCGCCCAGACGCGCCAGCGCGCCGGCCAAAAGGTCGAAAAGCGCAAAGGCTCGGGTGTCGCAGTGCTGCCCGGTAAACTCACCGATTGCGAAAGCCGCGACACCACGCTCAATGAAGTGTTTCTGGTCGAAGGCGACAGCGCTGGCGGTAGTGCCAAGATGGGCCGCGACAAAGAATTGCAAGCCGTTTTACCCTTGCGGGGCAAAGTGCTCAACACCTGGGAAGTCGAGCGTGACCGCCTGTTTGCCAACACCGAAATCCATGACATTGCCGTCGCCATTGGCGTCGATCCGCA
>CAYMJT010000003.1:0-22817 GCA_964390775.1 uncultured Bordetella sp.
GAATCACGATGCCCGAGGCGGTTTTGGTTTCGTTTTCGAGGCGCTTGACGATCACTCGATCGTGAAGAGGACGAAGTTTCATGCGATCTCCGATGAGAGGTTGAAAATGAAAAACAAAGACCACAAAAACCTTGCGGCGTGTGGCCTGAGCGGGGTGTCGGGTGCTGCTACTAGCACTCAAGCCCAACGAGTGCTAATGATAAGGCAGGAAGCGCCTTTTTCAAGCGTTCCCGCATAAAAATAAGGGTTTTTACGGATCTAAACTGGCCGATCTCAGACGCCCGCGTCGGCTTTTAGGGCCGCCGCCTTGTCGGTGCGCTCCCAAGTGAAGTCGGGTTCGTTGCGGCCAAAGTGGCCATAGGCAGCGGTCTTGGAATAAATAGGACGCAACAAGTCCAGCATTTGGATGATGCCCTTGGGGCGCAGGTCAAAATGCTTTTGGACCAGCGCCGAGAGTTTCTCGTCAGCGATTTTGCCAGTGCCCATGGTATTGACCGTCACGTTCATGGGACGCGCCACCCCAATGGCATAAGCCACTTGCACCTGACACTGGCGGGCCAAGCCAGCGGCGACGATGTTTTTGGCCACATAGCGGGCCGCATAAGCCGCCGAACGGTCCACCTTGGACGGGTCTTTGCCGCTGAAGGCACCGCCGCCGTGCGGGCAAGCACCGCCATAAGTGTCGACAATGATTTTGCGTCCAGTCAAACCACAGTCGCCCTGCGGGCCACCGACCACAAAGCGACCCGTTGGGTTGATGAGATATTTGGTATCGGCGCTCAACCACTCTTTGGGCAACACCGGCTTGATGATTTCTTCTCGCACGGCTTCATAAAAGGCATCGGTCATGCGGTCGCCCAGGCTCATCTCGGGCGCATGCTGGGTCGACAAGACCACGGTGTCTATGCTGTGCGGTTTGCCGTCCACATAGCGCAAAGTGACCTGGCTTTTGGCATCCGGGCGCAAAAAGGGCAGGCGAGCATCTTTGCGCAGTTGGGCCTGACGTTGAACCAATCGGTGTGCATAGTAAATCGCGGCGGGCATCAGGTCTGGGGTTTCGTCGCAGGCGTAGCCAAACATCAAGCCCTGATCGCCCGCTCCGGTGTTGAGGTGGTCGTCGCTGGCATGGTCCACGCCTTGGGCGATATCGTTCGATTGCTTGTCATAGCAAACCATGACCGCACAGCCCTTGTAGTCAATGCCATATTCCGTGTTGTCGTAGCCGATGCGGCGGATGGTGTCGCGTGCGACTTGAATGTAGTCGACGTGCGCATTGGTGGTGATCTCGCCCGCCAACACCACCAGGCCGGTGTTGCAAAGGGTTTCGGCAGCGACGCGACTGCGCGGATCTTGCTCGAAGATGGCGTCCAAAATAGCGTCCGAGATCTGGTCGGCCACCTTGTCGGGGTGACCCTCCGACACGGACTCAGAAGTAAAAAGATATTCTTTGGACATGAAAAAAGCTCCGTGGTGATGGTTGGATGCGTTGCCAACCCAATCTGGAGCCTGGCGAACGCTTTAGCAGAAGGTGAACCAGAGAGGTCATCCCGAGGTCACCACCGGGTTGCCCCAGCTGGTCGCCCTGCAAGTTGCTTCATTAACTCGGCGACAATGTGTATTGTAGCCAAATCAAAATTCCGAAAAACCATGCGTGTTCTGTTCCGACTGTTGGCCCGCGTGCCCCTGGTCTGGATGCAAGCCTTGGGCGCCCTGCTGGGTTGGTGTGCCTGGGTGTTTTCTGCCTCTTACCGTGCCCAATTCCTGCGCCAGGTCGAGCTGGCTGGCGTCGACCCGAAACGGGCGCGGGCTGCGATTGCTTCAGCGGGTCGCATGGTGGCCGAGTTGCCCTGGGTTTGGGCCCGGCCCATGCAACAAGGGGTCAGCGAACGGGTCGAATGGGACGGCGAAGAACATTTGATTGCCGCCTTTCGGGCAGGCCGTGGCGTCATTTTGTTGTCCCCACACCTGGGCAGCTGGGAGATCGGGGCGCAGGCTTTGGCCGAACGCCACGGCGCCCAATACGGCGACTGGGTGATGCTGTTTCGCCCGGCACGCAAAGCCTGGTTGCAAGAACTGGTGGCGCAATCGCGCGAACGCGGACACATTCGGGCTGCGCCCACCAATTTGTCGGGCGTCAGAAGTCTGGTGCGAGCCTTGCGGGCAGGAGCCGGCACAGCCATCTTGCCCGATCAGGTTCCGCCCAAGGGGCAGGGGGTTTGGGCGCCCTTTTGGGGGCAGGACGCTTACACCATGACCTTGTTGCCACGACTGGTGCAACAGACGGGCGCCTGCGTGGTCTTGTGTTGGTGCGAACGATTGCCACGTGGCCGCTTCAAAATGCATTTTTCCCCCTGGCCCGGTGCGAGCCTGAGCGACCCCCAGGCCACAGAGATTGAGTTGGCCACCCGTATGAACCAGGCGGTCGAAGGCATGGTGCGCGCCCACCCGGAACAATACCTCTGGGGTTATGAGCGGCACAAAACCCCGCGCGATGGCGACTGACATGCCCATTTGGCCCGATACCCTCATGCGCACCCTGGGCAGCTTGCCTTTGTCTTGGCTGCGCGCCTGTGGCTGGGCCTTGGGTCAGTGCCTGTATATTCTGGTACCCAGCCGGCGGCGTGTGGTGTGGACCAATTTGTGCCTGTGTTTCCCCGCCTGGAGTGAAGCGCGACGACGCCAAGCCGCGCGTCAGGTGTTCGTACACTTTGCCCAGGCTTGGCTCGATCGGGGTTGGTTGTGGCATGCCTCCGAATCGGTATTGCGCCAGCGCCTCGAACTGCTCGACCCGCATGAGGTGCTCAGTCAAAACCAAGCGACCGTTTTGTTCGCCCCCCATTTCGTTGGACTCGATGCCGGTTGGACGCGTTTGGCCCTGGAGCCGAATTTGCGCTTGTCCACCATCTATACCCAACAGTCCGATCCGGTCGTCGACGCTTGGGTCAAGCGGGGCCGCGCACGCTGGGGCAATGTGACCTTGTTCGCCCGCATCGACGGCGTTAAGCGTTTGCTCAAAGGCATGCGCGAAGGCGATTGGCTGTACTTGCTGCCCGACATGAATTTCGGCGCCGAAGAGTCAGTCTTCGTGCCTTTTTATGGTGTGCCAGCTGCCACCGTGCCTTCCTTGCCGCGTTTTGCCCGACTGGCCCAGGCCCGGGTGGTGCCCGTGCTGACCCGCATGACCCACAGCGGTTATCAGGTGCAGTTGCTGTCGCCATGGACCGATTACCCTGGACCCGACCCCCAGGCCGATACCGCCTGGATGAATCTGCGCCTGCAAGACTGGATCGATACCATGCCAGCCCAGTACTTTTGGGTCCATCAGCGCTTTAAAAGCCGCCCCGAAGGCGAGCCCTCGGTTTACGACTGAAGAAAATCCGCCAAGTGCCGCATCACCCACGGCGCTTGTTCGTGCACGATCCAGTGGCTGGCCTCATCATGCCTGTGCACCGTCAGGCGCGGCACATGCGCGCCCAAACCCTCTAGCAAACAGGGCAACAGGGCGCGGTCACGCATACCCCACAAGACCAGTGTGGGCACCTCGATGCGCCACATCTGCGGCGGCAATTCCACCCCTTGCACGGCGGCGTCCTGAGCGGAGGCTGGACGCAAAGGCGAGGCCCGGTAATAGTTCAGACCCCCAGTCAGCCCCTGTGACCAAACCTCTCGATATTGCTGCCGAAGCCGATCGCTGAGCCAGGGCTTGCGGGCGGGAGCGCTCACATCCTCAAAGGCAAACGACCACATTTTTTGAAAGTCGTTTTCACTCAACAGACGTTCAGCGTCGGGCCGAATCAGAAAATTCATATAGGCGCTGGCGGCTTGTTGTTGCGGGTTGTCGCGCAACTCGCGCCAAAAAATACCCGGGTGTGGTGAATTCAAAATCACCAGTCTTTGCAGGCGCTCGGGGTGCAAATTGGCCAGGTTCCAGGCCAGCGCGCCACCCCAATCGTGCGCCACCAGGGCAGCCAAGCCTGGGGCGCCCGATTCGATCTCGATCAGTGCCAATACATCTTGCACCAGGTGCTTGGCCCGGTAAGCCGCCACCTCGCCGGGGCTGCTCGAATCGGCAAAACCACGCAAATTGGGGGCCACGCACCGATAGCCCCCATGTTCGCTTTGCGCAAAGTGCGTGAGCAATTCGTCCCAGGCGAAAGCGGCTTCTGGGAAACCATGCAAAAACAACAATACCGGTCGGCCCGCTTCGCCGCTGACCCGACAAGACAGTTCAATGCCGTGCGGCAAACGGTGGCGCAAAGTTTTGATCATGCAAGCCTCACTCGAGTGGTGATCCCTCAGACGGCTCGGGTTCGCTGTGGGTCCAATTCCACAGCATCAGGGCAGTTTTGTCGACCCCTTGTTTTTTCAGTGCAGAAAACAACATCGTCTCGCCTCCCCCGGCTTGCAAGCGGGCGATGGACAGCGCTTTAGCCGCTTCGCTGCGGGTGAGCTTGTCGGCCTTGGTCAGCAAAACCAGAAACTTCAATCCCGCCTCTACCCGTGGGCGGATGACCTCGAGCAACACCTCGTCGAGTTCGGTCAGTCCATGGCGCGGATCACACAGCAGCACCACGCCCTGCAAGTTCTCGCGCGAGACCAGGTAATTGGCCATCACCTGTTGCCAACGTATTTTGTCTTGCTTGGGCACGGCCGCGTAACCATAGCCGGGTAGATCGGCCAACACCGCATCGGTTTGGCCCCCACGTCCGAGGGCAAATAGATTGATGTGTTGGGTGCGTCCCGGCGTTTTGGAGGCAAAGGCCAGACGCTTTTGTTGGGTCAGGGTGTTGATGCAAGTCGATTTGCCCGCGTTCGAGCGGCCGACAAAAGCGATCTCAGGGTGTTCATGGGCGGGCAGGTGATGCAACTGGGCCGCCGTGGTCAAAAACCGGGCTGTGTGCATCCAGCCCATGGCCGCTTTGGCAGCCCCGTCGGGGTCCTCTTTGAGGTGGTTTTCGACGGTCGGTTCGGACATGGCGAGATTGCTTCGGGCAGGGGGTGGGCCGGCCTTTGGGCGCGGGCATCGGGACATTGTAGAATCATGCGATTGAAAAACCCACTGAATATGGTCATGAAGACGTTTGCTTCCCTGGTCCTTGCGGCTTTTAGTCTGTCCGCCCCTGCCTTTGCCTCCGACGCCCCCCCATCTGCCAAACCCGATCTGGCTGCTGGTGAAGCCAAATACACCGCCATGTGTGCTGCCTGTCATGGCGCCGATGGCAACTCGGGCTCACCCGAGAACCCCAAGCTGGCGGGTCAATACGCACCCTACCTGAACAAACAGCTGGTCGAGTTCAAATCGGGCAAGCGCGCCAATGCCATCATGAGTGGCATGGCTGGCGCCCTGAGCGACGAAGACATGAAAAACGTTGCTGCCTGGTTGGCCACCCAAAAACCGAAAGCGGGCTTTGCCAAAGACAAAGAGACTGTGGCCTTGGGTGAGCGCATCTACCGTGGCGGCATCGCCGACCGCCAAATCGCCGCTTGCGCTGGCTGTCATAGCCCGACCGGGGCTGGCATTCCGGCCCAATACCCGCGCATGAGCGGGCAGCATGCTGCTTACAACGCCGCACAATTGACCGCCTTTCGCGATGGGGTGCGCAAAAACAGCGTGCAAATGACCCAAATTGCCGCCAAACTCAACGACCGCGAAATCAAGGCCGTGGCCGACTACATGGCGGGTCTGCGCTGACAGCCCCCAGCCTCCATTCAACCCGCCTGCTGGCGGGTTTTTTTTGCTTGATGTCATAATGCAAAAGCATCTACTTGAGGGCAAATATGGTCATCCGCGACACTTCCAACGGTTTTGTGCATCCTCTGGCCAGTGAAATCACCGCCCCGGGGGTGTATCGGCAACGGCGCCGATTTTTGGCCCACATGGCCAGCGGGGCGGCTGGTCTGAGCCTGGCGGCCTGGGCCCAGCGCGATGCCCGCGCCAGCTTGCACCGCCCCGGCAAGTTGGCCCCCATCGAGGCGCAAGCCTCCAGTGTCAGCGGTGCCGTGGTCATGGACAAGGTCACCCCTTATACCGACGCCAGCACTTACAACAACTTTTACGAGTTCGGGACTGACAAATCTGATCCGGCCCGCAACGCCCATACTCTGGTCACATCACCATGGCAGATCCAAATTGACGGCTTGGTCAAAAAACCAGGGCCGCTGGACTTGGCCGAGCTGCTCAAGCTGAGCCCTATGGAAGAGCGCATCTACCGCATGCGCTGTGTCGAAGGCTGGTCCATGGTCATCCCCTGGGTCGGGTACTCGCTCTCGGCGCTGATCCGACGGGTCGAACCTTTGGGCAGCGCCAAATTCGTGCAGTTCGAAACCTTGGCCGACCGCAAAACCATGCCCTATGTCGGTTCCCGTGTGCTCGACTGGCCTTATGTCGAGGGGTTGCGCCTGGACGAGGCCATGCATCCTTTGACCTTGCTCACCTTTGGCATGTACGGCGAAGTGCTGCCCAAACAAAACGGTGCCCCGGTGCGGCTGGTGGTGCCTTGGAAATACGGTTTCAAAAACGCCAAGAGCCTGGTGCGCATTCGTTTCACCGAGCAAATGCCACCGACTGCCTGGAACAAGGCGGCCGCCAATGAGTACGGTTTTTACTCCAACGTGAACCCCAACGTCGATCACCCTCGTTGGAGCCAGGCCACTGAACGTCGGCTGGGTGAGGACGGCCTGTTGACCAAAAAGCGTAAAACCCTGATGTTCAACGGCTACGAGGCCCAAGTGGGCCAACTCTACGCCGGCATGGACTTGCGCAAGAACTACTGAGTGGTAGCCCACCTGAGATCTGCCTTGCGCCATCGCTGGGCCAAGCCCGCGCTGGCTGCGTTTTTGCTCGCCCCGTTGGCTTATTTGATCTGGGGCGCAGCCACCGATGCCCTGGGGCCCAACCCAGCCGAAGCCCTGATTCGATCGACTGGCGAGTTGGCTTTGCGCGGCCTGTGTCTGGCGCTGCTCATCACGCCGCTGCGAGTCCTGAGTGGCTGGCCCGAATGGGCGCGCCTGCGCCGTATGCTCGGACTGATCGCCTTCACCTATGCCTTTCTGCATATGTTGTGTTACAGCGCCCTGGACATGGGTTTCGAGTGGATGGACATCGCCAAAGACATCGCCAAGCGCCCCTTCATTTTGGTGGGGACACTCACCTTTGTGATCTTGTTGGCCTTGGCCCTGACCTCGTTCAATGCGGCCATCCGTCGACTCGGCGCCCGGCGCTGGCAGGCCTTGCACCGCACAGTGTATGTCGCGGCCGCCTTGGCCGTGCTGCATTTTTACTGGATGCGGGCCGGTAAAAACAATTGGAACGATGTGTGGCTGTACGGCTTTATTTTGGCGGCCTTGCTCGCTTGGCGAGTCTGGCACCGCTGGCGCGGCTAGCGACACCCACTAGGGAATCTCTGCACTACTCTGGCGAACGACCAGGGTCATGCAGAGCTTGCCTGCTTACAACAAACGCTCCCGCGTGAAGGTATCAAAGGCCGATTCGCGTTCACGGATCAAATGCGCCTGCGCACCGTCGATCAAAATCTCGGCAGCCCGCCCGCGCGTGTTGTAGTTGCTCGACATGCTCATGCAATAAGCCCCGGCCGACAGCACCGCCAGCACATCACCGGCCGCCACCGACAAGGTGCGCTCGCGACCCAGCCAGTCGCCGCTCTCGCAGACTGGACCCACCACATCGCACACCAGGCCCGAGCCCTCACGCTCACGTACCGGCACGATTTGGTGGAAAGCCTCGTACATGGCTGGGCGCGGCAAATCGTTCATGGCCGCATCGACGATGCAAAAGTTTTTCTGCGGCCCAGGCTTCATAAACACCACCTCGGTCAGACACACACCGGCATTGCCCACCAAAGACCGGCCCGGTTCAAGCATCAATTGACGTTGCCCATGACCGCGCGCATCCAGTCGCGCCAAGAGCTGCGTCCACAAATGGTCGGCTGTGGGCGGCTGTTCGCCCTGGTAGTCGATGCCCAAGCCGCCCCCGAAATCGAGGTGTGCCAAAGCGATGCCCTGGGCTTCGATGGCCTCCACCAGATCGAGCATTCGATCCATCGCGTCCAGATAGGGGGTCACCTCGGTGATTTGCGAGCCAATGTGGCAATCGATCCCCACCACCTGCAAGCCGGGCATCTGGGCCGCCTTTTGATAAGCCCCCAAAGTGGCCTCGTGTGCAATGCCGAACTTATTGCCTTTGAGGCCGGTCGAAATGTATGGATGCGTTTTGGCGTCGACGTCTGGGTTGACACGTATGCTGATCGGGGCCCGCACACCCATATCGCCAGCGACTTGGTTCAGGACCTCCAACTCGGCCAGGCTCTCGACATTGAAGCAGGCGATGCCGGCTTTCAAGGCCTGGCGCATCTCTTGCCGTGTTTTACCGATGCCCGAAAAAATCACCTTGGCTGGATCGCCGCCGGCAGCCAACACCCGGGTCAATTCGCCGCCGGACACAATGTCAAAACCACAGCCGGCCTGCGCGAACAACTGCAGTATTGCCAATGTGCTGTTGGCTTTCATCGCATAATGAATTCGAGCCTGTCGCCCGGCTAGGCCGCGCTGATAGGCCCCCAGGGCTTGCAGCATGGCGGCTTTGGAGTACACAAACAGGGGCGTGCCGTGCTCGTGCGCCAACGCCTCCAAACTCACCTGTTCCAGATAAAGTTCGGCCCCCATGCGATGCAACTGAGAGCCCTGAGGCAAATGGGATGGATTCATGGTGAATGGCGCAAGGGCGCAGGGGGCGGGGTTGAGCGAGAAGAACCGGGCAAGGAGGGCAGCAAGACCTGCGGCAAACTGGCCCGGTCACGCGATTCGGGGTCGGTGGGTAGGTACAGCGGACCTTTCTGGCCGCAAGCGCCCAGCACAGTGACCACGCCCATGGCAAGGGCAGCCCGCTTGAATAGAATTTGCGTCCACATGACAAAATTGTAAGCCGCCCGACATGAACAACCTCCAATACTTGGACTTGGCCGAACAATTGCTGCGCCGTCTGGAACAGCAA
Source organism: uncultured Bordetella sp. (assembly GCA_964390775.1). Taxonomy (GTDB): domain Bacteria; phylum Pseudomonadota; class Gammaproteobacteria; order Burkholderiales; family Burkholderiaceae_C; genus Limnohabitans. Next base: position 9,011 of record CAYMJT010000003.1, read on the forward strand.
TGCGACCAAATCAACGAAGGCACCGACGCCGACATCGACAACCAAAGAGTGGGTGGCATGGTCACCTTGGTGTTTCCCGACCGCAGCCAGATTGTGGTCAATTTGCAAAAACCCCTGCATGAGGTCTGGCTGGCCACCCGCTTGGGCGGTTACCACTACCGATACGATGGCCAACAATGGGCCGATACCAAAGGTGGCCCCGACTTTTGGGCTCGTTTGAGTCAGGACGCCAGCTCACACGCCGGCACCCCCCTGCGCTTTGGGCCCTGAGCGCGTCAATTGCGGAACAAATCAAGAATTCGTTTTTTTTCGTCGGCGGGCGGCATGTCGCGTTCGCTGTCCTTGGCCGCACCCGTGCCCAGCGAGACCACACCCGACTCACGGACATATTCCTTGTAATACCACTCGCCATGGGTGTACACCATGCCCTCGGGTGCCGCCATTTGGGTCACTTGCACGCCCTTGAGCGCTTGTTGCATGAACTGAATCCAGACCGGCAAGCTCAAGCCGCCGCCAGTTTCGCGGTCGCCCAATTTGCGGGGTGTGTCATAGCCGATCCAGGTGACAGCGGCCAAGGTCGGGGTGTAGCCAGCAAACCAGGCGTCCATGGCGTCGTTGGTTGTGCCGGTTTTACCGTACAAGTCGGGCCTTTGCAGTGTGGCCTGCGCCCGGGCGGCGGTGCCCGATCGGGTGACCTCCTGCAACAATTGACTCATCAAAAACGCATTGCGCGCATCAATGGCACGTTGCGAGTCTTCCTGCTCGATGGGCATGAACTGGTGTAAGACCTTGCCAGTGTTGTCGGTCACTTTGGTGATCAAATACGGATTGACCCGAAACCCGCCATTGGCAAACACCGAGTAACCCACCGCCATTTGCAGCGGCGTGACCGAACCCGCTCCCAGCGCCATGGTCAGATACGGCGGATGGCGTTCGGCGTCAAAGCCGAATCGGGTCACCCACTGTTGCGCGTTCTTGGCGCCCACCGACTGCAACACGCGGATCGAGACCATGTTTTTTGACTTGGCCAGCGCCGTGCGCATGCTCATGGGTCCGTCGAACTTGCCGTCGTAATTTTTCGGCTCCCAAGCTTGGCTTCCGGTCACGCTGGCATCAAAAAACAAGGGCGAATCGTTGATGATCGTGCTGGGGGTAAAACCTTTTTCCAGCGCCGCCGAATAAATAAAAGGCTTAAAGGCCGACCCCGGTTGACGCCAGGCCTGGGTCACATGGTTGAACTTGTTTTTATAAAAATCAAAACCACCCACCAAGGCTCGTATCGCGCCATCGCGTGGATCCAGGGCCACAAAGCCGCCCTCGACTTCGGGCAATTGGGTGATGTCGTAGTGGCCCTTGGGCGACTTCAAAATCCGCACCAGGGCGCCCGGCCTGAGCTTGATGTTGGGCGGCGCGTTATCTGCCAACCCCGACTGCACGGGCTTGAGGCCTTCGCCGGTGATTTCAATCCACTCGCTGTTGTGACGTGCCACCACCACTTTCTTGGGACTGGCTTCAATCACCACGGCGGCCAGCAAATCGCCCTTATCGCCTTGGTCGATCAAGGCGTCGTCGATCAAGTCTTCGCGCTCAGTCGGATTGCTGGGTAAGTTCAGAAACTTTTCGGGCCCCCGATAATGCTGGCGCTGCTCGTAATCCAAAATACCGCGACGCAGCGCTTGATAAGCCGCTTCCTGTTCATCGGCGCGCAGCGTGGTGTAGACCTGTAAACCCCGGGTGTAAATATCCGCCCCATATTGGGCAAACATCAACTGACGCACCATCTCGGCGACAAACTCTGCATGCGTTTGCTGGGCTTGCGCGGTGCTGCGCAGACGCAAAGGCTCGTTTCGAGCGGCCAAAGCCTGCGCCTTGGAAATAAAGCCGTTGTCCAGCATGCGTTCAATGATGTAGAGCTGACGCACCCGTGCCCGCTTGGGGTTATTGACGGGGTTATAGGCCGAGGGTGCTTTGGGCAAACCTGCCAACATGGCGGCCTCGGCGATGCTGATGTCCTTCAAGGGCTTACCAAAATAAGTCTCCGACGCCGAGGCAAAGCCATAAGCACGCTGGCCCAGGTAAATCTGATTCAGGTAGATCTCAAAAATCTGGTCCTTGGTCAACAGATGTTCGAGCTTCAGGGTCAACAAAATTTCGTAGATTTTTCGGGTGAAGGTTTTCTCGGAGGATAAATACACATTGCGTGCGACTTGCATCGTGATGGTCGAAGCACCCTGGCTTTTGGCGCGCCCCAAATTGGCCAGGCTGGCGCGCAACAAACCGATGTAATCGACGCCACCGTGTTGATAAAAACGCGCATCTTCGATCGCCAACACAGCGTCCTTCATGACCTGGGGGATTTCCTTGAAGGGCAGAAAGTTGCGCCGTTCTTCGCCAAATTCACCAATCTGTTTCCCATCGGCAGCGTAAATCCGCATGGATAACTTGGGCCGGTAATCGCTCATTTCGGAAACGTCGGGCAACTGCGGGTAGGCCATGGCCAATGCCACCGCCACCAACGCAGCCAAGGCGATGGCTCCCGCCAGCATCAAGCCCAAAGCCCAAGCCAGTGCCCTCCACAACAAGGGTCCCAGGCCGGGCTCGGGGGCAATTGATTTGGACTTCGGTGGGGTGCTGGCCATGGGGGGACAGGTAACGTGTTGGGTCGGTGGTGTTGGGTATGTCAGGTGAAAACTAACACCCAAGGACTGTTCGGTGCAGCCGCTGCGTGCTCGAATGCGATTCTAACTTTCATTGCTCACGCCCATGACTTTTGACCACGACCTCAGCGCATGGCCCGATGCCAGCGATTTGTGCCTGGCCTGCTGCGCCCAAGGCTGGGTGTTGGGCTGGCTGGGCGCACCCAAGCCTATGGCGCTTGAAGTCTGGCCTCAGTCCTGCCCTACGCCCATGGCCCCTTGGGCGCAGTGGTCACAAGCCGTCGAGTTGGCCCTGCGCCAACAGTTGCTGAGCCACACCCGGCTTCGTGTCCATTGGGTCGACTTGCCCCCCACGGCCTGTCCCGATTGGTGGCCACAACACCGTGGTTCACTCAAAGCCCTGCGCGCTTGGGCCAAAAAGCAAGGTTTGCTCTGGGGGGGCGGTCAGCCCCTGGCCCAGTGCGCCGATCTGAGCCAACTCTGGGACTTGGCCCGCCGCGACGCCACAAGCTCTGGCGCAGCGCCTGGGTCCAAACCATCCAATACGCTCGACACCTACAAGGCACTGACCGCTGCTTTGCACCGCCACCCCATGGCGCTGCTGGCTGTCTCGGCCTCGGTCTGTTTGCTCGTGCACCTGGCCTTGCATCTGGGTGTGCATCCCTGGTTGCAAGTGCGCCAGGAACAGGAATGGGCCCGACTGGAACATGCCAAACAAAGCGAAATCCAGCGCCTGGCCCATGAGCGCGAGCTTGCTCATCGGGCCCAAGAGTCCGAACACCTCAAGCGCTGGTTGCAGTGGCAGAACCAGGGCATGGCACCCCTGCATGCTTTGTCCGACCTACTGCGTTCAAGCGATGCCACGCCCAACCCTCAGTTCTGGAGCGGTTTGCGATATGCCGATGGCGCCTGGACTGTGCAAGGCGTCACTGGCTTCGAATCCGATCTGCAAGGCGGCTTGACTGCGCCCTTGGCGCGCGGACTGCCGCAAATTCTCAGTTCGGGCCAGATCCTTTGGCCTCCCGAGCCCGAATGGGGTTGGCCGGCCTGGCGTTTCGAGTGGCGTTGGAACTGGCCCGAAGAGCCCCGTTCCAAGGAGCCATCGTGAACACCCGCTTGAATTCCCCCCGCCTTTGGATGGCCCCTTGGCTATTCATGCTGCTGATGGATGCGGCCATGGGTTGGCTTGACCCAGCCTATTGGTTGGGCGATGGTTTGCCCCCAAGTGCCCCGACTCAGAGCACCGCGTCTAAAGAGGGCAGCAACCCTCGGCACAGCGCGGCCCGCGCCGCACCCACCGCACCCGCGCCTTGGCCCGATGAGCCGGCCCTGCGGCGGCGTCTGCTTTGGCACGGGCTCACCCCTTTGGGTTTGACCTTGGGGCCGCAGCGGGGACGGCAAACCGAAGTTCGCCTGTGGTTGCGCTGGCATGGCGGCATGGGCAGCGGGCTGAATATGCTCGAATCACTCGCCATGGATTGGCCTCAGATGGCGCTCGAAACCCTGACTCTGCAAGCTGAATCGGCAGGTCTGTGGCGCTTTGAATGGCGCGGACTCTGGCGCCAAGTCCAGGCGCCCAATCCCGGGCCACCCGCAGCCCAGCGCTACTCCGAATGGCAGGCCCTGGGTTCGGCTCGCGTGTTCAACCCAGGCTGGCTACAGTCCCACCTGCGGCGACTGTATGCCCCGGGCGCCAATCCGCAGTCTTGGCTGCGACTGGCACGGCCCGAGCAATTGCAGCTGCTGGCCGTGGCCCATGACCCGCGTGCGCAGGCATGGGTGGCTTGGCAAAACCATATTCTGTTGCTGCGCGAGGGCGAACGCATCGGTGTGGAGCAGGTTCGGGTCAAGCGCATACAAAGCGGCGAGGTCGAGTTGCAGGGGCCAGTGGGCACACTCAGACTCAGGCCCAAGCTCAGCGGAGCCTGGCCCAGCGAGGACCCACCATGAAGATACTGTTGGCGGGACTATTGCTTCTGGTCATGCTGGGGTCGGATGCGCTTGCTCAGCAAGCGCCATTTGACATCGACTTTCATGCCATCGACACCGCCAGCGCCTTGCGCGTCTTGGCCCGACAAGCGGGTTTGAATCTGGTGGTCACCGAAGGGGTCAAGGGCAGTGTCAGCTTGCAACTGCGACAAGCCGATGGTCTGAGCGCCATGCGCGCCATCGCCCAGGCGCGTGGCCTGGTCCTGTTGGAACAAGCCCCTTTGTGGTGGGTGGGTACACAGGCCGAGTGGGTGGCCCAGGAAAAAGGCCGGCAAGAGGTCCAGGCCCTGAACTTGCTGAACCACGAGTTGGTCTTGCGCAGCTATCGACTGCATCACGCCTCGGCCACCGATTGGCTCGACCATCTATTGGGCCGTTCGGTTCAGACCGAACATGGCTCCAAACTGTCGGGGGTCAACACGGGCGGCAGTTCAAAAGCTGGTGGCAGCTCGGCCCGTTGGCTCAGCCCGCGTGGCCAAGCCATGGCCGACGCCCGCACCAATCATCTGCTGGTGCTCGACACCGAGGCGGTACAAGCCCGCGTGGCGCAATGGGTGGCGCAACTCGATGTGCCGCAACGGCAGATCCAAATCGAAGCTCGCATCGTGGAAGCCTCCGAGGGCTTTGCGCAATCGCTGGGCCTGCGTCTTCAAGTCGGCGGCGATCGGGCTTCGCTCGATTGGTCTGCCGCCCCACTGTCTGGCTTGACACCAGCGCGCGCTGCTTTGTCCTTGCTGGGGCCTGGGCAGTCGGCACGGATCTGGGCCGAAATCACCGCCTTGCAAGAACGCGGCCAAGGCAAATTGGTCGCCACTCCCAGCCTGATCACGGCCGATCAGACCCGGGCCGTCATCGAACAGGGCACCGAATTGCCTTACCAAGTCGGCTCCACCGCCAGCAACACCCACACCATCGCCTTTCGCAAGGCCGAACTGCGGCTGGATGTCTTGCCGCAAATCACCCCCGAGGGCGAAATCCATCTGGACCTCGACTTGCGCCGTGACAGCGTGGGCGAATTGACCGGCAATGGTTATGCCATCGACACCAAGCGCTTGCAAACCCAGGTGCGGGTGGCCGACGGCGGCACACTGGTGATCGGTGGCATCTACATCGACGACCACAACCAGCAGCGCCATCAATGGCCCGGCCTGAGCGAAAGCAGTTGGTGGGCGGCTTTGTGGGGTCAATCACAACAGCGCACCAAGCGCCAGGAACTGCTGATCTTTATCACGCCTAAAATGCTCACCATGGGCTCCAGCCCCGACCTCCCGTGAGGGCGGTGGTTTTGAAGTCGCCCTTGAACACGAAAGGACATCCCTTGTTGGCTCTGGTTGGTTTGCCTGGAAGTGGCAAGTCCACGGTCGGGCGTCAGTTGGCGCGCCGACTCGATTTGCCTTTCATCGACGCCGATCAGGCCATCGAGGCCCGTTTGGGCTGCTCGATCCGTGAGTTTTTCGAGCGCGAGGGCGAAGACCGTTTCCGTGACCTCGAATCCGAAGTCCTCGATCAACTCACCCGCCAACACCCTGGGGTGCTCTCCACTGGGGGAGGTGTGGTGTTGCGGCCACTGAACCGACAAATCTTGCGTGAGCGCACGCAGGTGTATTACCTGCGCGCCAGTCCCGAAGACATCTTTCGCCGCTTGCGTCACGACAAGGCACGTCCACTGTTACAGGTGTCTGACCCGCTGGGCCGGCTGCGCGAGTTGTTGGCACAACGCGATCCCTTGTATCGCGAAGTGGCGCACCATATCATCGAATCACCTCGACCCAGTATTTCAGGTCTGGTGCAGCAAATCCTGCGCTGCGCCTCACAAACCCACTGAACGGCCATGCAAAACCTCACCATCGACCTTGGCGAACGCAGCTACCCGATCCTGATCGGTGAGGGATTGCTGCGCCAGCCCCAAGCCTGGCAAGGCCTGCCCCGTGCCAGCACGGCCCTGATCGTCAGCAACGAAACCGTGGCCCCCTTGTATGCCGCAGACCTGCAGGCCGCCATCACGCCCCACTATGGGCGGGTCTTGACCTTGGTTCTGCCCGACGGCGAGGCCCACAAAACTTGGGAGACCTTGCAAAAGGTCTTTGATTTGTTATTGCGAGAAGGCTGCGACCGAAAAACCGTTTTGTTCGCCTTGGGCGGTGGGGTGATCGGCGATTTGACCGGTTTTGCCGCCGCCTGTTTCATGCGTGGTGTGCCCTTTGTGCAGGTGCCCACGACCTTGCTGTCGCAAGTGGACTCCTCGGTGGGGGGTAAAACCGCTGTCAATCACCCACTTGGCAAAAACATGATCGGTGCCTTTTACCAGCCGGTGCGGGTGGTGTGCGACCTCAGCACCTTAAAGTCCCTGCCTGCGCGCGAACTCAGCGCAGGCTTGGCTGAAGTCATCAAATACGGGCCCATCTACGACATGGCTTTTCTCGCTTGGATCGAGAGCCACATCGACGAGCTGCGGCGCTGTGACATGGCGGCCATGACGCATGCGGTACGCCGCAGTTGCGAAATCAAAGCCGATGTCGTGCGCCAAGACGAGCGCGAATCTGGCTTGCGCGCTATTTTGAATTTTGGCCACACCTTCGGTCACGCCATTGAAGCGGGGTTGGGATTTGGTGTTTGGCTGCATGGTGAGGCGGTGGGTTGCGGCATGCTCATGGCTGCTCGCTTGTCGCAACGCCTCGGTCTGATCGAGCAGGCTTTTGTCGATCGACTGCAGGCGCTGGTACAGCGTGCCGGTTTGCCGGTCTCTGGCCCGGCGCTGGGGGCCAACGAATACCTCGAGCACATGCGACTGGACAAAAAATCCGAAGGCGGCCAGATCAAATTTGTCCTGATCGACCAACCAGGCCGGGTGTCGGTCAAAGAGGCACCCGATGGGATGGTGGCCGAAGTCATCGAAGCCTCTTGCAAGGCCTGAGACATGAGCCCATTGGCGCCTTACGCCAGCCACCCGCAGCTCAGTCGGGGACGCCAACACCCAGAGACCGACGCACCGACGCGCAACCCCTTCCAGCGTGACCGCGATCGCATTGTTCACTCCACCGCTTTTCGCCGACTGGTCTACAAAACCCAGGTGTTTTTAAACCACGAGGGCGACCTGTTTCGGACTCGCCTGACCCATTCGCTCGAGGTCGCCCAACTCGGGCGCTCGATGGCCCGCTCGCTGGGTTTACACGAAGACCTGGTCGAGGCTGTCGCCTTGGCGCACGACCTCGGTCACACCCCTTTTGGCCACGCTGGGCAAGATGCCCTGAACCACTGCATGCGCGACTGGGGGGGCTTTGAGCACAATCTGCAAAGCCTGCGTGTGGTCGATCGTCTTGAGCAGCGCTACCCCGACTTCGACGGCTTGAACCTGTGTTTTGAAACCCGCGAAGGCGTTCTCAAACATTGCTCGGTCGCCAACGCGCAGCGACTTGAACGGGCCGAGCCCGGCGGTGTTGCCCATCGCTTCATCGACGGCACCCAACCCAGCCTGGAAGCCCAGTTGTGCAACCTTGCCGACAGCATCGCCTACAACGCCCACGACATAGACGACGGCGTACGCTCCGGCTTGCTCAGCCTCGATCAAGTCGCGCAAGCGCCCTTGTTTGGCCCTTATTTGCAAGCGGTCATCGCTCAGTACCCCAAGCTGGCGTCTCGGCGCTGGCTCTACGAGGCCACGCGCCGCATGCTCAGCGATCAGGTCTACGACGTGGTCCGCGAAACCCAAGCGGCTTTGCACCAAGCGGGCGTCGCCAGTGCTGACGAGGCCCGTCAGGCGGGTGCCCTGTTGCGCTTTTCCAAGGCGATGCACGAACAATCGATGGCGCTCAAGCGCTTTCTTTTTCAACACCTCTATCGGCACTCACAAGTGCAGCAAATGACTGATTTGGCACAGCAAGTGGTTTTTGATCTGTTTCAGGCCTATCAGGACCAGCCGCCTCTGCGCCCCGAGTTCCAGTCCGGCCCTGGTCGACCCCGAGCCATTGCCGACTACATCGCTGGCATGACCGATCGCTACGCGCAGCGCGAGCACGAGCGACTGACAGGCAAACGGCTTTGGTAACGCCACTCCAGCCCTGGCTGATCATTGCCGCTGGTTGCGTGGCAGCCTTGCAGGTGGGCAAATTGCCACCTGCCTTGCCCACGCTGCAAGCGCAACTCGAACTGAGCCTATTGCAAGCGGGATTTTTGCTCTCTGTCGTCCAGGGCAGCGGCATGGTCCTGGGCCTGATGTTGGGGCAGTGGATCGACGGCTACGGCTTGCGTCGCAGCATGTTCAGCGGCCTGTTGTTTTTAGCCGTTGGCAGCACCATGGGTGCCTTGTCGTCTTTATGTCCGCCAGAGGTAACTGTCATGGTCTTGCTGGCCTCGCGCGTGGTCGAAGGCGTGGGTTTCTTGCTGACCGTATTGCCTGGCCCTGCTTTGTTGCGGCGCAGCGTTGAGTCCCATCAGCTCTCGCCCTTTTTGGGTTACTGGGGCACTTATATGCCGATCGGTATGTCCAGCGCGCTCTTGCTGGGCCCATTCTGGTTGCAGTCGGCACCCTGGAGCAGTTGGTGGTGCTTGTTCGCATTGCTCAGCGCCCTCATGGCCTTGGCGATCAGTCGCGGCGTCACCCCTGACCCAACTCGCGCTGGCCCGCGCGTCGATGTGGGCGCCCTGTTCGAGCGCATGCGAATGACCCTGAGCATGCGTGGCCCTTGGTTGTTGGCCCTCATGTTTGGCGTCTATTCCGCTCAGTGGTTGTCGGTGGTCGGTTTCTTGCCTTCCATTTATGCCGCTGCGGGCGTGCAGGGCGCAGCTTTGGCCGTGCTCACCGCCTTGGCTGCGGCCGTCAATATGGGCGGCAACATGATGTCGGGTCTATTGCTGCAGCGCGGTTGGAGCGAGCGTCGCACCTTGCTCACCGGATACACCGCCATGGCCTTGGGCAGCGCCTTGGCCTTTGCTGAATGGACCCAGGGCTGGCCCTGGTTACGCTATGGCGGCGTGTTGCTTTTTTCCTGTGTCGGTGGCCTGATACCTGGCACCTTGTTCTCCTTGTCGGTGCGCCTAGCCCCGCAGCCCGAATGGGTCGCCAGCACGGTGGGCTGGATGCAGCAAATTTCAGCTTGCGGTCAGTTCCTCGGCCCACCTCTGGCTGCCAGTCTGGCCATGGCCGTCGGCGGTTGGCATTGGACCTGGGCGTTTACGCTGGGCTGTGGGCTGATTGGGGCCATTTTGGCCGTGATGGTGGCCAAGCATCCGGCTGTCCGACAATAGACCCATGCCCACGTCCCCCAAGCCCTTGACCGCACACCAAGCCATCGCTGACACGGTGCGTTGGCTCGAACGCGCCGTCATCGCTCTGAATTTGTGTCCCTTTGCCAAGGCCCCCCATGTCAAAGGTCGCATCCACTTCAGTGCCTGCATGGCCAGTGATGCCCAGGCCTGGCAGAGCGCCTTGGCCACTGAGATGCAAGCCCTGCTTGCACACCCTGCCAGCGAGCGCGAAACCACCCTTTTGGTGGTCCCCAACGCTTTGCACGATTTTGTCGAGTTCAACGACAGTCTAAGGCAAGCCGAAAAAATCTTGCGTCAACTCAAGCTACAGGGCGTGCTTCAGATTGCCAGCTTCCATCCGTTTTACCAGTTTGCGGAAACCCCAGCCGACGACATCACCAATTACACCAACCGCTCGCCGTACCCAGTCTTTCACTTGCTGCGCGAAGACAGCATCGACCAAGCCGTAGCGGTCTTTCCCGAAGCCAAAACCATCGTTGAGGCCAATATTCAGACCTTGCGTGAACTCGGTCCGAGTGGCTGGAAAGCACTCGGAGTAGGGCCCTCGTCATGAAGACCCCAACACCCCGTTCACCCAGTCCCTTAGCGCCCGAAATTCGCCCGGGCCAGTCGCTGGAGTTGTTGCAACACTTGCACATCCTGACACGCGACCTGCGCCTGAATCAGGATTCGCGGCGCAAGCTGAAACAGGTTTATCACCTGGTTCAGTTCATTGAAAACCTATTGACCCAGTTGCCCCCTTCCGAGCACGGCCCCAGCTTGGCCGATCACGGCGCTGGCAAGTCCTATCTCGGCTTCATCCTCTATGACCTGTGCCTCAAAGCGCTGGGGCGCGGCATGGTGTGGGGCATCGAAACCCGACCCGAACTGGTGGCCTCCAGCCAGGCGCTGGCACAACGCCTGGGTTTTGAGCGCATGCGCTTTCTGAACCAAAGCGTCGCCCAATCAAGCCACAACGACGAATTACCCGATCGCATCGACATCGTCACTGCCTTGCATGCCTGCGACACCGCCACTGACGACGCCATCGACTTTGGCTTGCACAAGCAGGCTCGCGCCATGGTGTTGGTGCCCTGTTGCCAGGCCGAGACTGCCTCGCTATTGCGTCGCCACAAAGCCCTGTTTTTGGCTCAAACCCCCTTGGCCGAACTCTGGCGTCATCCACTGCACACCCGCGAACTGGGCAGCCAACTGAGCAACGTCATGCGTTGTCTTTACCTCGAATCACAGGGCTACAAAGTCACCGTTACCGAATTGGTGGGCTGGGAGCACAGCCTCAAAAACGAGCTCATCCTGGCGCAATACCACGGCCAGCATAAACGCAGCGCGGCCCAGCGACTGCGTTCTCTGATCGAGCAATTCGGTTTGCACGAGCTGCTCGCCAAGCGGTTTTCTAAACTCGGCGACACCGTCGCTACCCACTCGGCCCAAGCCTGATGCCATGGCCCGCTTACCCCGCCTGACCGTCGCTGGCTATCCGCACCACATCATTCAGCGCGGCACCAATCGACAACGCATCGTGGTCGACGACATTGACCGCCAACGTTTGCTCGATTTGTGGCAACAGCACGCCCTTGAATTTGGTGTCGACATCCATGCCTACGTGATCATGGACAACCATTTTCACCTGCTGGCGACCCCGCAACACAGCGATAGCCTCCCGCGCATGATGCAAGCCGTGGGGCGCAGCTATGTGCGTCACTTCAACCTGCGTCATGGCCGCACTGGCGCCTTGTGGGAGGGGAGATACCGCAGCAACCTCATCGAAAGTGAGCACTACCTACTCAATTGCATGATTTACATCGAACTCAACCCGGTGCGGGCCGGCATGGTGGTCCAGGCGCGTGACTTCCGTTGGTCCAGTCACCGGCACCACATTGGGTTGGCCAGCGACAAACTGGTGAAGCAACATGCACTGTATTGGGAACTCGGCGACACCCCATTTGGGCGTGAGGCTGCTTATGCCGCACGGGTCGAAGCTGGACTGGATCCCAAGGCCCGCGAAGACCTGACCCAATCCGCGATCAAAGGCTGGGCCCTCGGCTCCCAAACTTTTATTCAAAAAGTGCAAAAAAATACCCCCAGGCGCGTATTTAAAGAGCAGGCAGGTCGACCCATCAGCAACCCGAGAAAGCGATCTGTCCCCAATTAATTTGTAGTGGCGAAAAAACAACCATAAATTGGGGTCAGACCCCAATTATTTTTTTGGCATCGCTGTTGCATTGCCTTTATGATTGCAACCCCCCGTAAATACCCTAGGAGAGTGCGCCATGTCCACGGCTGCCGAAAAAGAATGGTTTGAGCGTTCTGGTTTATATGACCCAGCATACGAGCACGACGCTTGCGGCGTGGGTTTTGTGGCGCACATCAAGGGGCAAAAAAGCCACGCCCTCGTGACCCAGGCGCTGAAGATTCTGGAAAACCTCGATCACCGTGGTGCTGTGGGTGCCGACGCTTTGATGGGCGACGGCGCTGGCATTTTGATTCAATTGCCCGACGCCCTGTATCGCGAAGAAATGGCCAAACAAGGGGTCCATTTGCCCCCGATGGGCGAGTACGGCGTGGGCATGATCTTCTTGCCCAAAGAACATGCGTCCCGCTTGGCTTGCGAACAGGAAATGGAACGCGCCATTCGTGCCGAAGGCCAAGTCCTGTTGGGTTGGCGCGATGTGCCCACCAACCGCGACATGCCGATGTCACCCGCTGTGCGCGAAAAAGAGCCCGTCATTCGCCAAGTCTTTATTGGCCGTGGCACCGATGTGATCGTGCAAGATGCGCTTGAGCGCAAGCTGTACGTGATTCGTAAAACCGCCAGCGCTTCGATTCAACGCCTCAAGCTCAAGCACAGCAAAGAGTATTACGTGCCGAGCATGTCCAGCCGCACCGTGATCTATAAAGGATTGTTGCTGGCCGATCAGGTCGGAACCTATTACCACGATTTGCAAGACGAGCGCTGCGTGTCTGCATTGGGCTTGGTGCACCAGCGTTTCTCGACCAACACCTTCCCCGAGTGGCCTTTGGCCCACCCATACCGCTATGTGGCCCATAACGGAGAGATCAATACCGTCAAGGGCAACTACAACTGGATGAAAGCGCGCGAAGGCGTGATGTCGTCACCCGTGCTGGGCGAGGACCTGAAAAAACTTTATCCGATCAGCTTCCCCGACCAATCTGATACTGCCACATTTGATAACTGCCTCGAATTGCTGACCATGGCGGGTTACCCCATCAGCCAGGCGGTCATGATGATGATCCCCGAACCCTGGGAGCAGCACACCACCATGGACGAGCGTCGCAAGGCGTTCTACGAATACCATGCCGCCATGATCGAGCCCTGGGACGGCCCCGCTTCGATTGTGTTCACCGATGGTCGTCAAATCGGGGCCACCCTCGATCGCAATGGCTTGCGTCCTTCTCGCTATTGCATCACCGATGATGACATGGTGATCATGGGCTCGGAGTCGGGCGTATTGCCTGTGCCCGAGAGCAAGATCGTGCGCAAGTGGCGTCTGCAACCTGGCAAGATGTTCCTGATCGATCTGGAGCAAGGCCGCATGATCGACGACGAAGAGCTCAAAGCCAGCTTGTCCAGCACCAAGCCCTACAAGCAGTGGATTGAGAACCTGCGCGTCAAACTCGACGACGTACAGACCACCCCCGAACTGGTACAAACCCCCCAGGACTCTTTGCTCGACCGCCAACAGGCTTTTGGCTACACCCAGGAGGACATCAAATTTTTGATGGCCCCGATGGCCGCCAATGGTGAAGAAGGCATCGGTTCCATGGGCAACGACAGCCCTCTGGCCGTGTTGTCCGACAAAAACAAACCGCTCTACAACTATTTCAAGCAGTTGTTTGCGCAGGTCACCAACCCGCCGATCGACCCGATCCGCGAA
>CAYMJT010000003.1:22827-43689 GCA_964390775.1 uncultured Bordetella sp.
AATCAGGTCAATCCACCGATGCGTCTCGAGGTCAGTCAACCGATTCTCGACTTTCAGGACATGGCCAAATTGCGCGCCATCGCCGAGCGCACCCAGGGCAAATTCCGCAGCCACACCTTGGACATCACTTACCCGGTGAGCTGGGGTCGTGAGGGTGTTGAAGCCAAGCTGGCTTCTTTGTGCGCAGAAGCCGTTGATGCGATCCAAGGGGGGCACAACATCCTGATCATCAGCGACCGCGGTGTGAACGCCACACAAGTGGCAGTACCAGCCCTGTTGGCCCTGTCGGCGATACACCAGCATTTGGTGCGCGAAGGCTTGCGCACCACGGCCGGCCTGGTGGTGGAAACCGCCACCGCCCGTGAGGTGCATCACTTTGCCGTTTTGGCCGGTTATGGCGCCGAGGCTGTACACCCCTACTTGGCCATGGAAACCTTGCAGTCGATCCACAAGGACCTGCCCGGCGCTTTGTCGGCCGACAAGGCCATCTACAACTACGTCAAGGCCATCGGCAAAGGCTTGTCCAAGATCATGTCCAAGATGGGCGTGAGCACCTATATGTCGTATTGCGGCGCTCAGTTGTTCGAGGCCATCGGCCTCAACAAGGAAACCATCGACCAGTACTTTACTGGTACCGCCAGCCGGGTCGAGGGCATCGGTGTTTTCGAGATGGCCGAGGAAGCCTTGCGCATGCACCACGCCGCCTTCAGCGATGACCCCGTCTTGTCCCACATGCTCGACGCTGGTGGCGAGTATGCCTGGCGTGCGCGCGGCGAAGAGCACATGTGGACGCCCGACGCCATTGCCAAACTGCAGCACAGCACCCGATCGGGCAACTTCAACACCTACAAAGAGTACGCCCAGATCATCAATGACCAAAACAAGCGCCACTTGACACTTCGCGGCCTGTTTGAATTCAAAATCGATCCGGCCAAGGCCATTGCCATTGATCAAGTCGAGCCGGCCAGCGAAATCGTCAAACGCTTTGCCACGGGGGCCATGTCTTTGGGCTCGATCTCGACCGAGGCGCACGCCACCCTGGCCATTGCCATGAATCGCATTGGCGGCAAGAGTAACACCGGCGAGGGCGGCGAAGACCCGGCCCGTTACCGCAACGAACTCAAGGGCATCCCGATCAAAAAGGGCGAAACCCTCAAAAGCGTCATCGGCGAGCAGCAAGTCGAGGTCGATCTGTCCCTGAACGACGGTGACAGTCTGCGCTCGCGCATCAAGCAAGTGGCCTCTGGTCGCTTTGGCGTGACCGCCGATTATCTGGCCAGCTCGGACCAGATTCAAATCAAGATGGCGCAGGGCGCCAAGCCCGGCGAAGGCGGCCAGTTGCCCGGCGGCAAAGTCTCCGAGTACATCGGCAAGTTGCGCTATAGCGTGCCAGGCGTCGGTCTGATCTCGCCACCGCCGCACCACGACATCTACTCGATTGAAGATTTGGCTCAGCTCATCCATGACCTGAAAAATGTGGCCCCGCACGCCAGCATCAGCGTCAAATTGGTCTCCGAGGTCGGCGTCGGCACCATTGCTGCGGGCGTGGCCAAGTGCAAGAGCGACCATGTGGTGATCTCTGGCCACGACGGTGGCACGGGCGCCTCGCCCTGGTCGTCGATCAAGCACGCCGGTTCGCCCTGGGAAATCGGCCTCGCCGAAACCCAGCAGACCCTGGTTTTGAACCGCTTGCGTGGCCGCATCCGCGTCCAGGCCGACGGTCAGATGAAGACCGGCCGCGATGTCGCCATCGGGGCCTTGCTGGGCGCCGATGAGTTTGGCTTTGCCACCGCGCCCCTGGTGGTCGAGGGCTGCATCATGATGCGCAAATGCCACCTCAACACCTGTCCGGTGGGTGTGGCCACGCAAGACCCCATCTTGCGCAAAAAATTCGCCGGCAAGCCCGAGCATGTGGTCAACTATTTCTTCTTTGTCGCCGAAGAGGTGCGCCAGATCATGGCGCAACTGGGCATTGCCCAATTTGACGACTTGATCGGCCGCAGCGATTTGCTCGATATGCGCAAAGGGATCGAGCACTGGAAGGCCCGTGGTCTCGATTTCAGCCGCCTGTTGGCGGTTCCGCAAGTGGGCCCCGAAGTGGCCGTGCGGCACGTTGACCAGCAAGACCACGGTTTGGAAAAGTCGCTCGACAATGTCCTGATTGCCAAGAGCCAACCCGCCATCGACAAAGGCGAAAAGGTTCAGTTCATGGAGACTGCACGCAACGTCAACCGTTCAGTCGGCGCCATGCTCTCGGGTGCGATCACCAAAGCGCATCCCGAAGGCTTGCCCGATGACACCATCCGCATCCAACTCGAAGGCACCGGTGGGCAATCGTTTGGCGCATTCCTGTGCAAAGGCGTGACCCTGTATTTGATCGGGGACGCCAACGACTACACCGGCAAGGGTTTGTCCGGCGGTCGTGTCGTGGTACGCCCCAGCCTGGACTTCCGTGGTGTGGCGGCGCAAAACATCATTGTGGGCAACACGGTCATGTACGGTGCCACCCGTGGTGAAGCTTATTTCGCCGGCGTCGCTGGCGAGCGTTTCGCCGTGCGCTTATCGGGTGCCACAGCGGTGGTCGAGGGCACCGGCGACCACGGGTGCGAATACATGACGGGCGGTACCGTCGCCGTGCTGGGCAAAACAGGTCGCAATTTTGCGGCCGGCATGAGCGGCGGCGTCGCCTATGTCTTTGACGAAGACGGCCAGTTCGCGCAACGTTGTAACACGGCCATGGTCAGTCTGGAAAAAGTGCTGACCAGTGCCGAGCAAGAGGCGCAGATCGAGCGCAAGTTCTGGCACAACGACCAAAGCGACGAGGCGCAGCTCAAGAAACTGCTCGAAGACCACTTCAAATGGACCGGCAGCCGTCGGGCCCGCGAATTGCTCGACGATTGGAACCACACCCGAACCCAATTCGTCAAAGTGTTCCCCACCGAGTACAAACGCGCCTTGGGTGAAATCAACGCCCGTCAAGCCAGCCAGGCCGTCGCGGCTTAAAGACCGACACCGAGTCAAAGGAATCATCATGGGAAAAGTCACAGGCTTTATGGAATACGACCGCATCGAGGAGGGCTACGCCCCGGTGACCGAGCGCGTCAATAATTACCAGGAATTCGTCATCACCCTTGACGAGAGTCAGTCCAAACTGCAAAGTGCGCGCTGCATGGACTGCGGCACCCCGTTTTGCAACAACGGTTGTCCCGTCAACAACATCATCCCCGACTTCAACGACTTGGTCTATCAGGGCGACTGGCGCCACGCCATCGAGGTGCTGCACAGCACCAACAATTTCCCCGAATTCACGGGCCGTATCTGTCCCGCTCCCTGCGAGGCCGCTTGTGTCGTCAATGTCAACGGCGATGCGGTGGGAATCAAGTCGATCGAACACGCCATCATTGATCGCGCCTGGTCCGAGGGTTGGGTGCAACCGCGACCCGCCGCCGTCAAAACCGGCAAAGCGGTCGCCATTGTGGGCTCCGGCCCTGCCGGTCTGGCTGCCGCCCAGCAATTGGCCCGCGCTGGCCATGCGGTCACCGTGTTCGAGAAAAACGACCGCGTTGGCGGCCTCTTGCGCTATGGTATTCCCGACTTCAAAATGGAAAAGTCGCACATCGATCGTCGCGTCCAACAAATGGAGGCAGAGGGGGTGGTGTTCCGCACCGGTGTGCTGGTGTCCAGCATGCCCGACGGGGCCAAAGTCACTAATTGGGCCAAAGAATCAGTCAGCGCCGAGCAGTTGATGAAGGAGTTCGATGCGGTCTTGTTGGCTGGCGGCTCTGAGCAATCGCGCGATTTGCCGGTGCCAGGGCGCGACCTCAATGGGGTCTATTTCGCCATGGAATTCTTGCCACAGCAAAACAAGGTGGTGGCTGGCGATAAGCTCAAAGATCAATTGCGCGCCGACGGCAAGCATGTGGTCGTGATCGGCGGGGGCGACACCGGCAGCGACTGTGTGGGCACCAGCACCCGTCACGGTGCCAAGAGCGTGACCCAGTTTGAGGTCATGCCCATGCCCCCCGAGCAGGAAAACAAACCCCTGGTTTGGCCCTATTGGCCGCTGAAGTTGCGCACCAGTTCAAGCCACGACGAGAGCCAGGGAAAAGGCCTCCTCAAACGCGAATTCGCCATTTCGACCAAAGAGTTTCTGGGCAAAAACGGCAAGCTCACCGGTTTAAAGACGGTGCACGTTGAAATGAAAGACGGCAAACTGAGTGAAGTCCCAGGCACCGAACAAGAGTGGCCCGCCGACATGGTGCTGCTGGCCATGGGATTTACCAACCCGATGGCCACGGTGTTGCAGGCTTTTGGCGTTGAGAAAGATGCCCGTGGTAATGCCCGCGCAGGCACCGAAGACCAAACGGGTTATCTCACCAATGTCCCCAAGGTATTCGCAGCGGGCGACATGCGGCGCGGACAGTCCTTGGTGGTTTGGGCCATACGTGAGGGCCGCCAGGCCGCACGTGCGGTCGATCAATTCCTCATGGGGCACTCTACTTTGCCCCGATGAGTCCATGCAATTTAATCCCTAAGGGTTAAAATCGGGGTTCTTCCAACGATGTTCGGACGAATCCCGAGCGGCCCGGCCCCCATGAGCCTCAGCGACTGTCTTGTTCAGCTGACCGATTTGCATTTCGGTTATGGCGAGCGCGTCATCCTAGACGGCATCACGCTGTCGGTGCCGCGTGGCAAAGTCACGGCCCTGATGGGTGCTTCGGGCGGTGGCAAGACCACCGTGCTGCGATTGATCGGCGGCCAGTATCGGGCCCAGCAGGGTTCCCTGACCTTCGATGGTCGCGAGGTGGGCGAACTCGATGCCGAGGGTTTGTATGAAATTCGCCGCCGCATGGGTATGTTGTATCAATTCGGCGCCTTGTTCACCGATCTCAGCGTCTTTGACAATGTCGCCTTTCCCCTGCGTGAGCACACTGCTTTGTCCGAGGTCTTGATCCGCGATATCGTTCTCATGAAACTTGAAGCGGTTGGATTGCGTGGGGCCCGTGACCTCATGCCCAGTCAGATCTCGGGCGGCATGGCGCGCCGGGTGGCGCTGGCGCGTGCCATTGCGCTCGATCCCGAGTTGGTCATGTACGACGAGCCTTTTGCGGGTCTTGACCCCATTTCTTTGGGCACAGCCGCCCGCCTGATTCGTCAGCTCAACGACGCTTTAGGGCTGACCACCTTGCTGGTCTCGCACGATCTCGATGAAACCTTTCACATCGCAGATCAGGTCATTGTGTTGGCCAATGGCCGCATCGCCGCCCAAGGCACTCCAGACCAAGTTCGGCACAGCCCAGACCCCTTGGTGCATCAGTTCGTGACCGCCGCCCCGGAAGGCCCGGTGCGTTTTCATCATCCCGCCCCCGAGCGCGCCAACGATTTTGGCCTGAAAGGGCGGCCATGATCGACTGGCTCTCTGACCTGGGTGCTTCCACGCGCCGCCAACTGGCCCACATGGGCCACGCAGCGCGATTGTTCTTTCGCTTGTTGGCCCTGTGGCTACCGACCCTGCGCCGTTTTGGACTGGTGCGCGACCAGATCCACTTTTTGGGTAACCACTCATTGGCCATCATTTCGGTGTCTGGCCTGTTCGTCGGCTTCGTGTTGGGTTTGCAGGGCTATTACACCTTGCAACGCTATGGCTCGTCTTCAGCGCTGGGTTTGTTGGTGGCCCTGAGTCTGGTGCGCGAACTCGGGCCGGTGGTCACGGCGTTGCTGTTTGCAGGTCGGGCCGGCACTTCGCTCACCGCCGAGATCGGGCTGATGAAAGCCGGCGAGCAACTCAGCGCCATGGACATGATGGCCGTCGATCCGGTACGACGTATTTTGGCACCGCGCTTTTGGGCCGGCATCATCACCATGCCCATACTCGCGGCGGTGTTCAGTGCCGTTGGCATATTGGGCGGCTGGGTTGTCGGCGTGGTCATGATCGGGGTTGACCCAGGGTCTTTCTGGGGGCAAATGCAGGGCGGGGTCGATGTCTGGAAAGATGTGGGTAATGGGGTGGTGAAAAGCTTGGTGTTTGGCATCACTGTGACCTTTGTGGCCGTTTTGCAGGGTTATGAGGCTCAGGCGACGCCTGAAGGCGTGTCTCGGGCCACCACGCGCACGGTAGTGGTGGCCTCTTTGGCCGTATTGGGCCTCGATTTCATTCTCACAGCCCTGATGTTCAGCCTTTGAAAGGATAGCAATGCAACGCTCTAGAAACGATGTCTGGGTGGGCCTACTGGTCCTGCTGGGCGCATTGGCCTTGCTGTTTTTGGCCTTGAAGTCGGCCAATCTGCTGACGCTGAGTTTTCAAACCTCCTACACGCTCAGCGCCCGCTTTGACAACATCGGGGGTCTGAAACCGCAGGCTGCGGTCAAGAGCGCTGGCGTCGTGGTGGGGCGGGTGCAAAGCATCGGCTTTGACGACCAAACCTTTCAGGCCGTGGTCACCCTGGCCATGGAAGAGCGCTACAAATTCCCCAAGGACAGCTCTTTGAAAATCCTCACCAGCGGGCTCTTGGGTGAGCAATACATCGGCATCGAGGCGGGCTCAGACGACAAAAACCTGGCCACTGGCGATCGCATCGAACAAACCCAATCGGCGGTGGTGTTGGAAAACCTGATCAGCCAGTTCCTCTACAACAAGGCCGCCGATCCGACCTCGGCCACCGGCAAGTAAACCGCTCATGTCCATACGACCCTGGTTACTGTGGATGTCCTTCATCGCTGGCGTCTTGCTGGGGCCAGGGCCGGCTTGGGCCCAATCCAACCCAGTCCCCGCCAGCGCGGCGCCGCAGTCGGCCCCCAACCCGCAAGACCCCTGGGAGTCATTCAACCGCAAGATATTTGGCTTTAACGACGCTCTCGACGGCGCGGTTTTGCAACCCGTGGCGCGGGTGTATCGGGAAAACACCCCGAAACTGATCCAAACCGGGGTCTCCAACTTTTTTGGCAATTTGCGCGACCTCTGGTCCGGCGTGAACAGCGCCTTGCAGGCCAAGCCAGTCCATACGCTGGAAAACGTGGGCCGCTTTCTGATTAATACGACCATCGGCATCTATGGCTTATTTGATGTCGCCACTCACTTGGGGATCGAACGCCATCCCGAAGACTTCGGTCAGACCCTGGGCCGTTGGGGCGTGCCCTCGGGCCCTTATCTGGTGCTGCCCCTGTTTGGCCCCTCGACGGTGCGTGACGGCATTGGTCTGGTGCCCGACAGCCGCGCCAATCTGATCAACCAGGTCGACGATTCGACCCAGCGCAATGTTTTATGGGTCAGCAGCCTGATTGATCGGCGTGCCCAACTACTGCCCTTGACCGATCAGGTCGAGCGCATCGCCCTGGACAAATACAGCTTTACCCGAGACGCATTTCTGCAAAAGCGTCTCAATGATGTCTATGATGGAGATCCCCCCGAACCGGAAGACAAGCCTGAGGGCGATGCAGCCGCGTCCACAGACCAGTCCTCTGACAAGCCCTAGGTCAGTCCATGAGAACCACTCTTCACTTCCCATTTGTCAGCGCATTGGCGTGCTGGATTGCAGCCTCTCGGCGCCTCTGTATATTCGCCTGTGTGATGCTCGGCCTGTGCGCAACCGCCCGGGCCGAAGAGGCCCCCGACGCCTTTATTAAACGCCTGACGACCGAATTGCTCGAAACCGTCAAAAACGATCCAGCACTCAAAACCGGCGACTCCCAACGCCTGTCGCAACTGGTCGACCAAAAAGTCATGCCACATCTCAATTTTCAGCGCATGACCGCTGCGGCCGTGGGGCCGGCCTGGCGTCAGGCCACGCCCGAACAGCGCATCCGTTTGCAAGACGAGTTCAAGACCTTGTTGGTGCGCACCTATTCTGGCGCAGTCTCGCAAGTCAAAGACATGAGTGTGGCCATCAAGCCCCTGCGCGCTGCCGCCAGCGACAACGAAGTTCTGGTGCGCACTGAAGTGCGCGGCGGTGCCGAGCCAGTGGCGATTGACTATCGTTTGGAAAAAGCAGCAGACGCCGCCAACGGCTGGCGCATCTACAACCTCAATGTCGCGGGCATCTGGTTGGTCGATACCTACCGAACCCAGTTCGGGCAAGAGATCAACGCCCGTGGCGTCGACGGCCTGATTACCTCATTGTCCGAACGCAACAAAGGCGGTGTGCGCAAGTGAATTCTACCCAGGCCTCCCTGCGCATGCCCGACACCCTGCGCCACGCGCAGGCCATGGATTGGCTCAGCGGCATCCACCTGAGCTCTGGACAGACCATGGTGCTCGACGCCAGCGCGCTGCGTTCCTTTGACTCGTCTGCCCTGGCCTGCATGCTCGAATTGCGTCGCCGTGCCCAAGCCCGAGGGCTTGAGTTGCGTATCGAAGGCACACCTGAGCGGGTGCGTCGATTGGTGCAAGCCTATGGGCTGTCTGATCTGATTTGAGGATGTAGACCCTTCATGCCCGCAGTTTCATTCCAGTCGGTCAGCAAAATCTACACCAGCGCCAAAGGCAGTTTTCAGGCCCTGCACGATGTCAGTTTTGATATCGAAGAAGGCGAATTTTTTGGTTTGCTGGGCCCCAACGGCGCCGGCAAAACCACCTTGATCAGCATTCTGGCTGGTCTGAACCGCGCCAGCGCGGGGCGGGTCTTGGTGCGCGGTCACGATGTCAACACCCAAGCTGCCCAAGCCCGCCAGTTATTGGGCGTGGTGCCTCAGGAACTGGTGTTTGATCCTTTCTTTTCCGTGCGCGAGGCCCTGCGTTTCCAGTCGGGTTATTTTGGGGTCACCGACAACGGCGCTTGGATCGACGAACTGCTCGAAGGCCTGGGGCTCGCTGACAAAGCGCAACACAATATGCGGCAATTGTCGGGCGGCATGAAACGCCGTGTGCTGGTGGCCCAGGCCCTGGTCCATAAGCCACCGGTCATCGTGCTCGACGAACCCACTGCGGGCGTCGATGTAGAGTTGCGCCAAACCTTGTGGCAATTCATCGCCCGACTCAATCGCGACGGTCACACTGTCTTGTTGACGACCCACTACCTGGAAGAGGCCGAGGCCCTGTGTGCTCGCATCGCCATGCTCAAACAAGGGCGCATCGTGGCCCTGCAGCGCACCAGCGAGTTACTCAGTGCCGCCAGCAGCAATGTGCTGCGCTTCAAGCTTGACCAGCCCTTACCTCCCGAACTGGCGCGCCAGGCTCGCGTTACTGGACGTATTGTTCAATTTCCAGCTCACGATGCCAGCCAAATCGAACATTATCTGGCGGCGGTGCGCCAGGCCGGTCTGATTGCCGAGGACGTTGAAATTCGCAAAGCCGACCTCGAAGACGTGTTCCTCGAGGTCATGGCGCGCGCCGGACAATCTCAAGAGGTGAGCGCATGATGGGTTGGCAGGCCTTGTTCATCAAGGAAGTGCTGCGCTTTTGGAAGGTCAGCTTTCAAACCATCGCTGCCCCGGTGATGACGGCCTGTTTGTACTTGCTCATCTTTGGCCATGTCCTGGAGGATAAGGTGCAAGTCTACGACCAGGTCAAGTACACCGCTTTCCTCATCCCGGGTCTGGTCATGATGAGTGTTTTGCAAAACGCTTTTGCCAATAGCTCGTCGTCGCTTATTCAGAGCAAAATCATGGGCAACCTGATTTTTATCTTGCTCACCCCCTTGAGCCACCGCAGCTGGTTTGTCGCCTACGTCGGGTCTTCGGTGGTGCGCGGTTTGGCGGTGGGCCTGGGTGTCTTGCTGGCCACCGCCTGGGTGGTGCCCTTGCAACCGGTGGCCCCGCTGTGGATTTTGGTGTTTGCTTTTCTGGGGGCGGCGATGCTGGGTACCTTGGGTCTGATTGCCGGCCTGTGGGCTGAAAAATTCGATCAGATGGCGGCATTCCAAAACTTTGTCATCATGCCCATGACCTTCCTCAGCGGTGTGTTCTACTCCATCCACTCGTTGCCTGACTTCTGGCAGGCGGCAAGCCACCTGAATCCGTTTTTTTACATGATCGATGGCTTTCGCTATGGCTTTTTCGGCGTCAGCGACGTCTCCCCCTGGCTCAGCCTGACTTTGGTGGGCAGTGCTTGTCTGGGGGTCTCGGCCCTGGCTTTGCACCTGCTGCGCATCGGTTACAAAATCAGAGGTTAACAGCATGGACGCGCAACAACTTCGCGACATCATTGGTGCGGCCCTGCCTTGCGAGCACATCCAGGTCGACGGCGATGGCCGACATTGGTATGCCACCTTGGTCAGCCCCAGTTTCCAGGGCCTGAGCCGGGTGCGCCGCCATCAGTTGGTCTACGCCACGCTGGGGCAACGCATGCACACCGACGAGGTGCATGCCCTGTCCATGAAGACTTTGACCCCTGCCGAATGGGCCGAACAAGGGGGGCAACATGGATAAATTGCGGATACGCGGCGGCCGACTCCTACAAGGCGAGATGCCGGTCTCGGGTGCTAAAAACGCAGCCTTGCCCGAGCTGTGTGCTGCCTTGCTCACCACCGATCCGGTGACCCTGTCCAATGTGCCCAGGTTGCAAGACATCTCGACGCTGCTCAAGCTGGTGCGGCACATGGGTGTCGATGTCCAGACCACCCAGTCCGATACATTGCAGTTGTGCGCCCAACCGCTGACTCGCCCCGAGGCCCCCTACGATCTGGTCAAAACCATGCGTGCCTCGGTGTTGGTTCTGGGGCCCCTGTTGACCCGTTATGGCCAGGCCCGTGTTTCATTGCCCGGCGGCTGTGCCATCGGTTCGCGCCCGGTCGATCAGCACATCAAGGGCTTGCAGGCCATGGGCGCAGTGATCGAAGTCCAGCACGGTTATATGGTGGCCAGTTTAGCCAGTGGATTCAAGCGTCTGCGTGGCGCTCGCATCACGACCGACATGGTCACCGTGACTGGTACCGAAAACTTCATGATGGCGGCTTGTCTGGCCGAGGGCGAAACGGTGCTGGAAAACGCCGCTCAAGAGCCCGAAATTCCCGACCTGGCCGAACTTCTCATCGCCATGGGTGCTCGCATCGAGGGCCACGGCACCAGCAAGATTCGCATCCAGGGCGTGGAGCGCCTGCACGGCGCCCAACACCGGGTGGTGGCCGACCGCATCGAGGCCGGTACCTTTTTGTGCGCCGTTGCGGCCACCGGTGGCGACGTGGTGCTGCGCCACGCGCGTGCCGACCATCTCGAGGCGGTGATCGAGAAACTGCAGGCCGCTGGTGCCCAGATCGAGTCGGGCGAGGGCTTTGTCCGCATCCGCAGCCAAGGGCGTCTGAAAGCACAGAGCTTTCGCACCACCGAGTACCCGGGCTTTCCCACCGACATGCAGGCTCAATTCATGGCCTTGAACTGCATCGCCCAAGGGGCCAGCAAAGTCACCGAAACCATCTTCGAGAACCGCTTTATGCACGTCAACGAACTGGTTCGGCTGGGAGCCAACATCCAAATCGACGGTAAAGTAGCCATGGTCGAGGGTGTCCCCTTGCTCTCCGGGGCCACCGTCATGGCCACCGACTTGCGCGCGTCAGCCAGCCTGGTCATCGCTGGCCTGGTGGCTGATGGCGAAACCGTGGTCGACCGCATCTACCACCTCGATCGCGGTTACGATCGCATGGAAGCCAAGCTCAGGGCGCTGGGCGCAGACATCGAAAGAATCTCATGATCACGCTGGCCTTGTCCAAAGGACGCATCTTCGACGAAACCTTGCCCTTGCTGGCCGCAGCTGGCATCAAAGTGCTCGAAGACCCCGAAAAGTCGCGCAAACTGATTTTACCGACCAACCAATCTGAGGTGCGTGTGGTGCTGGTGCGCGCCACCGATGTGCCCACTTATGTCGAGTACGGCGGTGCCGACCTCGGTGTCACGGGCTTGGACACCTTGATCGAACACGGTGCCCAAGGACTGTACCAACCGTTGGACCTGCGCATCGCCAAATGCCGCATGAGCGTGGCTGCTCCCGAGGGCTTCGATTACGCAGGTGCCGTTCGCACCGGCTCGCGCCTGAAAGTGGCGACCAAATATGTCGCCATCGCGCGCGATTTTTTTGCCACCAAGGGCGTGCACGTCGATCTGGTCAAGCTTTACGGCAGCATGGAATTGGCTCCCCTCACTGGCATGGCCGACGCCATCGTCGATTTGGTCTCGACGGGCAGCACCCTCAAGGCCAACCGCTTGGTCGAAGTCGAGCGCATCATGGACATCAGCTCACGGCTGGTGGTCAATCAGGCCTCGCTCAAACTCAAGCAAGAACCTATCCGCCGCTTGCTCGACGCCTTCCAAGGCGCCTTGGCGGCCCAAGCCTGAGCAAGCACCATGGCCCGCCCTCTGCGACTGAACACCACCGACACCGGTTTTGAAGCGGCCTTTCAAGCCCGCTTGCATTGGTCCGCAGATACCGACGCTGCCATCGAGCAGCGTGTGGCCGACATTTTGGCCGACGTGCGCGCACGCGGTGACGCGGCGGTGCTTGAATACACCCGCCGCTTCGATGATCTCCAATCCTCGGCCATGGCCCAGCTCGAGCTCGGTGCGGCCGAGCTCAAGGCCGCCTTTGACAGCCTGCCCCTTGCCCAGCGCCAAGCATTGCAAACGGCGGCGGCGCGCGTTCGCAGCTACCACGAGGCGCAAAAAAAGGCCAGCGGTGAGAGTTGGACGTACCGCGACGCCGATGGCACCTTGTTGGGCCAGAAAGTCACGCCGCTGGATCGGGTCGGTATCTATGTGCCCGGCGGCAAAGCCGCTTACCCGTCCAGCGTGCTCATGAATGCCATTCCAGCCCATGTGGCGGGCGTGGCCGAAATCATCATGGTCGTACCCACCCCACGTGGTGAAAAAAACCCCTTGGTCCTCGCCGCCGCCCATGTGGCTGGCGTCAGCCGTGCCTTCACCATCGGGGGTGCACAAGCCGTGGCGGCGCTGGCCTATGGCACCGCCACCGTGCCCAACGTCGACAAAATCACCGGCCCTGGCAACGCCTACGTCGCCGCCGCCAAGCGCCGTGTGTTTGGCACGGTCGGCATCGACATGATCGCTGGCCCCAGTGAAATCCTGGTGCTGGCTGACGGCAGCACACCCCCCGACTGGGTCGCCATGGACCTATTTAGCCAGGCCGAGCACGACGAACTGGCGCAAAGCATTTTGCTCTGCCCCGACGCTGGCTACATCGACCGTGTGCAGCAAGAAATCGATCGATTACTGCCACAAATGCCGCGCCGCGAGATCATCGAAAAATCCCTTAACGGGCGTGGAGCGCTCATCCACACCCGCAGCATGCAAGAGGCCTGCGACATCTCCAATCGCATCGCCCCCGAACACCTTGAAATTTCCAGCCAAGAGCCCGAACGCTGGGAACCCTTGCTGCGCCATGCCGGCGCCATCTTCATGGGCGCCTACACCAGCGAATCGCTGGGCGACTACTGCGCCGGTCCCAACCACGTCCTGCCCACCAGTGGCACAGCCCGTTTCTCATCGCCCTTGGGTGTCTACGACTTCCAAAAACGCAGCAGCCTGATCCAGGTCAGCGAAACCGGTGCCCAAACCCTGGGCCAAGTCGCCTCCATCCTCGCCCACGGCGAGGGCTTGCAGGCCCACGCCATGGCGGCCGAATTACGATTGAAAAAATAAATTGAGGTCAAATTAATTGGGGTCAAATTAATTGGGGTCAGACCCCAATTAACGCACGATCTGCTTGAGCCCCGCGATCAGCGCCGCGCACTGATCAGGGTTGCCGACCGTGATGCGCAAAAAATCCGAGATGCGCTCGGGCTTGGCAAAATGCCGCACGATGATGGCGCGCTCGCGCAGGGCCTGCGCCAGCGCAGCGCCCCGGTGCTGGGGGTGGCGGGCAAAGACAAAGTTGGCCGTTGACGGCAAGACCTCAAAGCCCAGACCTTGTAGGTCGCTCACCAAGCGCTCGCGAATCGCCACCACCCGGGCGCAACTGGCGCGGAAATGGGCGTCGTCCTCGACCGAGGCCAGGGCCCCAGCCAGCGCCAGTCGGTCCATGGGGTAAGAGTTGAAACTGTTCTTGACCCGCTCCAGACCCTCGATCAGATCGGCATGGCCCAGCGCATAGCCCACCCGCAAGCCTGCCAGCGAACGGCTTTTCGAGAAGGTGTGACAAACCAGCAAATTGGGGTATTGGGCGATCAGTCCAACCGCACTCTGCCCACCGAAGTCCACATAGGCCTCGTCGACCAGCACCACCGCCTGCGGGTTGCCTGCGATCAGCCGCTCAACCTCGGCCAAAGGCATTTGCATTCCCGTGGGAGCGTTGGGGTTGGGGAAAATAATGGCGCCCGCCGCCCGCCCGTTCTTAGGCAGGTAGTCATCGACCCGAATCGAAAAATCATCGTGCAGCGCAATGGCGCGATGCTCAATGCCATACAAACCGCAATAAACGGGGTAAAAGCTGTAGGTGATGTCGGGGAACCATAGGCCGCCCGGGCGGTTGAGCAAGGCCATGAAGGCATGGGCCAATACTTCGTCCGAGCCGTTGCCGACAAACACCTGGTTCGCCTGCAGGCCGTGGTGACGAGCCAGTGCCGCTTTCAAGGCGCTAGCGTTCGGGTCGGGGTACAGGCGCAGGCCCTCGTCGGTGGCGGCGCGGATGGCCTCCAGCACCCGAGGCGATGGCCCATCTGGATGCTCATTGGTGTTGAGTTTGACCAGTTGGCTCATCTGGGGCTGTTCGCCCGGCACATAGGGGGTCAGGCCGTGAACCACGGCGCTCCAGTATTGGCTCATGAGGTGTCGTGTCAGATCGGGGTGGAAAGCCCTGTTTTTCGGGGTTTTCCAGAGTGTCGATGGTATCATGTCCCCTTATTCATCCCCATTGAAAAAGCCCATGCGGCAAGCCCAAGTCACCCGCAATACCCAAGAGACCCGGATCTCGGTTCAGCTTAACCTCGACGGCACGGGCCGCTCCGAGCTGTCTACTGGGATCGGGTTCTTTGATCACATGCTTGATCAAATCGCCCGTCACGGTTTGATCGACCTCAAGGTCAAGGCCGAGGGTGATCTGCACATCGACGGCCACCACACCGTCGAGGACGTGGGCATTGCCATCGGCCAGGCCCTGGCCCAGGCCATCGGTGACAAAAAAGGCATTCGCCGCTACGGTCACGCCTATGTGCCGCTGGACGAAGCCCTCAGCCGCGTGGTGATCGACTTTTCTGGCCGCCCTGGCCTGACCATGCATGTGCCCTTTACCAGCGGCTCGATTGGTACTTTTGACGCCCAACTCACCTATGAGTTCTTTCAGGGCTTGGTCAATCATGCCTTTATCACCGTGCACATCGACAACTTGCGCGGCCAAAATGCGCACCATCAGGCCGAGACCGTCTTCAAGGCCTTTGGCCGCGCCCTGCGCATGGCCACCGAAGCCGACCCGCGCTCGGCTGGCCTGATTCCCTCCACCAAAGGCAGCCTCTGACCGCTGAGAACCATGAACACGGTGGCGGTGATCGATTACGGCATGGGTAACCTGCGTTCGGTGGCTCAAGCCGTGCTCAGTGCCGCCCATCACCACGGTGCCCATGCCCTCATCACCGCTGACCCTGACCAGGTGCGGCGCGCCGATCGGGTGGTTTTGCCCGGGCAGGGCGCCATGCCCGACTGCATGCGCGAATTGCGTCAATCGGGCCTGTTGCAAGCCGTCCTTGAAGCCGCCCAACAAAAACCCCTGTTCGGGGTGTGTGTTGGCATGCAAATGCTGCTCGAATCCAGCGCCGAGTCGCACACTGAGCAGGCCACCCCTTGCCTGGGCTTGCTGCCGGGTGATGTCCTCAAATTTCAGCTGCAGGGCCAGACCCAAGCCGACGGATCACGCTACAAAGTGCCCCAAATGGGCTGGAACCAGGTTTATCAGACCCACCCCCACCCGATTTGGCAGGGGGTGCCCGATGCTTCTCATTTCTATTTTGTACACAGTTTTTATGCCCGACCGTCGGATGCGCGCCACATCGCGGGCGAAACCGAGTACGGCAAGCGCTTTACCTCGGCCATCTGCCGCGATAATATTTTCGCAACCCAGTTTCACCCTGAAAAGAGCGCCGACCTTGGCCTGGCCCTGTATCGAAACTTTTTATCCTGGAACCCCTGAGTTCAAGCCCTTGCCTGCGCCTTTGAACCTGGCCCACTCTCTCTTATGCTTCTGATCCCAGCCATCGACCTGAAAGACGGACAGTGTGTGCGCCTCAAACAAGGCGATATGGACCAATCGACCACCTTCAGTGAAAACCCCGCCAACATGGCCCTGAACTGGGTCAACAAAGGGGCGCGTCGTCTGCATCTGGTCGACCTCAACGGCGCCTTTGCTGGCAAGCCCCAGAATCACAGCGCCATCAAATCCATACTCAAAGCGGTGGGCGACGACATCCCCGTGCAACTCGGCGGCGGCATCCGTGACCTCGACACCATTGAAAGATACATCGACGGCGGCATTCGTTATGTGATCATCGGCACCGCCGCCGTCAAAAACCCTGGCTTTCTCAAAGACGCCTGCAGCGCCTTTGGCGGCCACATCATCGTCGGCCTTGACGCCAAAGACGGCAAAGTCGCTACCGACGGTTGGAGCAAACTCACCGGCCACGAAGTCGTTGACCTGGCGCGCAAGTTTGAGGACTACGGGGTTGAGTCCATCATCTACACCGACATTGGACGCGACGGCATGCTCTCTGGCATCAATATCGACGCCACGGTCAAACTGGCTCAGGCCCTGACCATACCCGTCATCGCCTCGGGTGGTTTGGCGGGCATCGCCGACATTGAAAAACTCTGCGCCGTCCAAGACGAGGGTATCGAGGGGGTCATCTGTGGTCGCGCCATCTATACCGGCGACCTCGACTTCGAGGCCGCCCAAGACCGCGCCGACGAACTGGACGACGCCTGATGCTGGCCAAGCGCATCATCCCGTGTCTCGATGTCACGGGGGGCCGGGTGGTCAAGGGCGTCAACTTTGTTGAATTGCGTGACGCCGGCGATCCAGTTGAAATCGCCGCTCGCTACAACGAGCAAGGCGCCGATGAACTGACCTTTTTGGACATCACCGCCACCAGCGACGGGCGCGATCTGATTCTGCACATCATCGAGGCCGTCGCCTCGCAAGTGTTCATCCCCCTGACCGTCGGGGGCGGTGTGCGTACCGTCGAAGATGTGCGCCGCTTGCTCAATGCGGGGGCTGATAAAACCAGTTTCAACTCGGCGGCCATCGCCAATCCACAAGTCATCCGCGCAGCCTCGGCCAAATACGGCTCGCAATGCATCGTGGTCGCCATAGACGCCAAGCGGCGCAGCGCCGAAGAAGAGCAACGCCTTGGCCCCCAGGGCGTGGCCATGGGGCCCGGTTGGGATGTTTACAGCCACGGCGGGCGCCACAACGTCGGCCTCGACGCGGTGGCCTGGGCGCGCCAAATGGCCGAGCATGGTGCCGGCGAAATCTTGCTCACCAGCATGGACCGCGACGGCACCAAAAGCGGCTTTGATCTGGCCCTGACCCGGGCCGTGGCCGACGCCGTGCCGGTCCCCGTCATCGCCTCGGGCGGCGTGGGTAACCTCGACCATCTTGCCGACGGTGTCCAGCAAGGTGGGGCCGACGCGGTGCTCGCCGCCAGCATCTTCCACTACGGCGAATACACCGTGGCTCAGGCCAAAGCCCGCATGGCCGAACGCGGCATCCCGGTGCGCCTGTAATTGACGCATCGAAACTTTCTATTTCATCCGCGCGAAGCATTAAGATAGCCGCATGAATTGGCTTGATGACATCCGATGGGACGCCCAGGGTTTGGTGCCCGTGATTGCCCAAGAGCGCGACAGCGGAGACGTGCTGATGTTCGCTTGGATGAACCGCGAGGCCTTGCTAAAGACCTTTGAGCTCCAACGCGCTGTCTATTTCAGTCGTTCGCGCAACAAACTTTGGTTCAAAGGCGAAGAATCGGGCCATGTGCAGCAAGTTCACGACATCCGCCTGGACTGCGACAACGACGTGGTCTTACTCAAGGTCACCCAACTGGGCCACCAACCCGGCATTGCTTGCCACACCGGTCGCCACAGCTGTTTCTACCAAAGCCTGACCCCACAGGGTTGGCAGGCTGTCGAGCCCGTGCTCAAAGACCCCGAAAGCATTTACAAATGAATACCCCCAACCCCACCAACGACACCCTGGCCCGATTGGCCCAGGTGATCGAGAGCCGCAAGCCTGCCCACGGTGGTGATCCGGAAAAAAGTTATGTCGCCCGCCTCTTGCACAAGGGACCGGACGCTGTGTTGAAAAAAATCGGCGAAGAAGCCACCGAAACCGTCATGGCGGCGAAGGACGCGGCGCATGGCGGCGACAAGGCGCAGTTGGTCTACGAAATGGCCGATTTGTGGTTCCATTGCCTGATCGCCCTGGCCCAACACGGGCTCACGCCGCAACAAGTCATCGACGAGCTGGCGCGCCGCGAGGGCCTGAGCGGCCTGGAAGAAAAGGCCCTGCGCAAAGCCGTGAATCGCGAAGCCCAAGACCAACCCTGATCCATCTGTTTTTTGCTCCGTCCCTCATGAACGCATCACCCGACTGCATTTTTTGCAAAATCGTCGCTGGCCAGATTCCCTCTAAAAAGGTGTTTGAAGACCAAGACGTGCTGGCCTTTCACGACATCAACCCCTGGGCGCCGGTGCATTTTCTGATCATCCCCAAGGCCCACATCGTCTCGATGGCCCATGTCGGCCCCGAGCATCAGGCGTTGCTGGGCAAAATCCTGACCCTGGCGCCCCAATTGGCCTTGGAGCAGGGGGCTAAACCCTACCCCGAGGGCGGGTTTCGGATCGTCACCAACACCGGCAAAGAGGGTGGCCAAGAGGTCCACCACCTGCATTTCCACGTCATGGGCGGCCCCCGCCCTTGGTTGCGGGGCTAAGCGGCTGTTTCAAAGACCCCGACGCGGATCGGGACAGTCGCTGGGCTAGAATCACCAGCCCTGTATTGGAGGAACACCATGGGATCATTCTCGATCTGGCACTGGTTGATCGTTTTGTTGATCATCGTACTGATTTTTGGCACCAAAAAACTCAAAAACATCGGCTCTGATTTGGGCGGTGCGGTCAAGGGTTTTAAAGACGGCATGAAAGAAGGCGGCACGGCCGAGCAGCAACAGGCAGCGGCCCAGGTTCAAGCACCCGCTGAGGCCAAAACCACCATCGATGTCGAGGCCAAAACCAAGAACTGACGTTCTGGGCATGCGCGCATGATCGATCTGGGCCTGTCCAAAATGATGCTGATCGGGGTGGTTGCCCTGGTCGTCATCGGACCCGAAAAATTGCCTCGTGTGGCGCGCACTGTCGGCGCGCTCATCGGCAAGGCGCAGCGCTATGTCTCCGATGTCAAAGCCGAGGTGAATCGCTCCATGGACCTCGAAGAGTTGCGCAAGATGAAAGACAGCGTAGAAACTGCCGCCCGTGATGTCGAGCAACAGGTGCACGACGCCAGCAAAGACTTCGAGCGCGATTGGCAAGAAACCACCGCTGGCCTGACCGATCAAAGCATCGAGCCCTTGTCCACCCCGGTCCCCGAATACAAAAACCCTGGCAAGAAATGGCGCCTCAAGCGCGGCGCTGTGCCCCAGTGGTACAAGTCCCGCGCTGGTGTGCGCATCCATGCCCTGTCTGGTGCTGCCCGCGTGGCGCGTCACCGCCCCAAGCCGCTGGGCAGCGGTCACTGATCATGAGCACCACCCCTCCGAACCCCGAAGACGAGTTGGCGGGCACAGAACAGCCCTTTGTCGCCCATCTCATCGAATTGCGCGACCGCATCATCAAGGCTTTTATTGCGATTGGCATTGGCTGTGCGGCGCTCGCCATCTTTCCGGGCCCAGGCGCCCTCTACGACATCCTGGCCCAACCGCTGGTCGCGCATTTGCCCGAAGGGGCCACACTCATTGCGACCTCGGTCATCTCGCCCTTTCTGGTGCCACTCAAGATTTTGCTCATGGCGGCTTTTTTACTGGCATTGCCGGTTGTGTTGTATCAGGCCTGGATGTTTGTCGCCCCGGGCTTGTACTCACACGAAAAGAAATTGGTGTTGCCGCTGGTGGTCTCCAGCACCGTGCTCTTTTTGGTCGGTGTCGCTTTTTGTTATTTCTTCGTCTTTGGGCAGGTCTTTAAGTTCATTCAAAGCTTTGCCCCCAAGAGCATCACGGCAGCCCCGGACATCGAGGCCTATCTCAGCTTTGTGTTGACCATGTTCCTCGCCTTTGGTCTGGCCTTTGAAGTCCCCGTGGTGGTGGTGGTACTGGCTCGCCTGGGCATGGTCTCGATCGAAAAGCTCAAGGCCTTTCGCTCTTATTTCATCGTGTTGGCCTTTGTGATTGCCGCCATTGTGACCCCGCCCGATGTGGTCTCGCAACTGGCTTTGGCGATCCCGATGTGCATACTCTACGAGTTGGGCATCATTGCTGCCCGCTTTTTCATCGAGCACACCCAAGCCCCTAAAGAGGGCGAAGATACCGCACCGGAGCAGTCTCCATGAAACGCCTCTGGCTGCTGTTTTCCCAGGCAGTCACTGTGGCCTTGGCGGTCTGGTTCGTGGTGGGCACTCTAAAACCCCACTGGCTCGATCGCTATGCCGCACGCCCGGGCATGACTTTGTTCGAGTCGAGCGCGCCCACCCTGCCGGTGGCGCCCGGCAGCCTCAGTCCGGCGGCGCGTCAGGCCTCGCCCGCCGTCGTCAGCATCAACACCCTCAAGGTCTCTGAGCGCAACCCGCAAGCTCGTGACCCCTGGTTCCGTTTTTTCTTTGGCGAGGGCGACACCAGCCCACAAGCTGGCCTGGGCAGCGGTGTGATCGTCTTGGGGACGATGCCCCCGAGCCGCGACAGGTCCACGAAGCCCGTCATCTCGCGGCCGTAGCCGAAGGTGCCCGACGCC
>CAYMJT010000003.1:43699-50325 GCA_964390775.1 uncultured Bordetella sp.
GGGCAGCGGCGTGATCGTCAGCCCCGAGGGCTACATCCTGACCAACAACCACGTGATTGAAGGTGCTGACGAAATCGAAGTCATCCTCACCGATCGGCGTCGCACCCGGGCCAAAGTCATTGGCACCGACCCCGACACCGACTTGGCGGTGTTGCGCATCGAACTCGATCGCTTGCCCGTCATCACCTGGGGCAAGTCCGAGCAGCTGCAAGTGGGCGATCAGGTGCTGGCCATCGGCAACCCCTTTGGAGTCGGCCAAACCGTCACCAGCGGCATCGTCTCGGCCCTGGGCCGCAGTCAACTCGGTATCAATACCTTCGAGAATTTCATCCAGACCGATGCCGCCATCAACCCCGGCAACTCGGGTGGGGCCTTGGTCGATATTCAGGGCCATCTGATGGGCATCAACACCGCCATTTATTCCCGCTCCGGCGGCAGCATGGGCATCGGCTTTGCCATCCCAGCACACACCGCGCGACAAGTCCTCGAGGGGCTGATCAAAGACGGCATGGTGACGCGCGGCTGGATTGGCGTCGAGCCGCAAGACCTCAGCCCTGAGTTGGCGCAAAACTTCGGCCTGCCCCTGCGCGAGGCCGTGGTGGTGACCGGGGTCATGCAAAACGGTCCAGCGGCTCGCGCCGGCATCCGACCTGGCGATGCCCTGCTCAAAGTGGCTGAGACGCCAGTGAGCAACGTCAGCGAACTGCTGGGTGCAGTGGCCGCCTTGCCGCCGGGTGAGCCGGCCGCCTTCAAGGTCTTGCGCGGTGAGCGCGAGCTCGATATTTCGGTCACTCCTGCCAAACGGCCCAAACCCCATGCCCAACGTCCCCGCTAACGGTTCCGACCAAGCCGGCGCTGCTGCCTGCCATCGCGACCAGCTGGTGCAAGCCGCCGAGGCTTTGCTGCAGCCGGCCCGCTTCAAAGACTACGGACCCAATGGCTTGCAGGTCGAAGGCAAAGCCACCATCAGCCGACTCGTCTCGGGGGTCACCGCCAGCCTGGCGCTGATTGACGCCGCCATCGAGCAGGGCGCCGACGCCATTTTGGTACACCACGGCCTGTTCTGGCGTGGGCAAGATGGCCGCGTGACCGGGTGGATGAAGCAACGCCTCTCGCGCCTGCTGGCGCACGACATCAACCTGCTGGCCTATCACCTGCCGCTGGACGCACACCCGCAACTGGGCAACAACGCACAGCTCGCACAGCGACTGGGCTTGACGGTGCAGGGAAGCTTTGGCGATCAGGAATTGGGGCTCTGGGGGCAGGCGCAAAGCACCCGGCCGGAACAAATTCTGGCCCTGATTGAGCGTCAGTTGGGCCGCCCGCCTGTGTGGGTGCAAGCCGACCTGCAACGGCCCTGGCGCCGTGTGGCCTGGTGCTCGGGTGGTGCCCAAGGCTATTTCGAGGCGGCCATTGCCGCCGGGGCCGATGTCTTTCTGACCGGCGAAATCTCCGAGCCCCAAGCCCATTTGGCGCGTGAAACGGGCGTTGCCTTTCTGGCTTGCGGTCACCACGCCACCGAACGCTTTGGCGCCCCCGCTGTGGCCGAACACCTGGCCCGCGAATTGGGAATTCAACACCAATTCATCGACATCCCAAATCCAGCCTGATGCACGCCGCCACCGCCCCCGTGTTGCTGACTGCAGGTGACCCCGCTGGCATCGGCCCCGAGATCACTTTGCAGGCCTGTTTGCAACAGGCCGATTGGGCCCGTGATGCCGTCATTGTGGGTCATCTGCCCAGCCTGCAGCGCGCGGCCCAAGTGTTGCAGCTCGCCCAACCCATCCCATTCCAGACGGTTGACCTGACCCACCTGGCCGGGCCCGCACCCGCTGGGGTTTTGCGGGTGCACCCTGTGGCCGGCGACACCGATGTGGCCCATATGGCCTGGGGTCAGGTCAGCCCTGCGGGTGGCCGCATTGCCGCCCAGTCTGTGCAGACCGCCGCCCAGGCTTGCCTTGAGCGGCGCGCCAGCGCCATGGTGACTGCCCCCATCCACAAACAGGCGCTTGATCTGGCGGGCGTTCCTTTCCCGGGCCATACCGAAATGCTGCAACACGCCTGCGCCACACACCAGGGCGTGTCGGTGCATGACCTGCCGGTGCGCATGATGTTGGTCAATTCTTCATTGCGCGTCGTGCTAGTGAGTATTCACATCTCATTGCGTGAAGCGATTCGGGCGCTGACCCCTGAGCAACTCTTAACCACCTTGCGCATCACCCACCGAGCTGAATCCCGCTTTTTGGGGCGCCCCCCGCGCATCGGGGTCGCTGGACTCAACCCCCACGCGGGCGAGGGGGGACTGATGGGGCGCGAAGAACTCGACATCATCGCGCCAGCCCTAGACCTTGCCCGCGCCGAAGGCCTCGATGTCAGCGGCCCGCATGCGCCCGACACGGTCTTTATGCGAGCCCGTCGTACGCCCACCCAAGCGGGCGAGTTCGATGTGGTGGTGGCCATGTACCACGACCAGGGCCTGATTCCCATCAAATACCTGGGCCTAGACGATGGGGTCAATGTCACCTTGGGCTTGCCGCTGCTACGCACCAGCCC
Organism: uncultured Bordetella sp.; assembly: GCA_964390775.1. Classification (GTDB taxonomy): domain Bacteria; phylum Pseudomonadota; class Gammaproteobacteria; order Burkholderiales; family Burkholderiaceae_C; genus Limnohabitans. The sequence continues at coordinate 46,253 of CAYMJT010000003.1, forward strand.
TGATCACGGCACCGCCTTCGATCTGGCCGGTACAGGCCGTGCCAGCCCGGCCAGCATGATCGCCGCTTGGCGCCTGGCGCGCGAACTCGCAGGCTAGGCCTGAACTGCGTTTTTGTCAGCCCCATGCCATAAACCCCCTTGACAGACAGGCTACAATGCTCAATTGACCGTGAATTGACGCATCATTGAGGAATTCCATGAGTGATAACGCAGTGGACACCAGTAAACGAACCTGGCTGATCGCCACGTCGTGTGCTGGTGCAGTCGGAGGCGCTGCCGTCGCAGTGCCCTTTGTCAGCACTTTCCAACCATCCGAAAAAGCCAAGGCCGCAGGTGCCGCCGTCGAAGTCGATATTTCGTCCCTGAAACCCGGCGAGAAAATGACCGTTGAGTGGCGCGGCAAGCCAGTCTGGATCATCCGCCGTACCCCCGAACAACTTGAGTCGCTCAACAAAACCGAAAACCTGTTGGCTGACCCCAAGTCGCAGCGCAACCCCGCTGACCTGACTCCTCAATACGCCCGCAATCAGGCGCGCTCGATCAAGCCTGAAATCTTTGTGGGTGTCGGCATCTGCTCGCACCTGGGTTGCTCACCGGTTGACAAATTCCAGATGGGCGCTCAGCCTTCTTTGCCCGACGACTGGGCCGGTGGTTTCCTCTGCCCCTGCCACGGCTCCACCTTCGACCTGGCCGGTCGCGTCTTCAAAAACAAACCTGCGCCCGACAACCTCGAAGTGCCGCCGCACATGTACCTGTCCGATACCAAGCTGTTGATCGGCTCAGACCAGAAAGCCTAAGGGACGCAGCATCATGGCCGAATTCAAAGAAATCTCTCCCAACGCTTCTGCTGGCGAAAAACTCTTGAACTGGGTGGACAATCGTTTCCCCCTGTCCAAGATGTACAAAGAGCACCTCTCCGAGTACTACGCCCCGAAAAACTTCAACTTCTGGTATTTCTTCGGCTCGCTGGCCCTGCTGGTGCTGGTGATCCAGATCGTGACCGGTATTTTCCTGGTCATGCACTACAAGCCCGATGCCGCTGTCGCTTTCGCTTCGGTCGAATACATCATGCGCGATGTCCCCTGGGGCTGGTTGATACGCTATATGCACTCCACCGGCGCTTCGGCGTTTTTTGTGGTGGTGTACCTGCACATGTTCCGTGGCCTGATGTATGGCTCTTATCGCAAGCCGCGCGAGCTGGTCTGGATCTTTGGTTGTGCGATCTTCCTGTGCCTCATGGCCGAAGCTTTTATGGGCTACCTCTTGCCCTGGGGTCAAATGTCCTACTGGGGTGCCCAGGTGATCGTCAACCTGTTCTCGGCCATCCCTTTCATCGGTCCCGATCTGGCCTTGCTCATCCGGGGTGACTATGTGGTGTCAGACGCCACCTTGAACCGCTTCTTCAGCTTCCACGTCATCGCCGTGCCCCTGGTGCTTTTGGGCCTGGTTGTGGCCCACATCATCGCCCTGCACGAAGTGGGTTCGAACAACCCCGACGGTGTCGAGATCAAAGCCAACAAAGACGCCCAAGGGCGCCCGCTCGACGGCATCCCCTTCCACCCTTACTACACCGTGCACGACATTTTGGGGGTCAGCGGCTTTTTGCTGGTCTTTAGCGCCATCGTGTTCTTCGCCCCCGAATTCGGCGGCTACTTCCTGGAATACAACAACTTCATTCCAGCCGATCCGCTCAAGACCCCGCCGCACATCGCACCAGTTTGGTACTTCACCCCGTATTACTCCATGTTGCGCGCCATCACCTCCGAGATGATGTACGCCCTGATCCTGTGCGTGTTGTTGGCCGCCATCTTGGGGGTCACCAAAGCTCGCCTGAGCAGCATCCTCAAGGGTGCAGTGATCGGTGGTGCCGTCGTGCTCATCGCCCTCATGCTCTCGATCGATGCCAAATTCTGGGGCGTGGTGGTCATGGGTGGTGCCGTCGTCATTCTGTTCTTCTTGCCCTGGCTCGATCACTGCCCGGTCAAGTCCATCCGTTACCGTCCCAACTGGCACAAGACGCTCTACGGTATCTTCGTGATCAATTTTGTCATCCTGGCCTACCTGGGGGTGCAACCTCCCTCGCCCACGGGCGAGCGCGTTTCGCAAGTCGGCACCCTGTTCTACTTCGGTTTCTTCCTGCTCATGCCCTGGTGGAGCCGTATGGGGCAGTGCAAGCCGGTGCCCGACCGTGTGACCTTTGCCCCCCACTGAGCCTGGAGTCAGAAGCCATGAAAAAAATCCTCCTCAGCCTTCTTCTTTCTTGCGGCCTGTGGGTCGGTGCGGCCCACGCCTCGGGGGGTGACACGATCCCCTGGGACAAAGCCCCGAACAAAACCAACGACCTGGGGGCCTTGCAAAACGGTGCCAAGTTGTTCGTCAACTATTGCCTCAATTGCCACTCGGCCGCCTATATGCGCTACAACCGCTTAAAGGACATTGGCCTGACCGAGCAGCAGATCAAAGACAATTTGCTGTTCACCACCGACAAAGTCGGTGAAACCATGAAGGCCAATATCAACCCGGCCCACGCCAAAGAATGGTTCGGTGCCAACCCGCCGGATCTGACCGTGATTGCCCGCTCCCGTTCCAGCCACAGCGGTACCGGTGCCGATTATCTCTACACCTATTTGCGCACCTACTACCGTGACGACACCAAGGCCACCGGGTGGAATAACCTGGCCTTCCCCAATGTCGGCATGCCCCACGTGCTGCACGAGTTGCAAGGCGAGCGTCGTCCGGTGTTCGAGACCATTCAGGCCCATGGCCACGAAACCCATGTCCTCAAGGGCTGGGAACAGGTCAAGCCTGGCACGATGACAGCCAAACAATACGACGAAGCCGTGGCCGATTTGGTGAACTACATGAAGTGGATGGCTGAGCCGGCCCAAAACACCCGCGTGCGCGTGGGCGTTTGGGTCATGCTGTTCCTGCTCGGCTTCATGGTGATCGCCTGGCGTCTGAACGCCAGTTACTGGAAAGACGTGCGCTGACTCAGCGTCTTCTCTCTTCTTTTACCCCGGTCGGACTGTGTGTTTTGCACATGCGCCGACCGTATTGCTTGATAGGAGTCTAGACTCATGATGGTGTTGTACTCGGGTACCACTTGCCCATTTTCCCATCGCTGCCGTTTCGTGCTGTTTGAAAAAGGCATGGACTTCGAAATCCGCGATGTCGACCTCTACAACAAGCCCGAAGACATCGGCGTGATGAACCCCTATGGTCAAGTACCCATCTTGGTCGAACGCGACCTGATCCTGTACGAGTCCAACATCATCAACGAGTACATCGACGAGCGCTTTCCGCACCCTCAACTCATGCCTGGCGACCCAGTCGATCGGGCCCGTGTGCGTTTGTTCTTGCTCAACTTCGAAAAAGAGTTGTTCACCCACGTCTCTTTGCTCGAGTCGCGCAACGCCAAAGGCCAAGAAAAAGCCATGGAGAAAGCCCGCTCGCACATCCGCGATCGCCTGACCCAATTGGCCCCCGTGTTTCTGAAGAATAAATTCATGCTGGGCGAAAATTTCTCCATGCTCGACGTCGCCATCGCGCCGCTGCTGTGGCGCCTGGACCACTACGGCATCGAGCTGTCCAAAAACGCCGCCCCATTGCTCAAGTATGCCGAGCGCATCTTTTCTCGCCCGGCCTACATCGAGGCGCTCACGCCCTCGGAAAAAGTCATGCGCAAATAAGGGCTAAGGCATGGACGCCAGCGACGTTCCTTCCACTCGCCCGTATCTGATCCGGGCTTTGTTCGATTGGTGCACCGACTCGGGCTATACCCCTTATTTGGCGGTGCTGGCCGACGAACGTGTGCAGGTGCCGCGCGAATTCGTCAAAAACGGCGAGATCGTGCTCAACATCAGCCCCGACGCCACCAGCGGTCTCAAAATCGGCAACGAGTGGATCGAGTTCAAAGCCCGCTTCAACGGTGTGGCCCGTGACATCATGGTCCCCGTCGACCACGTCATCGCCATTTATGCCCGCGAGAATGGCCAAGGCATGGCCTTTCCGGCCCCGGTGCCCCCCGTCGGTGGGCCTGTCGACGACGACAACGCCCCCAGCCGCCCAGGTAC
>CAYMJT010000004.1:0-47774 GCA_964390775.1 uncultured Bordetella sp.
CGCCCCCCTGACGCTGCAAATGGGCCCCTCCATGGATGCTGGTATTTTTGCCATGCACATCTTGGGCGCTTCTTCGATCATGGGCTCGATCAACATCATCGTCACCATCTTGAACATGCGTGCCCCTGGCATGACCCTCATGAAGATGCCGATGTTCGTTTGGACCTGGCTGATTACCGCGTATTTGCTGATCGCCGTCATGCCTGTCTTGGCAGGTGCGATCACCATGACCCTGACCGACCGTCATTTCGGCACCACTTTCTTTAACCCCGCCGGTGGTGGTGACCCGGTGATGTACCAGCACATCTTCTGGTTCTTTGGTCACCCTGAGGTCTACATCATGATTTTGCCGGCCTTCGGGATCGTGAGTCACATCGTTCCGGCCTTTGCCCGCAAGAAATTGTTCGGTTACGCCTCCATGGTCTATGCCACTGCATCGATCGCCATCTTGTCCTTCATTGTGTGGGCGCACCACATGTATGCCACTGGCATGCCGGTCACTGGACAGTTGTTCTTCATGTACGCGACCATGCTGATTTCGGTGCCCACGGGCGTGAAGGTGTTCAACTGGATCGCGACCATGTGGAAAGGCTCGATGACTTTTGAAGCCCCGATGCTGTTCGCGGTGGGCTTTATCTTCGTGTTCACCATGGGCGGCTTTACCGGCCTGATCTGTGCGATGGCCCCCATCGATATGCAGATTCAGGACACCTACTACGTGGTGGCCCACTTCCACTATGTGTTGGTGGCCGGTTCCTTGTTTGCCATGTTCGCTGGTTTCTATTACTGGGTGCCCAAGTGGACGGGCGTGATGTACAACGAAACCCGAGGCAAGATTCACTTCTGGATGACCCTGATCTCGTTCAACGTCACCTTCTTCCCCATGCACTTCCTGGGCTTGGCCGGCATGCCGCGTCGCTATGCCGACTACCCCATGCAATTGGCCGACTTCAACGCCTTGGCCTCGGTCGGCGCCTTTGTTTTCGGCTTCACGCAGGTGTACTTCTTCTTCTTTGTCGTTTTGCCCTGCATGCGCGGCCAAGGTGAAAAAGCACCCCAGAAGCCTTGGGAGGCCGCCGAAGGTCTGGAGTGGGAAGTGCCGTCTCCTGCACCTTTCCATACCTTTGAGACCCCGCCCAAATTGGACGCCACCGCCACCCGCGTGATTGGTTAAAGGAGCGGGCTTCATGACCCCTGAGCAGAAAAAGAGCAACCTCCGTTTGGGCCTGATTCTGGCCTCGGTGGCGCTCGTGTTCTTTTTGGGTTTCCTGGTCAAAATGACCTTGCTGGGTCGTTGATCACCATGTCCTTGCGCGCCAATCTGCACATGATGAAAAAACTGCTGGTGGTGGCAGCAGGCATGTTTGCGTTTGGATACGCCTTGGTCCCTTTGTATCAGGCCATTTGCGAAGTCACGGGCATCAATATACTGGCCCTGGGTGAGCGTGAAATGCCAGGTACGGGTTCTGCGCGTGCCAAACTGCCGCGCAACTCGCAGGTCGATGTCTCGCGCACCATCACGGTCGAATTTGACGCCAATGCCCGTGGCCCCTGGGAATTCAAGCCCGCACAGCGATCCATTCAGGTCCACCCGGGTGAAGTGGTGACGGTGATGTACGAGTTTCAAAACGTGCAAAACCGCACCATGGCCGCACAAGCCATACCCAGCTATGCCCCCCGCCAAGCGGCTCAGCACTTCAATAAATTGGAGTGCTTCTGCTTCAATCAATACACTTTGGCACCCGGCGAAAAGAAAGAATGGCCGGTGGTGTTCGTGGTCGATCCCAAGCTGTCTAAAGACGTCAACACCATCACCTTGTCCTACACCTTCTTTGAGGTCGGAGGCAAAACGCCGGCAGCGCCCACTGCGCAGTCGACCATCCAGTCAGGGCAGGGGGTATGAGTCAAGTCACCCCACCCACCCCCAAAAAAGGTTCACTGTGGCGCACCATCGTCGCAGTGGCCTGGTCTTTCCTGGGCATTCGCAAAGGCAGCGAATTTCAGGAAGATATCGCCCGCATCACACCCTTACACATTCTGGGTGTGGGTTTGGTGGCGGGCCTGTTGTTTGTGATCGGATTGATGTTCATCGTCAATTGGGTCGTTGCAAAATCTTGAAGGAGAACCCATGAGTAACCCCCACGGCGGCGCGACGCCTTACTACTATGTTCCGCATGAGTCGCGGCACCCGGCCATGGCGGCTTTGGGCCTGTTCTTTGTCATCCTGGGGGCTGGCCAGTGGGTCAATGGCGCCGACTGGGGCAAATATTCGCTGTTCTTTGGCCTGGCCTTCTGGTTGTGGGTCCTGTACCAGTGGTTTGGTGATGCCATTCGTGAAAGCGAAGGCGGTCTGTATGGTCACAAAGTCGACCTGTCTTATCGCTGGAGCATGAGCTGGTTCATTTTTTCTGAAGTCATGTTCTTTGGGGCCTTTTTCTCGGCCTTGTGGTGGATGCGCTCGCACTCCGTCCCTGAACTTGGCAACCTGAATAACGCCCTGTTGTGGCCCGATTTCAAAGCGGTTTGGCCCAGTGCAGCCCTTGGCGCCACAGCTTCGCCCGCGGGCATCATCGAGCCGTTCCAGACCATGACCCCGTTCTGGCTGCCCACCATCAACACGGCCTTGCTGCTGTCGTCGGGTGTGACACTGACCATCGCTCACCATGCCCTGCGTGAGAATCAGCGCGCCAAGACCATCACCTTCATGTGGCTCACCGTCTTGTTGGGACTGATCTTCCTCTTCGTGCAAGGTTACGAATACATGCACGCCTACAGCGACCTGAACTTGAAGTTGACTTCGGGTGCGTATGGTTCGACCTTTTTCATGCTGACCGGCTTCCACGGTTTCCACGTGTTCCTGGGCATGCTGATGCTGCTGGTCGTCACCCTGCGCTTGCAAAAAGGCCACTTCAATGCGGATCGCCACTTCGGCTTTGAAGGGGCCGCTTGGTATTGGCACTTCGTTGACGTGGTGTGGCTAGGTCTGTATATCCTGGTTTACTGGATGTGATCGTTGCCCGATCTCGTGCTGTTCAAAGCCAACCCTCGGGTTGGCTTTTTCATGATTGGATCGGAATCCCAGTGGGACGGATATAGCCCAGCTTCCAAGCCAGCAAAACGCACACGAACAGCAAAATGGAGAAACCAACCCTGAACGCCAAAGCCTTGGCCATGCGACTGGTTTTGGCCTCGCCATTGCGGCCATCTCGCATCATATAGATGAGGGCCGTGGCCAGACTGCCCAAAATGGCGACAAAGGCGATGACGACAAGGTATTTCATGGCTTCCAACAAAGTGGCTGATGGGATTTAATTTTATGCGCAGCTTCATGGCTTCGAATCGATGGTGGTGGATGTTGGCTTTGGCCTTGACTGCCATTTTGATCACAGCCTCGCTGGGGCGCTGGCAGATGTCCAGGGCCGAACAAAAAATAGCCATTCAACAAGCCATCGACGAGCAAATGGCAGCCGAGGTGCTCACCGAGGTCGATTTGAAGGAGGAACCGGCCTTGTGGGGGGAACTACACCGCCGTGTGAGTCTGCAAGGCTTTTGGATGCACCGATATACTCTTTTTTTGGACAATCGTAGTCATCAAGGGCGGGCCGGTTTTTGGGTGTTCACCCCGCTTTTAATCGATGAAAAAACGGTCGTTTTGGTCCAGCGTGGTTGGGTGGCGCGCGATCTGCGCGATGTCCAAGCCGTTCCCGCCTTGAGTGAAGACTTGCAATTGGTGCGCATCCAGGGACGCTTGGCCCCGCCGCCGTCGCGTTGGCTGGAGCTCAAGCAAGAACAAAGACCACCCGAATCTGGGTCTTCCCGAATTCGGCACAATATCGATGTGACAGAGTTGAGACAACAATGGGGGGTGTCGGTGCTGGCCGTGGTGCTGCAAACCGACCCCTCGGATGCCGAGTTGGTGCGTGATTGGTCCACGCCTGCCGCCAGCGCAAACACCAACTGGGGTTACGCCTTTCAATGGTTTGCGATGAGTTTCGCCTTGTTGCTTTTTTCTGTCTGGACCCTATTCATACGCCCTTTGCGCCATGGCCGAAAAACCCCTCAATGAACCCAACACCGATCAACCCTTGGGCTTGACGGTTCACAGCCTTCCAGTTCCCGGTGAGGTGATCGACGCCGATCGCCAACGGACCCGCGCCGGCCGCTGGCGCATGTTGGCCGTATTGTTGGTGTGTGCGGCACCGGTGATCGCGTCTTATTTCACCTATTACGTCATCCGACCGCAAAACCAAAAGAGTTATGGACAGCTGATCCAGCCGACCCTGACCATTGCGCCGATCCAAGCCACAGACCTGAACCAGCAGCCCGTCGATTTACAAAGCCTGAAAAAACAATGGCTCTTGATCAGTGTGGGCTCGGGCGCGTGTGAAGACGATTGCCGTGAGCGGCTTTATCTGCAACGGCAACTCCTGACCGGCTTGGGCCGTGAGCGCGATCGCTTTGATTGGGTCTGGCTGATTGACGATCAGAGTGCAGTGCCAGCTGAAATCTTGCCCGGTTTGAGTCAAGCGGTGGTCTTGCGCGTGGATGCCCAACAGCTACAAACCTGGTTGACACCCGAACAGGGGCATAAGCTCTCGGATCATTGGTATGTGGTCGATCCGATGGGTGAGTGGATGATGCGATTCCCGGCCCCCATCGATCGCGAGCATTTGCCGCGCATCAAACGCGATATCGAGCGGCTGCTGCGAGCCTCTGCAGGTTGGGATCAGGCGGGGCGTTGATGGACATGGACACGCCTTTGTATCATTGGGGCCCTACGGCTCAGTTGCTGTTGCTGGGCGCAATGATGGCGGCATTGCCATTGGCTTGGGTGTGGTGGCGGTTTCGTGGCAAAGGGTCACAGGCCTGGGTGTCCAAGCTCACCTGGGTGACTTTGTTTTTGACTTTTGATCTGGTCCTGTTTGGTTCTTTCACCCGTCTCTCCGATTCTGGTTTGGGTTGTCCCGACTGGCCAGGTTGTTACGGGCAGGCCACGCCCGTTGGAGCCAAGTCACAGATTCAGGCGGCGCAAGACCTGATGCCACACGGTCCGGTGACCCATGGCAAAGCCTGGGTGGAAATGGTTCATCGGTATTTGGCCACGGGCGTCGGCGCCCTGATCTTGGTTCTTTGTGTGCAGGCTTGGCGCAGACACTGGCGGCGAGACCCGAACGCGGGCGCATGGGGCGCAACCCTGACCTTGCTCTGGGTTTGTTTGCAGGGGGCTTTTGGGGCCTTGACCGTGACCATGAAACTGTTCCCCGCCATCGTCACCTTGCATTTGATGGGCGGCATGGTTTTATTGGCTTTGCTGGCCCGTCAAGCGGCCCGACTTCAAGCGGCATCGAACCCATCGCCCGGCCCCCATGGTGCTGGCCGTTTACGACCTTGGTTGGTCTTGGGCTTGGCCTTGTTGGGCGTACAAATCGCCTTGGGCGGTTGGGTCAGCACCAATTATGCGGTGTTGGTGTGTGACACTTTCCCCATGTGTCAGGGCAGCTATTGGCCTGAGATGGCGTTTGAGCAGGGTTTTCAAATCTGGCGCCCGCTGGGCTACAACGCTTGGGGCGAGTTATTGTCTTTTCAAGCCCTGACCGCGATTCACTACACGCACCGCTTGGCCGCCTACGCGGTCATTCCAGGGATGTTGTGGCTGGCATGGGTCATGACCCGTGCTGGAAGGGTCAAGCATGGCCGTGTGTTGGCAAGCTTGGTCTTGCTGCAATTCATCACTGGCCTGAGCAATGTGGTGTTGGGTTGGCCCATGGTCGCCGCCGTGATGCACACGGGCGGGGCTGCTGCCATGGTGGTGGTTTTGGTGCTGACGTGGCCGCGTTCTTATCCCCCTACCTCTCACGGGCTTTTCGCATGAACACGCAAACGAATTTCCCCTCTCGCTGGCGACAGTTCAATGCCCTGACCAAGCCGCGCGTGATTCAATTGATTGTTTTTTGTGCTTTGATCGGCATGGTGCTCGCAGTGCCTGGCCTGCCCAGCTGGGCAGATGTTGTATTGGGGGTCTGGGCCTGCCTGGGCATTTGGCTGGTGGCAGGCGCAGCTGCTGCCTTCAATTGCATCGTTGAAAAAAGCATCGATGCCCGCATGAAGCGTACCGCTTGGCGCCCTACCGCCAAGGGTGAGCTCAGTGATCGAGAGACTTTGTTGTTTTCGGCAGTGTTGTGTGGTTTGGGCTCGATCATTTTGTACTGGGCGGTCAACCCCCTGACCATGTGGTTGACCTTTGCCACTTTTGTGGGCTATGCGGTCATCTATACCGTGATACTCAAGCCGCTGACTCCGCAAAATATTGTGATCGGGGGTGCATCGGGCGCCATGCCCCCCGTATTGGGCTGGGCTGCCATGACCGGGGAAGTAGGCCCCGAGGCCTTGATTCTTTTTCTGATTATTTTTCTCTGGACACCCCCCCACTTTTGGGCCTTGGCACTGTACCGGGTTGAAGATTATCGGCGGTCGGGCCTGCCCATGTTGCCGGTCACCCATGGCAATGAGTTCACACGGTTACAAATCTTTCTCTACACCTTGGTCTTGCTGGCGGCCTGTCTGATGCCCTTTGTGTATCGGATGAGCGGTTGGTTTTATCTGATCAGCGCGCTGGTCCTGAGCCTCATGTTTTGCTACTATGGTTGGGCCTTGTGGCGGCAATATTCAGATGCCTTGGCGCGCAAAACCTTTCGCTTTTCACTCATCCACCTGAGCCTGTTATTCGCGGCCTTGCTGATCGATCACTATATTTAGGCCCGTCCATGTCTAGCCTCCCACTCATTTCTCGTCGCACGCTACTGGCAGGGGCATCCTTGCCCTGGTTATTGGCGTGTGGCGACAAGCTCAGCTTCAAGTCGATAGACATCACTGGGGCCAATTACGCACAGGACTTCGAGCTACCCGATACATCGGGGCAAATTCGCCGTCTGGCAGATTTTCGGGGTCAAGCCGTGGTGCTATTTTTTGGCTATACCCAGTGCCCCGATGTTTGCCCGACCACCTTGCAAGAGCTCAGCCAAGCCCGCCAATTATTGGGCCCTTTGGGAGATCGAGTCCAAGGCGTATTTGTCACGCTCGACCCCGAGCGCGATACGCCCGATGTGCTGCGTGCCTATATGCAGTCCTTCGATGCCGCCAATGTCGCCTTGGTCCCCAATGCCGAGCAGCTGGCCCAAGCCGCCAAAAACTTCAAGGTGTATTACAAAAAGACCGAAGGTAAAACACCGACCAGCTACACCATGGACCACACTGCGGCCAGTTTTATTTTTGACCCTCAAGGTCGTATTCGCCTCTACACCCGATATGGTTTGGGGGCGCAGGCCCTGGCCGATGATTTGCGTTTGCTTTTGAAATGATCCACTGAAGCCATATGCCTATAGGCTGCTGACTATGGAGCCAGTGACCAGCGGGTGGATTGGCACATTGCTTGCTAAATAGACAATATCAGACGGCGTTGGTGGGGTATGCACCACAAACGCCCGCATTGACCCATGGTTTGAGTGGGCATGCACCAAAAAAACACGCCATGCATCAACACGAGGAGCGAAACATGGTCATCCCTTTGGGCGAGTCAGAGGTCAGACAAGCCCTGATATTGCTGCGGCGAGAACATGAATTCGATCGCTTGCTGAACATCGAATGGCCCCGTTTGAAGCTGCAAATTGATCAATACGGTTTGACCTTAGATTTGGACGGACAGTTTGTGCGCTCCGACCAAGAGTTGCAATGGCGGGTCAGCTGCGAAGCCCAGGGGCAGATGCGCGGCTATTGTTTCACCCTGAACCACCCCGATTGTTCGTTTTTGCTGCGCGATGTGGGGGGGGACATCAACATCATGTCGGCCCGCAACCTGGGGCAAATTCTGTTTGACAAAATCTACAACCAGTTCCGCCAGACCCCGCCCCCAGGGAGGGGCGCCCATGGCCTTCATCAGCCCGCTTGAAGAAATGTTATACTCTCACCCCTGCGCGGCTGTAGCTCAGTTGGATAGAGTACTTGGCTACGAACCAAGGGGTCGTGGGTTCGAATCCTGCCAGCCGCGCCACTTTCAGTGCATACAGCCCGTCAAAGACTTGACGGGCTGTTTCGTTTAAACCGTGGCCACTGGCGTCGCGGGTGAGCCCACCGCCCCCGGCAGGCGCAAGGGTGGGGCGGTCAGTAAAAATCGGTGGCGCCCGTGCGCACGCAACCAATGCGCCAAGGGGCCCAAATGCCAGATTTCGCCCAAATGCACGCCCAGTTTGAACAGGCAATGCTCGTGCAAAGGCATGGTGGCGCATGGCGCTTTGCCGTGCGTGGCGGGTAAGGCTTCGACCGCATAGTTGTCAGCGATCAGGGCCACCAGACCGCTGTCCGTGATCCATTGCAGCAGTTTCGGGTCACGCCCATCCAGGCCGGCACCGTAGCGTTCCAATATATCGGCGGGCGGCTGCTTGTTCATCTCCAGCAACAGGTCAGCAAAGCCGGTGTGCAGGCACACCATATCCCCTTGCTCGACGGTGACGCCGTCTTTGCGCATGATCTCCATCAGCATGGCATGGTCGACACTGGTTCGGCCACGGCCCAGATGGGCGTGCAAATCGATCATCACCGCCCGTCCCTGAACGCAGCGCGCCGACATGTTTTCAATCCCCAGGGCTTGGGCCCGGCTGGTGGATTCACGGGCGATGTCCAATGCGCCAAATATGCCTGCGCCTTGGACATGACTGGGCCCGATCACATCCAGCCCGGCGCGCCATCCGTTGTAATACACCGCCTCGGCGATGCCATCGCCATCGGCATCAAACATCGAGCCCACATGCGCAAAACTGTCCCATTGGGTGCTGTATTGCAAGTGCATCACGACCAGGTCGTCACTGACCACATCGGTGCAGTTGGGGTCATCGGCCATCAGACGGTAATTCAGATTGGGCTGCCCATTGCGTACGGTGGGGCGCAAGACTGGAGGCATGCGGCGCGGGTTCAGTACATTGCCGCCAGGAAAATCCAGGGGCAAGCTCAGGTTAAATGTCAGTCCCTCCTTAACCTCGGCCATGCCTTGCTTGACCTTCTCAGGGGTGAGCCAATTCATTCGGCCCAGTTGATCGTCGGGTCCAAAATCACCCCAGTTCGATCCTGGGGGGCGATGTTTCCAGCGTGGGTTTGAGCTCATGGCCTCTCCGTGTTGCATGTCATTCTCAGCCGACTGCCCTTTGAAGTCCAGCACCCTCTTCCATGAGTGTGCACAGGCCGCAACTCACTATTCCAATGGCTCTATACTGAGATCAATGAATTCATCTGTACCTTCTTTGGTCAAACCGGCCAGAACCCGCCGCAACGACCCGGCCCGCACCATGGCCGAAATTCTGCAAGTCGCAACCGTCGAGCTGGCCGACAAAGGTTTGGCTGGGGCGCGCATTGACGCGATTGCCGCTGCCACCCGCACCAGCAAACGCATGATCTACTACTACTACGGCTCTAAAGAGGGGCTGTATTTAGCGGTACTCGAGGATGCTTATCGACGGACCCGTGAAACGGAGTCAAATCTGCATCTGAGTGATCTAACGCCCCAGCAGGCCCTAGAGAAATTGGTCGAACGCACTTACGAACGGCATCGAGAAAACGAAGACTTCATCCGCCTGGTCATGTCAGAAAATATCTTGCGTGGTGAATACATCCGACAGAGCAAAAACATCAAAAAGCTCAATTTGCCCGTCATCGACGCCATTGCCGAGTTGTACGGTCGTGGCGTGTCTGACGGGGTGTTTCGTGCTGGACTCGATCCGGTCGATATCCACGGCCTGATCTCGGCCTTGGCGTTTTTTAATGTCTCCAACCGCCACACTTTTGGCGCCATTTTTCAGAAAAATGCCGACCAAGGCTTGGCGCATGCCTTGGGCAAAGATCAGGTGATCGAGATGGTCATGCGCTACATCTGCCGCTGATTCAGTCCACCCTGAACATCTGCAGGCGACGCGAGGCCAGAAAGCCTAGGGTTTTTACCAATCGTCATCAAACTAACCAGTTAGTACATTTTGCATGATTGACCCACCTTAGACTGCCGTTCTTCAATGTTTGCCGCACTGCTCCATCAAATCGGTCGCTTGATCGACCTGCTGTTGGCCGTGGCCTTGGCCATCATGGTGGTCTTGGTGTTTGGCAATGTGGTGTTGCGCTACGGCTTCAATTCGGGCATCACGACATCCGAAGAATTATCCCGTTGGCTCTTTGTTTGGTTGACTTTTTTGGGTGCTGTGGTGGCCATGAAGGACGGCACGCACCTGGGCTCTGATGCACTGATCTCCCGCTTATCCAAGCGGGGCAAGCAGGTTTTATATGCGGTGTCGCATGGCCTCATGCTGTATGTGTGCGTGTTGATCTTTCAGGGCGCGCTCGAATTGGTGCGTATCAATTGGGACGCCACCAGTGCGGTGATGGAGGTATCCATGGCCTGGTTTTATTTGCCTGGCATGGTCCTATCTCTGTTGGGGGGCTTGGTATTGCTACACAACTTATGGCGCTTGGTGTGTGGGCAACTGAGTGACGCCGAGTTGATCGGCGTGCGCGAGTCAGAAGAAGAGCCTTTGGATGTGCCCCCTCCCGTTGCTCAGAATGAGGCAAACCGATGACCTTGTTCGTTTTTCTGGGTTCTTTGTTGCTGGCGATGGCCCTGGGCGTGCCGATCGCCTTTTCTCTGTTGTTGTCTGGCGCTGCGCTCATGTGGCAGATGGACATGTTCGATGCGCAAATCCTGGCCCAGAATGTGATTGAGGGGTCAAACAGCTTCCCCTTGCTGGCTGTGCCTTTTTTCATGTTAGCCGGTGAAATCATGAATACGGGTGGCCTGTCACGCCGCATTGTCGATTTCGCCTTGGCCCTGGTTGGGCACATCCGTGGCGGTTTGGGTTATGTGACGATCGTGGCCGCCTGTCTTTTGTCGGCCTTGTCGGGTTCGGCTGTGGCCGACGCGGCGGCTTTGACGGCTTTGCTGTTGCCCATGATGGTCAAGGCAGGTCACGATCGCAAGTCCAGCGCAGGACTGATCGCCGCTTGCGGGGTGATAGGCCCCATCATCCCGCCTTCCATCGGCTTTGTCATTTTTGGTGTGGCCGCCAATGTATCCATCTCCAAATTGTTCTTGGCGGGTATCTTCCCAGGCTTGATTTTGGGGGCCAGTCTTTGGCTGATGTGGTGGTGGTCGACGCGCAAAGAGCGGTTGGAAACACCACCACGTCAAAATGCGGCCTCGGTTTTGCGCGCGTTGCGCGATGCGGCTTGGGCCTTGATGCTGCCATTGATCATTTTGGTGGGTTTGCGCATGGGTGTGTTTACCCCCACCGAAGCGGCGGTGGTGGCGGCAGTCTATGCCCTGTTTGTGGCCATGGTGGTTTACCGCGAACTAACGCTGTCTCAGTTGTTGGACGTTTTGAAATCGTCGGCCCGCACCAGTGCAGTGGTGATGTTTTTGGTGGCGGCCGCGATGGTGTCGGCTTGGATGATTACGGTGGCGCAATTGCCCGACCAAGTGGTGGGGCTACTGCAACCTTTTTTGGACAACCCCAAAGTGCTGATGGCACTCATCATGGTGTTGGTGATGTTGGTCGGTACGGCCATGGACATGACACCCACCATCCTGATTTTGACCCCGGTTTTGATGCCCCTGGTCAAAGCGGCCGGCATCGACCCTGTTTATTTTGGCGTACTGTTCATCATCAACAACTCCATCGGTTTGGTGACTCCGCCAGTGGGCACCGTGCTCAATGTGGTGGCCGGTGTGGGGCGTCTGCGCATGGATGAAGTGACCCAAGGGGTCATGCCCTTCATGGCGGTCCAGTTTGTCGCCATGTTCCTCATGGTTTTGTTCCCCGAGTTGGTGCTGGTGCCTGCGCGCTGGTTTTATTGATTTTTTTAAACAGGAGACATCGAAATGAAACGCCTTTTTTTGAAAACATGCATCGTCGCCTGCGCCATGCTGGCCATGAACTGGGCACAAGCCCAGGACAAAACCATCAAATTCGCCACGCAAAATCCCAAGGGCCATCCGATTGTCATGGGACTGGAAAAGTTCAAAGAGTTGGTTGAGGCGCGTTCGGCAGGCAAAATCAAGGTCAACCTTTTTCCGGGCGGTGCATTGGGCAGTGATCAAGCCAATGTGGCGGCCTTGCAGGGCGGTACGCTCGAGATGGTGTCCATGAATTCGGGCATTTTGGCCAACCAGGTCAAGGAATTCGCCGTTTTTGACTTTCCCTTCATGTTTGGTGGTGAAGCAGAAGCGGATGCGGTTTTAGATGGTGCATTTGGCAAAAAAATGCATGCCATGCTGAACGATAAAGGCTTGCTGGGACTGGCTTATTTTGAGTTGGGTTTCCGCCAAATCACCAACAGCAAGCGAGCCATCACCAAAGTCGAAGATCTGGAAGGCCTCAAGCTGCGCGTGATCCCGAACCCCATCAATGTGGACTGGGTCAAAGCGCTGGGCGCTAATCCAACCCCACTGCCTTTCCCCGAGGTGTATTCGGCCCTGGAACAAAAAGCCATTGACGGCCAAGAAAACCCTGAGACGGTGATTGCGGCCAACAAGTTTTACGAAGTCCAAAAACACATGGTGGTCAGCAATCACCAATACAACCCTCAGTCGGTGCTGATCAGCAAGAAATTTTGGGATGGTTTGAATGCCGAGCAGCAAAAATTGATTGCCTTAGCGGCTATCGATGCCGCCAAGTATCAGCGTGCACAAGCCCGTGGCGCAGTCGCCTCGGCGGTGGAGCTTCTGAAGAAAAATGGCGTTCAAATCACCTCATTCAATGCCACTGAATTGTCCAAGTTGCGTGATAAGTTACGCCCGGTCACGGCCAAATATGGGGTCACCGTAGGCCAGGATCTGGTCAAAGAGTTGCAAGCCGACTTGGAAAAGGCTCGCTCCAGCAGCAAGAAGAAATGAACCGTATTCCATTGCAGGTGACAACATGATCGACGGACACACCGAGATCATTGCCCACATTGGCTATCCGACCCACACCTTCAAGTCGCCGCTCATTTACAACCCGTACTTTGAGGCGGCGGGTATCGCGGCGGTGGTGGTGCCCATGGCATGTCAAGCGCATCATTTGTCTCGGTTTTTGCCAGCCGTTTTTGAGTTAGACAATGTGCGTGGTGCCCTCATCACCATGCCACACAAGGTGAGCGTGCTGGAGTTGCTCGATGAGGTCACGCCCACGGTGCATATCGCGGGGGCTTGCAATGCGGTCAAGAAAACAGCCCAAGGGCGCTTGCTGGGGGACCTGTTCGATGGCATCGGCTTTGTGCGCGGTTTACGCCGCAAGGGTTTTGCATTTCAGGGCAAATCGGCCCTGATCGTGGGTACAGGGGGGGTTGGCAGTGCCATTGCCGCTTCACTGGCTACGACAAGGCTGGCTTCGCTGGACTTGTTTGACCTCAACAGCCGCTCTGCGCAGGCCTTGGCCGAGCGTTTGCAGGCACAAGTGCCTGGCTTGTCGGTGCGCTTGGGCCGCAACGACCCGCAGGGATACGATTTGGTCATCAATGCCACCCCTTTGGGCATGAATCCCCAAGACCCGGCTCCGCTACAACTCGAAACTCTGTCTCCCTCCACTTGGGTGGCCGAGGTGGTGATGAGCCAGCTGCCGACACCTTTGATGGCACGGGCGCGCCGCTTGGGATGCCCCTTATTGGTGGGGACCGATATGCTGTTCGAGCAAATACCCGCTTATCTCGAATTTTTTGATTTGCCCACCACCACCGCCGAGCATTTGCGGGAATTGGCTCAAATTGACGGTATCAGCAGGAGTCTGGCATGAATTTACCGAACCGCGAGGAAATCCCCGAGGACCCCAATCGACTGGGTTTGAGCGGCATCGAATTCATTGAGTACACCACGGCGCGCCCACAAGCTTTTGGACGTATTTTGCAAGACATGGGGTTTCAAGCCGTGGCCGCGCACCGTTCGCGTGAAGTGGTGTTGTACCGTCAAGGCCATATGAACCTGGTGGTCAATGCCCATCCCGAGGACACACGGGTGTCTAGCGATGAGCCCGTGTTGGCGGCTGTGGCTTTTCGGGTCGCCGATGCTTGCAAAGCCCACGCCCGCTGTTTGAGTTTGGGGGCTTGGAGTGTCGAGCGCCCGGTGCAGGCGATGGAGTTACATATCCCCGCCATTCATGGCCCCGGGCGCAGTTGCTTTTACTTTGTCGATCGGTGGCAAGAGTTCTCTATCTTTGATATCGACTTCAAACCCATCCCTGGCGCAGATCCGCATCCGCAGGCGATTGCCGGGATGGATTATTTCGGAGTTGTGCAGTATGTCGGATTGGGTCGAAGTGCCGACTGGATGGCATATTTTGAGCATATGTTTGATTTTTCTCCCATCGCCGACCATGAACGCTACGGCATCATGCCCAAAGGACGCCTCATGCGCAGTCCCGGTGGCCATTTTCTGTGGCAATTGGTTGAGCCTGATCCCGTTCTCGAACCCGATTGGGCACCCGCTCAGAGCGAAGGCTTGCATCGCATCGGGCTGGGGGTGAGTGATGTGCCCAACGCTGTGGCCGCGCTCAAAGCCCGCGGCGTTGAGTTTGTCGAATCCGAGCGCTTGCATCCTCAAGACAAAGGGGCTTTGACGCGTCACCCGATGGGGGCTATCGCGTTCGAGTTGGTTCATCGTTGAACATCGAGGTCCTATGAATACCATCAGCGGCATCGGCATGGACACCATTACCATGGGCGGCTCTTTAGCGGCCAAATTAAGCGCCATGCGTGATGCCGGGTTTGAGCAAGTCATGCTCATGGCCCGCGATTTGATCGGGCACCCCTCAGGTTTGGAGGCCGCTGTACAAGCGGTGCGCGACAGTGGTTTACGGCCCACTGGTTTTCAAGTATTGCGTGATTTCGAAGGCCTGTCTGGGCATTTGCACGACCATAAGGTTGAAGTGGCCAAGGCCATGCTGCAAATGTGTGCGGCCACCGGGGCCAAGACGCTGCTGGCCTGTTCGTCTTCGCTCAAGCATGCCAGCCGCGACAGCCGTCACATCGTCGCCGACCTGCAAAAACTGGCCATGTTGGCGTTGCCCTTGGGCATTCGGGTCGCCTACGAGGCCTTGTCTTGGGGACGCGAAGTCCATGAGACCCAAGTGGCCTACGAGTTCATCTGCCAAGCCGACTGCCCTAATTTGGGATTAGGTCTGGACTCCTTCCATTACTTGGCTGCCAACACACCCATGGACTTGATCGATGATCTCGATCCAGAACGGATTTTTCTGGTCCAACTGTCGGACTTCATGTGGCAGGACACCCCCACTTTCGAAGAGCGCATCAGCACCGCCCGCACTTATCGGGTGTTCCCAGGCGAAGGGGTGCACACCGAGCAGTTGGCCGACATGGTACTGCGCCTCGAACGACTGGGTTATGCGGGTGACTACAGCTTTGAGGTCTTTAATGACGACTATCAACAACTCCCTCTGGACTTGGTGGCCCAGCGGGCACGCCGCAGTGCTTGGTGGCTGAGTCAGGAAGTGCTGCAACGACCCGTCCCCCTGCCTGAGTGGACCCGCCCACTTGTTTGAGAGTGGCGCAAAACCAACCATTAATTGGGGTCAGACCCCAATTACTACAATGGCGCGCATGAGCAAGGCATTCACCCGAGAAACCGACGATGAGGATGACGAAGGCTTGGTTGCGCCGATTCCGGCAGGCACCAAAAATTACATCACCCCAGCGGGTTATGCCCGCTTGCGGGCTGAGTGGATGCAATTGATGGATGACGAACGTCCGCGTGTGGTCGAGGTGGTTCATTGGGCCGCCAGCAATGGCGATCGGTCAGAAAATGGTGATTACCTTTATGGGAAAAAACGATTGCGCGAGATCGACCGTCGCATCCGTTTCCTGACCAAAAGGCTTGAGCTGGCTGAGGTGGCCGACCCCAGTTTGCATCACGGCAACGACCAGGTGTTTTTTGGTGCCACGGTCACCTATGCCGAAGACTCTGGCGTTGAGCGTACGGTGACCATCATGGGCGTTGATGAAGCCGATAGCCTGCAAGGTCAGGTCAGCTGGATTTCGCCCATTGCGCGCGCCTTGCTCAAGTCGCGCGAAGGCGATGTGGTCAAATTGCAAACCCCCATGGGTCTGCAAGACATCGAGATCTTGTCGGTCAGTTACCCGCCGCCAATCAATGGCTGACGCTGAAATGCGCCAATCGTTTGGCTTGGCTGACTGGGGGGCAGCGGCGCAAGCTGCGTAACACCGCTTCCAGGTGCTGCAAATCACGCACTGCGACCACAAATCGCAGGTCAATGGTTTCGGCTGTACCGATGCCACTACCGGTGTGGGCTTGCGTGATGTCGCCTTCGGCCTTGGCAATGGCACTGGCCACCTGGGCCAGTAGGCCTTTGCCGTTGACGGCAGTGACCGAAATCGGGGCTTCAAACGATCTGGCCGGCTCATCGGACCATTCAACGGCGATAAAACGTTCACTGTCTTTGTGGCGCAGTTTTTGTGCCACGTTGCACTCTGCGGTATGCACCACCAAGCCTTCGCCACGGCCCAGATAACCCAAGATCAGATCGCCAGGCAGGGGGTGACAACAAGGGGCATATTGGATCGAGGCGTTCTCGCTGCCATCGACCACCACGGCACCCTGCGACAAGGATTCATGGGCAGTGAATCGCTCGCGGCTGAGCAACAGCGGATCGGGTTTTTCACCCGCCTCGGCCAACAGGGCCACCAGTCGCTTGGCGACGATGGGGGCCACCCTTCGACCCAAACCGATATCGAGCAGCAATTCGGGCAAAGAGCGGTTGCCCGTAAAACGCAGCAAGCGATCCCACAGGGCTTGGTGGCTGCCTTGCAGGTCAGGCAGGCGTTCAAACCCTTCGGCGCGCAGGGCCTGGGCCAATAATTTGGATCCGAGTTGTTCGGACTCGCTGTGGGCCAGTGATTTCAAGTAGTGGCGTATGCGGGATCGGGCCCGCCCCGTGCGCACAAAGCCCAACCAAGCTGGGTTGGGGGCAGTCACTGTCGAGGTGATGACCTCAACCACATCGCCGTTACGCAGCTCAGCCCGCAGAGGTACTTGTTCGCCATTGATTTTGGCGGCCATGGCGCGGTCGCCTATGGAGCTGTGCACGGCGTAGGCAAAGTCAACCACTGTGGCACCGCGCGGCAAGGCCAGAATACGGCTTTTTGGGGTAAACACATACACCGCATCGGGAAACAAATCGACCTTCACGTGGTCCCAAAATTCGACCGCGTCGCGAGTTTCATCCTGAATGTCCAACAACGATTGCAACCATTGGGCGCCCAGCCGATTGGCTTGTTCACCCTGTGGGTCCTTGGCCTTGTACAACCAGTGGGCGGCCACACCCGACTCGGCCACCACATGCATCGATTCGGTCCGCATCTGAAATTCGATGTTGATGCCCGAAGGGCCGACCAAGGTCGTGTGCAAGGATTGATAGCCATTGAGTTTGGAGATGGCGATGTGGTCTTTGAAACGCCCAGGTACCGGTTTATACAACTGATGCAAGACCCCCAAGGCGGTGTAGCAATCCAGCTGTTGCGGCAAGATCAATCGCATGCCGTAGATGTCGGTCACCTGCGCAAAGCTCAAGTGCTTTTGGGCCATCTTCCTGTAGATGGAGTACAAGGTTTTCTCACGCCCATAAATGCGTACTTTCAGGCCCGCTTTGGTGAACGCATGTTCCACCTCTTGGCGCACCTGCTGTAAAACATCTCGGCGTCGGCTGCGGGCGCGGGTGACGGCTTTTTTCAGCACTTTGTAGCGCCAGGGCATCAGGTGTCGGAACGATAAATCCTGTAACTCCCGATAGGTTTCATTCAAGCCGAGCCGGTTGGCGATAGGGGCGTAGATTTCCAGGGTTTCGGATGAAATACGTCCCCATTTCGAGCGCGGCATATCGCCCATCGTGCGCATATTGTGGGTGCGATCGGCCAATTTGATCAGGATGACGCGAACGTCCCGCGCCATGGCCAAGAGCATTTTGCGAAAAGACTCGGCTTGTCCCTCTTCACGGGTATTGAACTGAAGTTTGTCGAGCTTGGTCAGACCATCGACCAATTCGGCCACCTGGGTGCCGAATTCCTGCACCAAATCGGTTTTGGTGATGCCGCAATCTTCCATCGCGTCATGCAGCAGCGAGGCACACAGGGCTTGGGCATCCAAATGCCACTCGGCGCACTGCGTCGCCACGGCGATGGGGTGAGTAATGTAGGGCTCTCCGCTGCTGCGTTTTTGGCCCAGGTGGGCGGCATCGGCATAGCGGTAGGCATGGCGCACTTGCTCAACGCCTTCGGTACCCAAGTAGTCCAGCTTGGTCAGCAAGGCCGCGAAACTGGCCGCTGCCGCATGCACCGCCTCCGGGGTGGCGGGGGACAAGATGGGTTTGACAACGGCGCTCATGGCCGTACTTTAACGCCTCAGCCGGGTACTTTGCGCAACATCTCCAGGCCGATTTTGCCGTCGGCAATTTCGCGCAGGGCGGTCACGCCCGGTTTGTTTTTGGACTCGACCTTGGGGGTATGACCCTGGCTGAGCATGCGAGCGCGGTAGGTGGCGCAAAGCACCAGCTGGAATCGGTTGGGTATTTTTTCCAGACAATCTTCGACGGTGATGCGTGCCATGATGGGACTCCGGTGCGGTCAGGTGATGTGCAGGGCTTTGAAAACTTCGGCCCGGGCGCGGCTTTGGGCCGCGTATTTAAGTCGTTGCGAATGAACCACAGTTTTGAGGTCAAACAGGGCTCGTTCAAACAGTTCATTGATTATAACGAAATCAAAAGCCCGCGCCTGGGCCATTTCTTCAGACGCATTGCGCAACCTCAGTTCAATGATGTCCGCACTGTCCTCACCCCGCCGCTCCAACCTGGAGCGTAATTCTTCCCAACTGGGGGGGAGGATGAAGATCAAGACCGCATTTGAAAACAATTGACGTATTTGAAGCGCCCCTTGCCAGTCAATTTCCAGCACCACATCGCCACCTTGGGCCATTCGCTCTTCTATGGCTTTGCGCGAGGTGCCGTAGCGCTTGCCGTGGACATGGGCCCACTCCACAAATGAGCCCGCCTGCACCATGGTGTCAAATTCTTCATTTGATACAAAGTAGTACTCACGGCCATGTTTTTCTTGGCCACGGGGCGCTCGGGTGGTGTGTGACACCGAAGGTTGAACCCGGGAGTCGAGTTCCATCAGGGCTTTGACCAAGCTCGATTTGCCAGCCCCGCTGGGAGCAGCCACCACAAACAGATTGCCAGGGTATGCGTCCATGATTACTCCAGGTTCTGAACCTGCTCCCTCATTTGTTCGATCAGTACTTTCATGTCCACCGATATGCGGGTCATCTCCAAAACCGCCGATTTGGAACCGAGTGTGTTCGCTTCCCGATGCAGTTCCTGAATCAGAAAATCCAGTCGCTTGCCTACCCCTTCGGTGGGGGGGTGTTGCAGCAAGCGTTCGATCTCTTGCAGGTGGGCCAGCAAGCGGGTGATTTCCTCGGCGACATCAATGCGGATCGCAAAGGCCGTGGCCTCGGTCAAGGCGCGCTCTTCGGCGGCCGCAGGTGTGATGCCCGTCGCGGCCGTTTGGAGGGCTTCGCGCCAACGCTCCAAAAACTTTTGCCGTTGGGACTCGACCAATTGGGGCACCAGCGGTCTGGCTTGCTCGGCCAAACGATGAAGTTGGCGGGTGCGCTCCAGCAGGGCTTCGGCCAATTTTTCACCTTCGCGCTGGCGCGCTTCGTTGAGTTGCTTCAAGGTGCGCTTCACCCATGGGGTCAGGGCCGAGGCGGGCACCGCCACTTGGGTCGTTTGACCTTCGGCTAAGCGCAAGACTTCAGCCACCGACAAGGGCTGGGCATCGGGTAACCAGGACGTCACGGTGTCTTGCAAGCGATTGAGTTGTTGCAACAATGCAGGGGCAGGCTCGATGGGCCCATCTGCTGGCGAACGCTCGACATACAGCCTCAATTCAACTTTGCCGCGCCGCAATTGCTGCGTCAGCAACTCGCGCAATGCCGTTTCGTGGCTGCGCCACTCGTCGGGTAAACGCAGGCTCAGGTCGAGAAAGCGACTATTGACCGAGCGAATTTCCAGCCCCAGTCGCTGTCGCCGGGTGGCCGTGGGGTCTGCCGAGGGCCAATCCATCTGGGCGCTGGCGTAGCCGGTCATGCTGTATAGGGCCATGGGGGTTCGTCCAAAAGCCGAATTATCCCTGACAATCGCTACTTTGACTTGCCACCCAGCCCATGAAGCCCTCTTTACCTGAATCTCGCGCCCAACGCGCCCCAGACCAATTGCGCCCTGTGCGCATCACCCGTCACTACACCCGTTATGCCGAGGGTTCGGTGCTGATTGAATTCGGCCATACCCAGGTCTTGTGCACGGCTTCCATCGAAGAAAAAGTACCGGGGCACAAAAAAGGCAGCGGCGAGGGCTGGGTCACGGCCGAATACGGCATGTTGCCCCGTGCCACCCATACCCGGGGTGACCGCGAAGCGGCGCGGGGCAAACAAAGCGGCCGCACGCAGGAAATCCAGCGTTTGATCGGACGCTCTTTGCGG
Organism: uncultured Bordetella sp.; assembly: GCA_964390775.1. Classification (GTDB taxonomy): domain Bacteria; phylum Pseudomonadota; class Gammaproteobacteria; order Burkholderiales; family Burkholderiaceae_C; genus Limnohabitans. The sequence continues at coordinate 20,570 of CAYMJT010000004.1, forward strand.
GCCGTGTTCGATCTGAAAAAACTGGGTGAACGCACCCTGCATCTCGATTGCGATGTGCTGCAAGCCGATGGCGGTACCCGGACCGCTAGCATCACTGGTGCCTATGTGGCAGCTTGTGATGCCGTTCAATGGTTGATTGCACAGGGCAAGTTGAACACCAGTCCCATCAGTGGCCCTGTGGCGGCCATCTCGGTAGGCATGCTGGGCGCTTTACCATTGCTCGATCTGGAGTACACCGAAGACTCTGCCTGCGACACCGATATGAATGTCGTGATGACCGGGGCCGGTCACTTTGTCGAGGTGCAGGGGACGGCCGAGGGTGCGCCTTTTTCGCGCGAACAAATGGATCGCCTGTTGGCTTTGGCCGACAAAGGCATCCGTGAGCTGATCATCTTGCAGCAACAAGCCTTGTCCACATGATGCGCGATTTGGTCCTGGCGTCCAACAATGCGGGCAAGCTCACAGAGTTGCAGGCCATGTTGGCGCCGCTGGGTTTGCAATTGACGGCCCAAGGCCAGTTGGGTATCCCTGAGGCTGCCGAACCTTTCCACACCTTTGTCGAGAATGCCCTGGCCAAGGCCAGGCACGCCAGCGCTCACAGCGGTTGGCCTGCGCTGGCTGACGATGCCGGTCTGTGTGTCGACGCGTTCGGCGGCGAGCCCGGTGTGCAGACCGCTTTTTACGCCACCCGTTTTGGCTACCCCAAAGGGGATGACCACAATGTGACAGCGTTGCTCGAGCAAATGAAGGGCTTGACCCAACGGCGTGCAGCGCTGGTCAGCACCCTGGTCGCGGTGCGGCATCCGAATGACCCAGAGCCCTTGATTGCTGTGGGTCGCGCCGTGGGTGAGATCACGATGACGCGGCGCGGTCAAAATGGTTTTGGCTTTGATCCAGTCATGTATTTGCCCGAAGTTGGCCAGACTTTTGCCGAAATGTCGACCGCGTTGAAGAATCAACTCAGCCATCGGGGTCAAGCGGCGCGTCAAATGATACAACTCATCCACGAACGATGGCTGAACTGAATCTAGACCCCGCGCACTGGATGCGAGCAGGGACATTGCAACTCAGCGCCTTGCCGCCGCTATCGGTCTACATCCACCTGCCCTGGTGTTTGCAAAAATGTCCCTACTGTGATTTCAATTCCCATGCATGGCGGGGTGGGGATATGGCCGCTGCCGAGCAACAATACATCGACGCCATATTGACCGATTTGGACCTCAGTTTGCCGCTGGTGTGGGGTCGCAGCGTGCAGACCATTTTTATGGGCGGCGGTACGCCCAGTTTGTTTTCGCCCGACGCCATCGATCGCTTGCTGTCGGGGGTACGGGCGCGTTTGCGCCTGCTGGCCAATGCCGAGGTGACACTGGAGGCCAATCCAGGCACCTTTGAAACAGACCGATTCAAGGCCTTTCGACAGGCTGGGGTGAACCGTTTGTCCATCGGTGTGCAGAGCTTCAATGATCGTTTTTTGCGTCCCTTGGGGCGAGTTCACGATGCCGTGCAAGCGATGGCGGCGGTGGAAGAGGCGGCACAGTGTTTTGACACCTTCAACATCGATCTGATGTATGCCTTGCCAGGCCAATCGCTCGCAGACTGGCAGGCTGATCTGGAGCGCGCCTTGTCATTTCAGCCTGCGCACCTGTCGCTCTACCACCTGACCATCGAGCCCAATACGGCGTTTGCCAAATTTCCTCCTCAGGGCTTGCCTGACGAAGACGCCGCTTTCGATATGCTGGACTTTGCCACACACCGCACACAGGCAGCGGGACTGGGGCGCTACGAGGTATCGGCCTACGCACAAGCTGGCCACCGATGTGCCCATAACCTCAATTACTGGCAGTTTGGCGACTACCTGGGGCTGGGCGCTGGCGCTCACGGCAAGCTCAGTTTTGCGCACCGAGTGATGCGTACGGTGCGTTGGCGTGACCCGCAGCGCTATGTAGAGTCTGCTTTGGCCGGACGCGCCATTGCCCAAGCCGACGAAGTGCGACGTGCCGAATTGCCTTTTGAATTCATGCTCAATGCCTTGCGTCTGCGCGAGGGGTTTGAGTTGGCCTTGTTTACCGAACGCACCGGTTTGCCCCTGAGCGCCATTGAAGCCACCATGACGCAAGCCGAACAAAAGGGTTGGCTGGCGCGACTAGGCACGCAAGTGCGCCCCACTGAACTGGGCTTTGATTTTCTAAGCGATTTGCAGGCTTTGTTCCTACCTGGTTGAAGTCGTGATCAGGCCCGTTTGGGTGTATGCTGAAGCCTCGAGCGCAGTGCCTAACCCGGGGGACACCCATGACCGAATCGGAAAAACTCATCCGCCACGACCTGGCTGCCTGCTATCGGCTGGTGGCCTTAATGGGTTGGGATGATTTGATCTTTACCCATATTTCGGCCCGTTTGCCCGACGAGCCAGGACATTTTTTGATCAACCCTTACGGCATGCTGTTCGAAGAAATCACGGCCTCCAGCCTGGTCAAAATCGACTTGCAAGGGCAGGTGGTGGGAAGCAGCCACTTCCCGGTCAACCCGGCGGGCTTTACCATCCACTCGGCGGTGCATGAAGTTCGTCACGATGCGGCTTGCGTCATGCATTTACACACACTCGATGGCACTGCCGTATCCAGCCACCCCCAGGGCTTGTTGCCGCTGAATCAAACCGCGCAACTGGTCTGCGCCGGCCTGGCCTATCACGATTACGAAGGCGTGGCCTTGGACCATGCCGAACGCCCCAGATTGCAGCATGATCTGGGCCAAAACGACATGATGCTGCTGCGCAATCATGGCACCCTGACCTTGGGGCGCACATGCGCCGAGGCATTCACGAAAATGTATTTTCTGGAACGTGCTTGCGCCATGCAGGTGCGCACCCAAGCGATATTGGGTGGCCTAGCGCCTTATCCGACCGCCCCCGATGTGATCGCCAAAAACGCCGCCCTTATGCAAGGGCCGGGCACTGCCGAGTTGGCGCAAAAACTGATCTGGCCGGCGCTGATGCGCAAATTGCAGCGCCTTTGCCCCGATTACGCCGACTAGGCATCACTGCTTGCGGTTGCACACCAAGCCCACGGGGGTTGGCGCGGGTAGTGATCTGGCCATTAAAAATCAGGTTGAAGACTTTTCTTTGGCCCGCTTTTCGTCGTTAACCTGGCGGGCGATGGCGGCCACTTGTTCGTCGGACATACCGTATTTGGCTTGCAGGACTTTCAAGTGGTTGCGCTCTTCCTCAGAGACCACGCCATCGGCCAGTACGGTACGCACTTCCATCTCGTACAAAGCCTCGCGTCTTTGAACCTGTGAGGTGTAGGCGGTGGCCACCACACCCGTCAAGATCGCGGCCAAGGCGATGGCCATGATTTGAGTGACGATCACCAAGACCGTGCCCAAATAAGTCACCGGATCCACATTGCCCCAACCAGAGATGATGGTCAGTATGAACCAGTGCATGGCGGCGGGAATCGAGGGAAAGACTTCGGGCTGGTCGTGACCTTCAATGATGTAAATCAGAGAAGAGAACAAGAGGCAACTGATGAACAACAAAAACAGAGCCGATGAAAACGAATCCCACTCGGACTTGATCGCTTCCAGCATGTCTTCCATCGCGCTGTTGTATCTGGAGAGCTTGAAGATCCGCAAGAGGCGGAACATCCGCAAGACGCGCAAATCCGCGCCAGGAAATATCAATTGCAGATAAAAGGGCACGGTACTGAAAAAATCGACCAGCCCAAAGGCGCTGAACATATATTCTTTGCGACCTCGCCAAGGGCTGTCGTTGGGGCCATGGTATTTGTCGCGGTAGGACCATACCCGCAGCACATATTCCAATGAGAACACCATGACGCTAACCAAATCGAAGTAATGGAAATAGACTTCGTAGACATCGTGAATGCTTTGCACCGACTCCAAAATAATGGCCACCACATTAGCAACGACCAGCAAGGCAATGAAAATTTCACAGGTATGGCTGGCGCGGTCCACCACGGCCCCATCCAAAATCTCATAAGTCCGTCGGCGCATGCGCGCATACCGACTCGCATCGTGCATGCTCATGCGCTGCCTTCCTTGCTCTTGTGATATTCGTCCAATATCGATTGGACTTCATGATCAGACAAGCGGAATTGCTGTTGCAGACGCTTGAGGCTTTCGCTCTCGGCTTGCGAGACTTCGCCATCTTCCAACACTTTGATCAACTGAGCGCGATAGGCGTGCTTCTTGCGCGCCACCTGCGTGGTGAAAGCCGAGGCGACGATACCGGTCATGATGGCGGCCATGCAGACCCCCAAAAAACCAGTCAATAAGGCAATGAACTCGCCAGCCTTGGTCATCGGTTGTACGTTGCCGTAGCCTGAAGTAATCGTCACGATGGCCCAGTAAATGGCGTGTGGAATGGAGCCAAATGCTTCCGGTTGCTCGTGCCCTTCGGCAAAATGCATCAGTGATGCCGACACCACAGTGGCGATCAAGAGCAAAAATGCTGCCGATCCAAACGCCCGACGTTCAGCATAAACGGCAGATGCCAGGTCTTGTAGGGCGGTGTTGTACTTCGAGAGCTTCAATATGCGAAGCAAGCGCAACACGCGCAAAATGCGCAAATCCAGCGTGGGGAAAAAAACATGCAGATAGTAGGGCATGGTGGCAAAGAAATCGACCAGGCCAAATGGACTGAAAATGTAGCCCCTGCGCCCTCGCCAGGCGCCACCTTCTTCAGCCGAGTAGCGTGCGCCCAGCGACCAGATGCGCAACACATACTCGACGGTAAAAAACATCACGCTCCAGAACTCGAGTTCATGGAAAAAATGTTTGTATTCGGCATGAATTTCGGGTACAGAGTCCAAAATCACGGCTGAACAGTTGATCAGCACTACGCTCGAGATCATGATCTCGACCCAATGGCTCAGCGGCTGTTTGGGAGACCCATCGAGGATCTCCATCACGGTTCTTTGATACTTGGCCAGCATGGTTTACGGTGATGTCTTGCCTTGTATTTGTCGCCATAGCTGCATCTCGCTGTCCGTCAAACGGTCTAATTCCTTGGCCGTATTTTCAAATTCCCCCGGCGCCATATGCATCTCGATCTGCCTGATCTCGCTGATGCAGGTTTTGAAATACTCGATTGCATGCGCGGGCCGCTGAGCAATCAGGTGCAAAGGCAAGGACTTGAGGTTGTCCTCAATTTCCTTGTCCTTGATCACCTGTTCGATCAAGGCATTGATTTCGGCCACGCTCAGATGCAGTCGTTTGGCTTCTTCACGGATGAACTGGGTTTCCTTGGCTTCGATCTTGCCGTCTTTCAAAATGGCAAACAGATTGGCTTTCAGGCTTTCGCGGTCTTTGATCAACTCATCGCTGAAGGCTGAAGCCAGCAAGGCGGCAGGAATCGCAAAGATACCGATGCCCAGCAAGGCCACGACGGCCGTCATGGCTCGACCCCATGGGGTCACTGGTGAAATATCGCCATAGCCGACCGAGGCCAGTGTAATCACCGCCCAATAAATCGATTGCGGGATGTTCTCAAACTTCTCGGGCTGGGCCTCGTGTTCGAGCAAATAGCCCATGCTGGCGGCCAAAATCAGCAGCAGCCCCATGATGAAAGACGCGGCGCTCATGACCGGCCATTCGCGGGCGATGACCCTAAATAGCACGGCGGTTGCGTCGCTGTTTCGGGTCAACTTGAGCAGTCGCGTCAGACGGAAGATTCGCAAGAAGCGCAGATCGATCACATGGTGCAACAACACTTCCAGATAAAAGGGCAAGATGGCCAGAAAATCGATGAACGTAGAGGGGGACTTGGCTTGTTTGAATCGACCCAGAAATGCGCCCTCATATTTGGGGTCTTCCACGCAAGAATATATGCGCATGCAGTATTCCAACGTGAAAATGGCCACCGCAATGGAGTCCAGCACGATGAATTGCAAATTCAAGATGTAGTGTATCGAATCGACCGACTCCAGTATGACCGAGGCCACCGAGAGCAACACCCAAATGGCAATAAAGGTGTCGAACAAGTCGTGCAGTTTGCCGCCAAATTTGGATGGGAACACCAGGGCGTGTACGCGCTGACGGAAGCTGCGACCCTGGTTCAACTGGATGAATTCCTGGTAGGCCGGCACGATGATGCGAAACAGCTTGAGAATTCGCAGCAGTCGCAAGGCCCGCAATACTCGCAAATCGACGGGCAAAAAGGCTTGCAGATAAAACGGTGCCACCGCCAAAAAGTCTATGATCGCAAAGGGACTGAATACAAAGGCCGAGCGTGGGCTATTTTTCCTTTTGAATTCTTCGTCTTCTGGGGCCAGATAGAAGCGCAAGGCGTATTCAATGGTGAACACCACCACAGAGAACACATCAAAGTAATGAAATAAATGCTTATTGGGTTCAAAGATGGCAGGGACTTGCTCAAACACCAGACTGAACAAATTGGCCACGATCAAGATGCCCAGCCACTTGTCGAATGACTTTTGCATATTCCCAGGGATGTTGGGATCCAAAAGCCAGGAGTAAAGCCATTTGCGCGTGGGCAAATCGCGCGAAATGTCGGCTTTCTTGGGCGCATGCCCGAGCAACTCGGCGACGTCGATGTTTTGAATGTACTGGGTCCTGATCTTGGACTGGGCGGGTGTTTGTTGTGCTTCCATGTCAGACCTCAGAATTCAAGTTCAGCCACTTTGATCGGATATCCGCCTTTGTCACAGATGACGACGCGAATCTGCAATTTGCCTTTGATCGAGTCGTCGGCCTTGAGAGGGTTGACCACCATCGGCACGGCTGAGCCGGGGGGGGTGGGCACCAGGTTGTCAAATCGAATGCCACCAGCGGTGGATAAATCGCCCCGATCGCATTTTTCGATGACCTGCAAAGCCTGGTTGTGAAAGGTATTGACCAGACCCTTGAGTTCAGATTCTTTCAGGAGGTGTTCCACACAGGCGCCCCAAGTCGAGCCCGATTTTTCGTCGCCTCCAGCCCCGGCACAGGCCTTGGGTTCAAAACCCTCTTCCATGCGCTTGGTGCCAGCTTCGGTCAGCCAGGCTGCCCAGGCTTCGCCATTGCGTTTGGCATCTTCCAGGTGCTGACCTTCGCGAAAATTAATTCCGCCTAACCAGACCACAGCCACCAATATCAGGGCCAGGAAGATTAAAAATAAAGTGTCAGAGCCGTTGGGTTTGCCTGAAAGTGCTGGGGGGGCCGTGTCGTTTGTATTCATGATGTACTGAGCAGGGCAGTGGATGAAATCCTCAAGACAAGATCACATGCTTGGGGCTCATTCAGTATGTCCCAAAGTAGCAATTCATCGGCCTAGCAACATCCCGATAATTAAAATAATTTAATTAAAATTTGTATATAAGCTATTTCATACTCAATTTTACTTCAATTGATCAAGACATGGCGATTTGTCTAATACAGTAGACAGTTCGGATGGGTGAAATGCAAAAATGCAAAGCGCCCCGCATTCCAGCGAGCGGGCTCAAACGATGATGGGAACCTCGGTCGCCGGCGGGGTGTTGCGGCTGCGTGTGCAGCGCACCAGACCATCGATCATGACCATGCCTATGCCCGGGATATCTCCCAGTTGCACGCTCTCGAGCAAGGTCTTGCCGGCAGTGTGCTGGGCGCGGTCCATGAATACCAGGTCGGCGGCGCGGCCGACTTCGATCAGGCCGCAATTGAGTTGCCTGATGCGTGCCGTGTTGCCGGTGGCAAAGCAAAACACCAACTCAGCAGGTATCTGGGCCAAGCTTGAGAGCAGGGCTACCATGCGCAAAATACCCAAAGGCTGAACCCCCGAACCAGCGGGCCCATCGGTGCCCAAAATGATGCGGTGTGGACACTTCAGCTCGAGTGCCGCCCGGGCTGCTGCAATCGCCACCCGTTCGTTGCCGTTGTGCACGATTTCGATGGCGCGGGTTGACTTTTCGCACAATTCACAGACGTGCGATTCTGGCAGCGATGTATGGCCACCGTTGATATGCCCGATGACGTCCGCATCGGCTTCCAGCACCACATCCTTGTCAATCAAGCCTGAGCCGGGTATCGAGGGCCCGCCCGTGTGTATCGTGCTTTGTATGCCGTGTTTGCGGGCCCAGGCGACCATCTCTTTGGCCTCGTAACCGGCTTTGACCGAGCCCAAACCCACTTCGCCCAACAAGCCTACACCGGCGGCGGCCAGTTCACGAAAATCGTCTTCGGTCATGCCTTTTTCAATGACGGGTGCACCCGCCCAGACTTTGACGCCGCCAGGTCGAAAATTGGCAAAAGCGCGCTGTGCTGTGATGGCCAGCGCTTTGAGGCCGACGATGTCTTTGGGACGGCCCGGCAAGTGCACCTCGCCGGCAGAAATCATGGTGGTCACGCCACCGTGTAGTGTGGAGTCGATCCAACCCAGTTGATTCTGGCGCGGGGTCCAGTCGCCAAAGACCGGGTGCACGTGGCTGTCGATCAAGCCAGGCGCAACACAAGTCTGCTTGGCATCGATCACAGTTTTGGCACCCTCGATGTCGCAGTCTTTTTCTCGGCCCACAGCGGTGATGATTCCATCTTGAATCACCAGGGTGTCGGCTTGCAAGATGGGCTGATCGATGTCGCCCGAGAGCATCAATCCGATGTGACGTACGACAACTTTGCCCGATTTCTCTTCAACGGTGGCGGTGGCCATGCGAGTCTCCTTTGGCAGGTGAAATCGACACGGTGCGCAACACCGTGTCGGTGACAAATACTTTCCAAGCCTGCATATTTTGCGCGGTGTCAACCCGCTCGCCCAAAAAGGCTGACAAGGTATAGCGGTTGGACATTAGAAAATAACCTGTCGAGACAATCAAGAGATACACCTCGCGTGCCTTCAAGTCGGATCTGAAGAGGCCTTGCGCTTGACCACGCGCCAAGACATCGGCGATCACGGCGATGGCCGGTGAGGAATACTGCGCCGCACGGGGCGACTGTTTGATGTGTCGCCCTTGCAATAGGTTTTCGGTGTTGAGCAACGTGATGAATTCGGGGTGGTTTTGGTAATAGCCCAAGACAAATTCAATGACCTGTCCCAGCGCCTTGACTGGGTCCAGGCTGTTGAGCTTGAGTTGCGCCTCGGCCTCGTTCATGCGGCGATAAATGCCTTCGATGACTTCGATGAAGAGGCCTTCTTTGCTGCCGAAGTAGTAGTAGATCATGCGATCCACTGATTTGGCAGCGCGGGAAATTTTGTCCACACTCCCCCCTTGGTAGCCGTGCTGCGCAAACACCTTGGTGGCGGCTTTCAGGATTTTTTCACGGGTGGCCTGGGCCGACAGAGCGCGTACACCCACTGCAGGGGTCGAGGCGATTTTGCGGACCGTGGCCATGGGGGTGTATGGGCTTTATTGGTCGGCGAAGGCGCGCTCGATCACAAAATCACCTGGCGTACTGGTGTTGCCCTCGGCAAAGCCACGGTCATCGAGCATTTTTTTCAGATCGCGCAGCATCTGGGGACTGCCACAGATCATGACGCGGTCATGCTCACGATTGAGCTGCGGCAGACCCAAATCGGCGGTCAACCGCCCCGATTCCAACAAATCGGTGATGCGGCCCTGATGCACATAGGACTCGCGGGTGACCGTGGGGTAATACAAAAATTGCTCGCGCACCATCTCGCCCAATAATTCGTGCTGTGGCAACTCTTGGGTTAAATAATCGTGGTAAGCCAGCTCTTTGACCTCTCTGACCCCATGCACCAGGATGACTTTTTCGAACTTGTCGTAAGTCTCTGGATCTCTGAGTACGCTCAGGAAAGGGGCCATACCAGTGCCCGTGCTCAGCATCCACAAGTTCTTGCCCGGCAACAAATAGTCAATTAGCAAAGTGCCCGTGGGCTTGCGCCCCACAATGATCTCGTCGCCCACCTGAATATGCTGCAGGCGCGAGGTCAGGGGGCCGTCTGGCACCTTGATGCTTAAAAATTCCAAGTGCTCTTCATAGTTCGGGCTGACGATGCTGTAGGCCCGCAGCAAGGGCTTGTTGTTGACCTTGAGGCCGATCATGGTGAAGTGACCGTTGGAGAAGCGCAAACCCTGGTCGCGCGTCGTGGTGAAACTGAATAACTTGTCGGTCCAGTGATGGACTGACAAAACTTTTTCCTGGTGAAAGGCGCTCATGACATCCTGTCTTCTGCGTTCTGGCGATGGGAATCCCACCGGGACAGCCCTATTGTGAAATGGGTTGGTTTGCAATATATTGTATTTCATGTAGTGTTTGCAACATGAAAATGAAGCATTGACTCCATGAAATTTGACGAGCCAATAGCGCCGAGTCTAGCGCTGGCTTCATGATTTTTAGTGATGATCATCCAACCACAAGGCATCAGGCATGACTGAGTCCACACGAGGCGATGGCCTGCCCGGCCCGGAAGAAACCCGGCCCCATCTGGGCATCGAACGTGCTGCGCCCCGCAACGAGCAAATGGCCGTCAACAAGGTCGAGTGCAACGCTTGTCCGGTGTTGTGCCAGATCTCCGAGGGGCGTGCGGGCGCTTGCGACCGTTACGCCAACCAGGCTGGGGTCCTGGTTCGATTGGACCCTGTGGTTTGGCTGCGGCGCACTCCAGAAACTTCGGGGCACACTCAAGCCCTCGAGATCAGGTCGCAAGTCGGCCCACAATCCGATGCGCTCCCGCCCCCCGAGCGCGCTGACGAACCCGATTTTTTTGTCACCGGCATAGGGGCCTCGACCACTTACCCCGATTACAAACCAGCCCCTTTTATTGTGGCCTCGAAAGTTCGCGGGGTCGATATGGTGACGGTGGTCACCGAGGGCATTTTCAGTTATTGCAGCCTGAAGGTGAAGATCGATACCGATCGTTTTTTGGGGCCTGAACAAAGCTCAGTCAAATACAAGGGGGAGGTCATCGGTCACGTCACCACCGCCGAATACGGTTCGCAGATGCTCAGCCTCGGCGGCGTCCATCACCTGACGGGCGGCAGCAAGAAAGAAGGACGCATGACCTTGGAGGCCATGCAGCTCTTGTCCAACCAGCAAGCCATCGAGGTCGATATCGAAGCGGGCGCCAAGGTGGCGTTAATGGCCGGCAAGGCCCCGATCATCAACGGCATCCCTGAGCGCCGGATGCGTGTCGGTTGCGGCTCGGCTGCTGTGGGTATTTTTGCCCAGCAATGGTTGGGTTTGTGTGACGAGGTGGTGGTCGTGGACGATCACATCACCGGGGTCTTGTCCGAGCACCAGGCTGGCCGCTGTTTGACCATGCGCCCCACGGGCATCGGTATTCGTGGGCGTAAATCGACCCCAGGTCGTTATTTCCAGGTGGCCCAATCTGGCGATGGTTGGGGCGGTACCGATATCACCGATCCGCTGGACATTTTGGAGCCCTTCGACCCCCAAGTAGCTTGGCCGGGTCTGCGCTTGCTCATGACTTCGACCACGGGTGAGCACTGTGCCTGGTATGTGCTCGATGAGCAACTTCGGCCCCAGGCCGCCCCTATGCCAGAGGCCGTGAAACAAGTGGTGGAGCGGATTGGTGAAAACTGTGAGCCCTCTTTGGTCAGTGTGCTGTTCTTGGCTGGGGCAGGCGGCAGTTTGCGCGCTGGCGTGACCGACAACCCGATCCGTCTGACGCTGGCCATCAAGAAAGCGTTGGTCAATGTCACCATGGGCGGCGCGCCAGCTTATGTGTGGCCAGGTGGGGGCATCACCCTCATGACCGATGTCACCCGCATGCCGCTCAATAGTTTCGGCTCGGTGCCAACACCCGCCATCGTGGCCCCGATCGAGTTTTCCATGCGTTTGTCCGATTACCAGGCGCTGGGCGGGCACATGGGCTTTGTGCGCAGCCTCGATGACAGTTTGCGTCATGGTGCTTGGCATAACGACGGTGCACCCCAAAAATTGCTTTGGCAAGCGCCGCCAGACGCGCAGCCTTGGCCTTTGCACCATCCACCCATGTTGGGCTGACCCGTGATGATGCCACCCGAGCGATTTATTCATGAACCCGGGCGTCAGCAATGGTGTCATGGGCCGATCGATTTGCATTTGCAGGCCGAGGGCGAGCCCGAGGTGATGGAGGCCGCCTTCCAGCGCGGCTGGGCCGAGTTTGAAGGCATGCTCACCGCTTTGGTGCAAGAACTGCCTTTGTTGCGGCGATCTATTCGCCCCGAGGACATCAATCCCCTTCAGGGTCCTGTGGCCAAAATCATGTGGCAGGCGTGTCATGCCCTGGCCGGCCATGATGATGCGGGTTTTATCACCCCGATGGCCGCTGTGGCGGGGGCTGTATCGCAACGCTTGTTGCGTCATTTTGAATTACCAGGGGTGCGGCGGGCGGCCATCAACAATGGCGGTGACATTGCCTTGCATTTGTCACCCGGGGCCAGTTGGTCTATGGGGCTGGTCAGTGACGCCCCGTCGGCTTGGTGGGCAGGGCACGATGGCGTGCCCATCCGTCCCGATGCCCGCTTTGTGATTCATCACTCCATGCCGGTGCGTGGGGTGGCCACCAGCGGCTGGTCGGGACGTAGCCTGTCGCGGGGCATTGCCGACAGCGTGACGGTTTTGGCGGCCAGTGCCGCTGGCGCCGATGCGGCGGCCACCATGATTGCCAACCGGGTCAATATCGAACATCCTGGGGTGGTGCGTCGTCCGGCCCACACCGTGCGCGACGACAGCGATCTGGGCGAAATTTTGGTGACTTGTCATGTGCCGGCCTTAGGGGTTGGGGAAATCACGACCGCCTTGGGGCGTGGACTTGCGTATGCTCAGGGATTGGTGGATCGGGGTTTGATTCATGCTGCCCTGATCGCTTGCCAAAACCGATACGCTGCTTGTGGGCTTGAATCGTATTGGGAAGCGGACATTCAAGGAGACCTTGCTGCATGAAAGTCGAAATCCGAAAACTGGTTGTCAGCGTCGAAGAGACCCATGCCGAGGGAGGCCGACCCGTCAAGCCTGCGACCCGGCGGGCCTTGGCCATGGCGGTGATTCGCAACCCTTATGCCGGGAAGTACCAGGAAGCACTCGATGAATTGATCGCCATCGGCGAAGAACTCGGCGATTTGCTGGGTCGTCGCTGCGTGCAGGCGCTGGGCATCGAACCTGGGCAAGCCCAAAGTTATGGCAAAGCAGCCGTGGTGGGTGAGGCCGGAGAGCTCGAACACGCCGCTGCCGTGTTACACCCCAAGCTGGGCGCGCCTTTGCGCATCGCGGTCGAAAAAGGGGCGGCTTTGGTGCCTTCGGCCAAAAAGCGTGGCGGCATGGGCACCCCGATCGATGTGCCCCTGGGACATAAGGATGCTGCTTTTGTGCGCAGTCATTTCGATGCCGTGGAAGCGCGCATCACCGACGCCCCTTTTGCCGATGAAATTCTGGTCGCCGTCGCCGTGACCGATAGTGGCCGTCCACACCCCCGAGTGGGTGGCCTGCAAGTGAGCGAGATCGTGGGCAAGGACGGCCTGCGTTAATGGTTTGCGTTAGTCATTTCTTCACCAACCCCAAGGAGACTTCATGAAGCCTTTGCAACACATCAGTCGAGCCACAGTGGCTCTCGGTTTGGCCCTGGGCCTGGGCCAGGCCATGGCCCAAGGCGTGATCAAGATCGGTGAGATCAACAGTTACAAGGCACAACCCGCATTCCTTGAGCCGTACAAAAAAGGCATGGAATTGGCGGTAGACGAAATCAACGCCGCCGGTGGCGTCAACGGCAAAAAGATTCAGCTCATCATTCGCGACGACAACGCCAACCCTGGCGATGCGGTGCGTGCTGCTGAGGAATTGGTGTCGCGCGAAGGGGTCGAAGTCTTGTCTGGCGCCTTTTTATCGCATATCGGTTTGGCATTGACCGATTTTTCCAAGCAAAAGAAATTCTTTTTCCTCGCTGGCGAACCCTTGACCGACAAAATCGTTTGGGAAAACGGCCACAAATACACCTTCCGCTTGCGCGCCTCGACCTATATGCAGGCGGCCATGCTGGTGCCAGAGGCCGCCAAGCTCAAGAAAAAGCGCTGGGCGGTGGTCTACCCCAATTACGAATACGGGCAGTCGGCTGTAGCGACTTTCAAAAAGCTGCTCAAGGCCGCGCAACCCGATGTCGAGTTTGTGGCCGAGCAAGCCCCTGCCCTGGGTAAGGTGGATGCGGGTGCAGTGGCTCAGGCTTTGGCCGATGCCAAACCCGATGCCATTTTCAACGTGCTGTTTGGCGCCGATCTGACCAAGTTTGTGCGCGAGGGCAACACTCGGGGTTTGTTCCAAGGTCGCGAGGTGGTCAGTTTGCTGACGGGCGAGCCCGAGTACCTCGACCCACTCAAAGACGAGACGCCCAATGGTTGGATTGTCACGGGCTATCCTTGGAACGGCATCAAGACCCCCGAGCACAACACTTTCTTGGCGGCTTATCAGAAAAAATTCAACGACTACCCGCGCCTGGGTTCGGTGGTCGGTTACAGCATGATTCAGGCCCTGGCCACGGGCATACGCAAAGCCGGTGGTACCGATGCCGAGAAATTGGTGACGGCCTTTCGTGGCATGACCATGGATTCACCTTTCGGTAAGGTGACCTTCCGCCCGCAAGATCACCAGTCCACCATGGGCGCCTATGTGGGGCGCATCAAGAACGAGGGCGGTAAGGGCGTGATGGTGGACTACCGTTATGCCGATGGCGCCGCCTTCCAGCCCAAAGACGATGAAGTGGCCAAACTGCGGCCAGCCAACTGAAGACTGCGCTGATTTTTGAACATGGATTTTTCCGGCCTGGTGGTTCAAGGACTGAACGGCTTGGCCGGTGCGTCTTCCTTGTTTTTGGTGGCGGCGGGTTTGTCCCTGATATTTGGGGTCACCCGCATCGTCAACTTCGCCCACGGTTCTTTTTTCATGGTGGGCATTTATTTGGCCTACACCCTGATCGAGCACTGGGGGCGCAGTTGGGGTTTGGCTTGGTCGTTTTGGCCTCTGCTCTTGTTGGCTGCGCTGGCCACGGGGGTGCTGGGGGCCGTGGTCGAAATATTGATTTTGCGCCGCATTTACAAAGCCCCTGAGTTGTTTCAATTGCTGGGGACTTTTGCCTTGGTGCTGATCATCAAGGATGCGGCCTTGTGGATTTGGGGACCCGAAGACCTGTTGGGTCCCAGGGTGCCCGGACTGGCTGGCTCGGTCGACATCTTGGGGCGACGCTTCCCTAGCTACGACCTGTTCCTGATCGTGGTTGGGCCCTGTGTGCTGGGCATGCTCTGGCTGCTTTTGACACGAACCCGTTTTGGGACCCTGATTCGGGCGGCCACCCAGGATCGCGAGATGGTGGGCGCCCTGGGCATTCATCAAAGCTGGTTGTTCACGGCGGTATTCGCTTTGGGTTGCTTTCTGGCGGGTTTGGGCGGCGCCATTCAGTTGCCACGCGAACCCGCCAATTTGGGCCTGGACATGCTGACCATCGGCGACGCCTTTGTGGTCGTGGTGGTCGGTGGCATGGGCTCCATCCCTGGGGCATATGTGGCGGCCTTGATCATTGCCGAAATCAAGGCGCTGTGCGTGGGCATAGGAACGCAAGAAATCTTTGGCGTTTCATTCGCTTTTTCGAAACTCACCCTGGTGGCCGAATTTCTGGTCATGGCGGTGGTGTTGATGGTTCGCCCCTGGGGTTTGTTGGGTCGTCCGCAGGGGGTGCCCAGACATCAAATAGCGGGTGAGCAACCGCTGGTGCTGGGGGGAGCAGTCCAGATGGCGGTGTGGGCGGTGATGGTGTTATTGCTTTTGGCGCTGCCCAGCATGACCCAAGGCTCACCCTACACCACGGTACTGGCCATCGATTTGCTCACGGCGGCGCTGTTTGCCGCCAGTTTGCATTTCATCATGGGGCCCGCAGGCATGCACTCGTTTGGCCATGCGGCTTATTTCGGCTTGGGCGCCTATGTGGCAGCGCTCATGGTTTTGCGGGCGGGCCTGCCGATGGAACTCAGCCTGACGCTGGCTCCTCTGATCACCGCCTTGGCAGCCTTGCTGATTGGTTGGTTCTGTGTTCGGCTCTCGGGCGTTTATTTGGCCATGCTGACCCTGGCCTATGGGCAAATCCTCTGGTCGATTTGTTTCCAGTGGGATCAGTTCACTGGAGGCTCCAACGGTTTGACCGGTGTGTGGCCGAGTCAGACTTTCAGCGACAAGGTCACTTATTTTTATTTGACCCTGGCCTTGAGCTTGTTGGGGATTTACTTGCTGCGTCGTATTTTGTTCGCCCCCTTGGGGTATGCCTTGCGGGCGACCCGCGATTCGGTTTTGCGCGCCGATGCCATCGGCATAGACGGCAAGCGTGTGCAATGGGTGGGTTTTGCCATTGCAGGTTTGTTTGCCGGCCTGGCTGGCGCTCTGTTCGCATTTTCCAAGGGCAGCATCTCTCCCGATGCACTGGGGGTGGCGAAATCGGTCGATGGTCTGGTCATGGTGCTGCTGGGTGGTGTACAGACGGTCGCTGGCCCCTTGGTCGGTGCAGTCAGCTTCACCTGGCTATCAGACGTCATTGCCCGCAGCACCGACTACTGGCGGGCTTTGCTGGGGGCCATCATTTTGTTGTTGGTGTTGGCCTTCCCGCAGGGGATTGCTGGCTTTTGCAGCACTTGGTGGTCACAGTGGCGCGCGCGCGCGGGGGTGCGCCCATGAGCCTGTTGCAGGTGGACAATCTGGGCAAATCGTTTGGCGGTAACCGGGCCGTCGATGGCATCCGATTTGAGGTGGCCCCAGGTGAATTGCTGGCCCTGATCGGGCCCAACGGCGCAGGCAAATCAACCACCTTCAATATGGTCAATGGCCAGTTGCGACCCGACAGCGGCCATGTCCGGCTCGATGGCAAAGACCTGGTGGGACTCAAGCCGCGTCAAATTTGGCAAATGGGCGTGAGCCGCACTTTCCAGATTGCCGAGACTTTTGCCACTTTGACGGTGGTCGAAAATGTTCAGATGGCTTTTTTATCTGCCGACGCTCGACTGTTCAATGTATGGCGTCGTGCCACCCAATATCGCCGTACCGAGGCCCTGGAGTTGTTGGCGCAAGTGGGTCTCCAAGAGCAAGCCGACCGTCCCTGTAGTCAATTGGCATATGGGGATGTCAAACGCTTGGAGCTGGCCATCGCCCTGGCCAATCGGCCCCGTTTATTGCTCATGGACGAGCCCACGGCTGGCATGGCACCGGCTGAGCGCAACAAGCTCATGGCTTTGACCCGCGAGCTGGTTAACCAGCGCGGCTTGGCTGTACTGTTCACCGAGCACAGCATGGATGTGGTGTTTGGCTTTGCCGATCGCATCATCGTTTTGGCGCGCGGGCGTTTGATCGCCGAAGGTAGCGCCCAAGACATACGACAAAACCCCAAAGTCCAGGAGGTGTATTTCGGCAGCGGCAAGACCTTTGAGGCTCGAACATGAGCCATGACATATTGCTACATGCTCAAGGGCTCAATGCCTGGTATGGCGCCGCGCAAATTCTGTTTGACCTTGAACTTGAAGTCGGTCGCGGCGAAGTGGTGGCGCTCATGGGGCGCAACGGTGCTGGCAAATCGACCACTCTGAAAGCACTGATGGGCATGATGCCGCGCCGCTCGGGTCGGATCCGCTTCTTGGGGCAAGACATCTCGCAGTCCCAAGCGCATCAGGTGGCACGCCAGGGTTTGGGTTTTGTGCCAGAGGACCGACGCATCTTCACCGATCTGACCGTGTTGGAGAATCTGGACGTGGGTCGACAAAAACCACGTCACTTCCCAGATGGTTCGCCAGCCCCGCACTGGACGCACGAAAAGTTGTTCGCGTTGTTCCCCAACCTTGGGGAGATGCAACAGCGTTTGGGGGGGCGCATGAGCGGCGGTGAGCAGCAAATGCTGACCGTGGCCCGCACCTTGATGGGCAACCCTTTGCTGGTCTTGCTCGATGAACCCTCGGAAGGGGTGGCGCCAGTGATCGTCGAACAAATGGCCGACATGATCATGGCCCTCAAGCGCGAAGGGGTCAGTATTTTGTTGTCTGAGCAGAATTTGCATTTTGCCCAGTGGGTCAGTGACCGTGCCTATGTCTTGGAGAAAGGGCAAATCAGACACCAGGCCCCGATGAGCGAACTGGTGCGTGACACCGAAACGCAAAGGCTGTATTTAAGCGTATGAGTCCCGCCGTACCGCCGCCACTGCGTAGCGAAACCTTGCGTTGCCGGGTCAATGGCCAGGAGCAGACTTTGGCGCTGACTTCGGCGGCCACCTTGCTGCATGTATTGCGCAACGACTGCGGGCTCAACAGCCCGCGCCTGGGCTGCGGACTCGGTCAATGCGGCGCCTGTACGGTCTGGGTCGATGGTGTCGCGGCTCGATCCTGTTGTATTCCGGCGCTGGAAATGCAAGGGCGCGATATCACCACGCTGGAAGGACTGGCGGCCGAACTGAAAGTGGTGCCCGAGTCCTTTGTACAGGCACAAGCCGCGCAATGTGGCTATTGTTTGAACGGCATGGTCATGATGGCAGCCCAATTGCTGCGCGATCAACCCGACCCCAGCGATGCCGACATTGTGCGGGCCTTGTCGGCCAATGTGTGTCGATGCGGCACCCATGTCGAAATCATGGCGGCGGTTCGATTGGCGGCGCGTCGAATTCAGGGTCGGAAGGCTTAGGCATGCTGGCCCGCCAAACCCTGAGTCGCCGAGCCATAGTGCAGGCTAAAGGGGTTTTGTGCGTCTGGCGTCACCCGGTGCCACCAGCCCCCACGGTGCCAGGACAGCCTAGCTTTGTGGCCAGCAACCCCGGCGAGGGGCCAGAGCCCTTGCTGGTGGTTTGGCGTGATGGCTCGGTGACCGCCTTGTGCGGTCACGTCGATTTGGGCACGGGTTTACGCACCGCGCTCACTCAATGCGTGGCCGAGGAACTCGATTTACCGTTGGAATCGGTTTGGCTGGTCATGGGCAGCACCGAGGTCGCGCCGAACCAAGGGGCCACCATTGCCAGTGCTTCAATCCAGATCCATGCGGACCCTTTGCGACGTGCGGCAGCGCAGGCGCGGCAATACCTCTTGAGCTTGTGGGCGCAAACCTGGGCTTGCCCGGTCTCGGAGTTGAGTTGGCACAACGGCGAGGTCAGCCTGGGGCCACGACAAGCCCATTTCGCCGACGTGTTACCAGACGAGGGTGTGCGCCTTGAATTGGATCTGCAAACCCCGCTCAAACCGGCTGCGCAACACCGATGGATTGGCCAGTCGGTACCCAGGGTCGATATTCCAGCCAAGGCCAGCGGTGAGCCCGCCTTTGTCCACGACATGCGTTGGCCGGGTGTCTTGCATGGCCGCGTGGTTCGTCCTCCTTATGCTGGCGCTGATCATGGTGACTTCATTGGTCATACCCTCTTGGGTGCAGACCCGTCCAGTGTGGGACATATTCCAGGCGTGCGCGCGGTGGTGGTGCAGGGAGACTTTGTGGGCGTGGTGGCGCAACGGGAAGAACACGCTGAGCGTGCCATGATTGAATTGGCTGTGAATTGGAAGCCTTGGCCGCGCATGCCCGATGTGACTGATCTGGAACAGGCCTTGCGGTCCAATCCCAGCACCCCCAGGCGTTTGGTGGACGAGGGCAGGGTGGATGAGGCGATGGGACAGGCCAAGGCCGTTTTGGATCGCACTTACATCTGGCCTTATCAAATGCACGCCAGTCTCGGTCCCTCTTGCGCCTTGGCCCATTGGATCGATGGGTCTGACCCGCAAGCCCCGCACATTCGTCTACGGGTTTGGGCCGGAACGCAAAACCCGCATGTCTTGCGCCGCGATCTGGCGACCCTGATGCAAATCGCCGACACCGAGGTGGATGTGGTCCGCATGGAGGCGGCAGGATGTTATGGCCGCAATGGCGCAGACGATGTCGCTGCCGATGCCGCGCTGTTGTCGCGTGCCGTCCAAGCACCCGTTCGGGTTCAACTGACTCGCGAGCAAGAAAACACCTGGGACCCCAAAGGCGCGGCGCAATGGATGCACATACGCGGAGGGCTGGGACCCGAAGGGCAAGCCTTGGGCTATGACTTTGAGACCGCCTACCCCTCCAATGGGGCGCCGACACTGGCTTTGTTGCTGACTGGCCGTGTCAAGGCCACGGCGCAGGCCTATGAAATGGGTGATCGCACTGCACGACCGCCCTATGCTTATCAGGATCTGAGGGTGACGGTTCATGACATGGCGCCCCTGTTGCGAGCCAGTTGGTTGCGTGGTGTATCGGCCCTGCCCAACTCTTTCGCCCATGAAAGCTATGTGGATGAGTTGGCACATGCCGCCGGCATCGACCCCGTGCAGTACCGCTTGCAGTATTTGCACGACCCCAGGGCCCGGGAGTTGGTGCAGGCCACCGCCGAGCGAGCGGGTTGGAGGCCCCACACACAGGCCCAACAAACCCCTGCCAAGGGCGAATGGTTGCAAGGACAAGGTTTCGCATACGCGCGATATGTCCACAGCAAATGGCCTGGATTTGGTGCCGCCTGGGCGGCCTGGGTGGCCGATGTCGAGGTTCATTCCCGTACCGGAGAGGTACATGTCAAGCGTGTGGTGGTGGGGCACGATGCGGGCCTCACCATCAACCCCGCCGGTATCGAACACCAAGTTCACGGCAATGTCATTCAGACCACCAGCCGGGCTTTGAAAGAGCAGGTCAGCACCGACCCGCAAACCGGGGCGGTGACCAGCACCGATTGGGGTGCTTACCCGATTTTGCAGTTCAGGGAAGTGCCGGTCATTGAAGTGTTTCAAATGCCCCGGCCCGATGAAGCGCCACTGGGGGCGGGTGAATCCTCCTCGGTCCCTGGTACGGCGGCCATCGCCAACGCCATCTTCGATGCCACGGGCATCCGATTTCGCCAGCCGCCCTTTACCCCCGAAGTGGTTCGCGCCGCACTGCATCCGCTGAGTGACGAAGTCACTCAGCCGGCTCGTGCTCCTGAGGCCGACACCGTAGACCCCGATCCGGTTCAGCCAGCCTCGGTGAGTGGGCGCAGTCGCTCGCGCCATTGGCTGACGCGCTTGGGTGCTACCGTTTTGGGGTCTTTGGCGGTGGCCGCCGCCGCTCTGGGCTGGAGAGCCAGTCTGCCCGAAATTGCCAGACCCGAACTCAGCCGCTTTAGCGCCGAGCAAATAGAGCGTGGCCGTCTATGGGCGGCCTTGGGCAATTGCGCCGGCTGTCACACGGCCTCAGAAGGGGTGCGCAATGCGGGTGGGCGACCCATCATCACCCCTTTCGGCACGGTCTATACCACCAACCTGACGCCAGACCCGGACACGGGTTTGGGTCGCTGGTCGTTTCAGGCTTTTGCACGTGCCATGCGCGAAGGGATTTCGCGCGACGGCCATCGGCTTTACCCCGCCTTCCCCTATACCTCGTTTGCCGGCATGAGCGAGGGCGATTTACTCGATTTGTATGCTCACCTGATGTCGCAAACCCCTGTGCGTCAAATGACCCCCGAGCCCGAAATGCGTGGCATCGTGGCTTGGCGCCCACTGATGTCGGTCTGGAACGGTTTATTCCATGTGCCGCAACCCTTTGTGCCTGACCCCACTTTGAACGAAGCCCAAAACCGGGGGGCCTATTGGGTTCAGACCATCGGACATTGCGGCGAGTGTCACACGCCACGCAACGCGCTGGGGGCCGCGCGCGAACAATCCCACCTGCAAGGGGCCGAAGTCGATGGTTGGCATGCCCCGGCGCTCAATGCCCTGAACCGATCTGCAGTGCCTTGGGGTGAGCAAGCCTTTTTTAACTATTTGCGCCATGGGCACAGCCCATGGCATGCAGTGGCCGGTGGGCCCATGGCCCAGATCGTGCGCGAGATGCAGGCTGTGCCCGATTCGGTGATTCGCGATATGGCCGCTTATTTGGCCAGCCTGAACCCAGCCAGTGCCCAAGCCGACCCGCAGGTCAGCGAACGTTGGGCCCGCCAGGCGGTGGAGCGGGCTGTCCAGCAAGCCCCCTGGCCCAACGCCCAGCAGCGTCAATTTGAGGGCAGTTGTGGCAGCTGTCACCATGACGGCGATGGACCACGACTCTTGGGGGTCAACACCCCTCTGGCATTGAATTCACAGATTCGAGCCGCTGCGCCCGACAACTTGATTCGGACCATTCTGGACGGTTTGCAACACCCCCCCCATCCTGAGGTGGGGTTCATGCCGGCCTTCAGGCATGCGTTGAACGATGCGCAGATCGCCGACATCGTGGCCTATACCCGGCGCAGGTATGCGCCAGATTTGCCGGCTTGGACGGCGTTGAACGAACAGGTGCGACGCTTGCGTTGAACCTGGCTCAGACGTAACGCCGGGCGATGGTTTCGGCCACACAAACGGGTTTTTCGCTGCCTTCGCGTTCGACTGTGACCGTATGCGTCATTTGATAGCCTTGCGCCTCAAGGGGTTCGGCCGATTTGAGCTGGATGCGGGCGCGCAAACGAGAGCCCACCACAACGGGGGCGGTGAAACGAACTTTGTTGACCCCGTAATTCACCCCCATGCGCACGTTGGCCACCCGCATCGCAGAGTCAAAAAACAAAGGCATCAGGGACAAGGTCAAAAAACCATGGGCAATGGTGCTTCCAAAGGGCCCCGCCTTGGCACGCTCGGGGTCGACGTGTATCCATTGATGATCACCGGTGGCTTGAGCAAATTGATTGATTCGCTCTTGATTCACCTCGATCCAGTCACTGACCGCCACTTCCTGGCCGACACACGCGGCCAATTCTTCCAGGGTGTTGAAAACGCGCATCTCAGGCTCCGCGTATGAATCCATCAAAAACCAATTTGCAACCGGTCAAGGCCATGCCGGCCTGAACGCAAGCATAAAACAATTTCGGCGACATGCGCCGCGCCAGCCGAATCCCGATCCAGATGCCGATGGGGGTGACTGGAATCAGGAGCAGCGCCGTGACAAACCCGCGCGCATCAAACAGGCCCAGATAGGCATAGGGCACCCATTTGGAGAGATTGACCCAGAAAAAAAGCACCGCCATGGTGGCGGCATAAGTGATTGGAGCCAGGCGCATGGGCAGCACATAGGCATTGAGCGGCGGGCTGCCAGCGTGCGCGATAAAGCTCGTGAACCCCGACATGGCGGTCAGCGTGGCGCCCATCCAGCGAGGCAAGATCACCCCTTGCGGGCTGGGGGGAAACAAGATCCGTTGAGCAACGAATACCAAGGCGAATATACCCACCACCCCTTCGACCGTGTGGGCGTTCAAATACTTGAATAACAAAAAGCCGATCAAGACCCCGACCATCGACCACGGCAAAAGCAGCCGCAGCAGGGCGCTGTCATACGCTTGCCGATAAGCGCGCAAGGCCAATAAATCGAGCACAAAAAGCAGTGGCATCAAGACCGCAGCGGCCTCGGGCACGGTGACGGTCAGGGCGATGAGGGGCACCGCCAAGCTGCCAAAGCCAGAGCCAAAACCGCTCTTACTGATGCCAATCAGCAAAATGGCGGGTATGGCCGCCAGATAAAACAGCGGATCGGTGTATATCCAGTCGGACCACATCCGACAACTTTACCGGGCACCCAGCTTGGGCAAAATAAAGTCGTAATCCATGCGGTAAGTGCCATCGGCTTGTTGCACCCAGTCAGCAATCAGCGACTGACGCACACCAAACACTGCATCCGAGTCCAGATAGCCGTCTTTGTCGCGGAACACATGGGTGATCAGGCGCTGATAACCAGGGGCTTCAACCATGAAGTGCAAATGAGCCGGGCGCCAGGGGTGGCGTTTGGTGGCGTTGAGCAGCACCCCGACTGGCCCATCGGTGGGAATGGGGTAGGGTTCGGCGACGATGGTTTTAAAGTAGTAGCGGCCCTGGGCGTCCGACTTCAGGATGCCACGCGCTTGCGAGTGACCCAAGTCCTCGTATTGCACATCATATAGACCATCGTCGTCGGCTTGCCAGACGTTGATGGTGGCGTTGGGAATGGGCTCGCCTTCCATCCCCAGGATGCGACCTTCAACCCAGCAAGGGGCACCCTTGGCACCATTGGAGACATCGGCACCCAGTTCATAGCGTGGCGCTTCCTCCAGGAAAAAAGGCCCGAATACCGTGGCTTCGGTACAGCCAGCGGGTTTGTCTTGGTTCATGGCGATGGTCAGCATGGACAGACCCAGCACGTCAGACAGCAAAATGAATTCTTGTCGCGTACCGGTGCATTTGTGGCCGGTGGCGGTCAGGTATTGGATGCCCTGAAACCACTCCTCTTCGGTCAGTTTCACATCGCGAGCGAAGTTGTGCAAGTGCTTGATCAGGCTGCTGATAATTTCCTTCAGTCTGGGATCAGGCGTATTGGCAAAACTTGCCAGGACGGCATCGGTGATATTGTGTTGGTTCAAGTTGCGCATAAAGACTCCCAAAAATCAGCGTTGCAGAGGGTGGCCGGCCAGCCAATCGGCACCCCGGTGATAAAGTTCTTCGACGATCGGCCCTTTGAGTTGTGGCATATCCATTTTGACCTTGTAACCAATGCGGGTCTGGATGTAGGCCAAGTGGCGATAGCCTTCGGGGAATTGCGACAGGGCTTGGGCGTCGAGCTTCAAGACCGCCGCTGGGTCGATCGGATCGATGCGGTCTTTTTCGTAGATGGGCTGTCGATGCACCAGACCCCAACGTCCCTGGCGTTGTTCAAAAAAATCATAAAAACGACCGGTGCAGACCACATCGCATAGGACGCCTTCGACGGGCCCGCGTTGCGAAATGGTCATCTTGGTTTGCGCGATGGCGCGTGGGCCTTGTACATCAATGGATGAGCCGCCCAGAAAATGCAAAATGCTGACCCCTTTGTTCCAGCCCTCAATGGTGACACGGATGAATTCTTCATAGGGCCCCTGGAACCAGGTCGCCATCATCACCCCGTCTTCATGCCAGACGGTGCGAAAGCGGTCCCACAGACCGGCGTCGCGCCATACGGCCCAGTTCTCGACCAGTTGCCGTATGCGCCATTGTTCTTGCATGGTTGAATCCATATTCCTGCCTTTGTCGGATTGTCAAGCTGCGCACAGACCCAGCTCAGGACGCAGACGACAGCGCCCAGAGGATACACTCCTTTGAGTGTTTCTTTGCTCCCGATTCGCCCCATGCACAGCCCAAACCAGATCGAAACCGAAGTTCTCATCGTGGGGGGAGGTCCCAGTGGCCTGATGCTGGCCAACGAACTGGGGCCCCGGGGCATCTCTTGTCTTTTGGTCGATGCCAAACCGTCTACCGCCTTTAATCCTCAGGCCAATGCGACCCAGGCGCGCACCATGGAGCATTACCGCCGGTTGGGTTTTGCACACGAGGTCCGGGCCTTGGGTTTGCCAGCCGATCACCCCACCGACATCGCCTACTTCACCCGCTTGACCCAGCATGAGTTGGCGCGGCTCAGTTTGCCGACCGCCGCTCAGGCGGTGCGCCAGATACGCAGCATGGGGGGGTCGTGGAGTGCGGCCGAATTACCGCATCGGGTGTCGCAAAAATATGTCGAACCAGTGCTGCGACGCCATGCCGAAAAATGGCCCAGCAACCAGATCCGCTATGGAATGACGATGCGCTCATTCCAGGATCAAGGCGATCACATCAGCGCCCTGATCCAGGACACAGGGGGGCAGCAAGCCGAGTTCAGCGTGCGGGCCCGCTATCTGGTGGGCGCCGATGGTCCGCGCAGTGGCGTTCGACACCAACTGGGCATCAGCTATGGCGGCGCCACGGGCATGAAACGCGCTTATATGGGTGGACAAATGTTTGCTGTCTATGTTCGCCTGCCCGAGTTCTACCAACGCATGCCGCACCCACGCGCTTGGATGTACGTCACGGTGAACCACGAGCGTCGCGCATTGCTGGCTTCGGTCGACGGGGTCCATGAGTTTGCCTTTCATGCCTCTTTGCATGAACACGAAAACGCAGAATCATGGACAGACACCGAAGCCCGGCTCGTGCTGCGACAGGCCTTGGGTGTTGACATGCCGATGGAAATTTTGAATTGTCAGACTTGGACGGCTGGCCATGCCCTGGTGGCTGAGTCTTTGCAACGAGGCCGGGTTTTTTTGATCGGGGACGCCGCTCATCTGTTCACGCCGACCGGTGGCTTGGGCTACAACACGGGGGTAGAGGATGCGGTCAATCTGGGATGGAAATTGGCAGCGACTTTGCGTGGACAGGCCGGTTTGGGTTTGCTCGACAGTTATGAACTTGAGCGCAAGCCCTTGGCGCTGCGCAACACAGGCTATGCGCGGCAATTCGCCGATTCGGTCGGATTGTTTCCAGCCACGCCTGAATTGGAAGCCGATTCCGAGTCGGGGCGAGTCCTGCGTGAGCAGGCTGGCCAGCATTTCAATGCCCATGTCCGATTGGAGTTCAATATACCTGGGGTGACCTTCGGTGGGCGCTACGACGCTAGCCCAGTGATTGCGCCAGACCCTGCCCCATCGCCCCCGGACCAAGCGAATACCTATGTGCCCAGTGCCAAGCCGGGGGGGCGCCCACCCCATGCCTGGTTGCCTGATGGCCGATCACTGTATGACACCTTCGGGCGCGATTGGACCTTGCTGGTTTTGCATCTCGAGCCCAACTCGCTTCAGGCCTGGCGCGACAGCGCCGCCCAAAGAGGACTGCAATTCACCGCGGTCGAAATGGATGACCACACCTTGCGCGACCTCTACCAGGCACCCTTGACCCTGATCCGTCCAGATCAAATCGTGGGCTGGCGGGGCGATGCCTCGACCCCGCCCGATGAGGTTTGGCAGCAAGTATTGGGACAGTGAGTCGAGTTGCCAAAAATCCCAAGCGAGGTCAGAATAGTTCTCATGAAACGACTCATTGCTCTGGCCTTGACATGGGTGATGGGTGCTGGACCGCTCAGCACCCTGGCGCAAGTCACCCCATATCCGAATAAACCGGTGCGTATCATTGTGCCGTTCCCAGCAGGGGGTTCTGCCGATACCTTGGTGCGGGTGGTCAGCCAACACCTGTCCAAGCGCTGGGCGCAATCGATTGTGGTGGACAACAAGCCGGGCGGTGGAACGGTCATTGCTGGGGCCATGGCGGCCAAATCGCCTGCCGACGGCTATACATTGCTGGTGATAGCCAATAGCCTGACCATCAACGCCAAACTGAGGACCAATTTGCCCTATGACGGTTTGCGTGCCTTTGAGCCAGTGGCTCAATTGGTGCAATCACCTCAGGTGATCGCCGTGAGCAGCAGTAGCCCTTATAAAACCTTGGCTGATCTATTGCGCGATGCCAAATCCCGTCCTGGCACC
>CAYMJT010000005.1:0-41531 GCA_964390775.1 uncultured Bordetella sp.
ATCGATCACTGTGCTGCCGCGTCGAGCGTGGGCCAGCACCCCTTGGGGGCCGAGCATGACTTCGCGCACCTGCACCGGGCCGGGCAGCGAAGTCATGATCACCTCGGCATGGGCGCAGCCCTCGGCCAGACTGGGGGCCCAAGTGGCCCCCATCTCGATCAGGTCGCGGGCTTTATCGGGGGCCAGGTCGTGGACCCACAGCGTGTAGCCGGCTTGTATCAAATTGGCCGCCATCGGGTGGCCCATGTTCCCGACGCCCACAAAGAACAGGGTCGGTTTGGCAGCGCTCATCAAGTCACTTTCTCAAATTGCAGGAACAGTCGGCTCGCGCTGTCGGTGGGGCGGTACTCAAAACCGTAGCTGGCCATCAGGCTTCGGGCATCGGAAAAGTTGTAGGTGCGGTATTGGATGGTTTGGTCCACCACGCGATGCGGGCCGTCGTCCAGGTAATAGTGTTTGGTAAAGCCGATGTCGGTCGGTTCGATGACTTGCGAATACACCATGCCGTTCGAGATTGGGCGCGCGTAGTTGTGGTGCGGCCCCTGGATGCCCAGCAACAGGGTGCCGCCCACGGCCATGCTATTGGAGAGTTTTTCAAAGCCAATGTGGTTGGCCTGCTCGTCGGCGATGTGGCTGACCAGGAAGGGTTCTTGGTCGCCGTCGATCACAAAGTACCAGACGCCGCCATAAGAAAACGCCAGTTCGTGGGTGTCTTTCAGCTTTAGCTCGGCAATGTTTTGGCGCGACAGCGACACGGTGGGGAAGGGCGCGAGGCGTTTTTTGGCGATCGCCAGCATCGAGGCCGTCAGGTCGATGCCCGTGATGGCCAGATCGGGTTGGCGCTTGGCCAGTTCTTCCAGTATCAGGCCGGTGCCGCAACCAATCTCCAAAATGCTGCCGTTTTTGCGGTGCGGTAACAGGTGGTCAACGATCTTGGGGTAGTCGTAATACCCCGAGGTCATGATCACATCGTAGTAACCCGCCATATTGGTGTAGTCACCCATGTCTGCGCCTTTGTTGTATTTGAATACGACAAATCTAACAAAAACATCAAACTTCAGCATTCGGGTTGTACCGAGGGTATGACTAAGGTGAGCGTTTTGAAAGTGATCAAAGTCTATCAATGTATATCATGATATTGATATACAGTGTTATACTTAGTTATATTGATCAACCAGTAGGCATCTTGAAAGTTCGCCCATGGACGCTGTAAGAAACCCATTTGCCCCTGGTGCGGGCAGTCGTCCTCCCGAATTGGCGGGTCGGGATGAAATCGTCTTTGAAGCGCGTACAGCCATTCAACGGGCCTTGCTCGGAAAGCCCAGTCGTTCACAGGTCTTACTGGGCTTGCGTGGCGTTGGCAAGACGGTGCTGCTGTCCAAAATCGAAGAAATGGCCGAGCACGAAGGCCATCTGACGTCTTACATTGAGGCGCCTGAGGGGAAAGCATTGAGTGAATTACTCGTCCCAAAAATCCATCAGGTCTTACGCAAACTCTCTGCCCATGAAAGCGCAAAGGCCAAGGCTCATGATGCATTAAGGGCATTGCGTTCATTTGTATCGGTCATCAAAGTGTCATTCGGTGATACATCTATCGCCGTCGAGCCAGAAATTGGCGTTGCCGACAGTGGCGCGCTGGAGGAAGATTTACCAGAATTGTTGACCCGTGTTGGAGAGGCCGCCAAGGCTGCTGGCAAAGCCTGGACGCTGCTAATTGATGAGGTTCAATACCTCAGGGGGCAAGATCTTGCGGCGCTGATCGTCGCGCTGCACAAAGTGAATCAAAAGGATTTGCCGGTATTGTTTTTTGGGGCGGGTTTGCCTCAGGTCGCCGCGCTCTCTGGCAATGCCAAGTCGTATGCCGAGCGACTGTTTAATTATCAAGCGGTAGGACCGCTCAAGCCGATTGATGCAGAAATCGCTATTCGACAACCCATTGAAAGTGAAGGTGAACGAATTGAGGTGGATGCTATCGAGGAAATTCTCGAACAAACCAAAGGCTATCCCTATTTTTTACAAGAATGGGGTTATCAGTGTTGGAACATTGCGGTGGGCGAGGAAATCAAGAAGTCTGACGCTTTAATGGCTGCAAAAGCGGCGACCAAACGATTGGACGAAGGATTTTTCAAGGTTCGGTTCGATCGACTAACTCCAAAAGAGCGCGAGTATGTGATCGAAATGGCCAAATTAGGTCCTGGCCCTTATCGCGCTTCTGATGTGGCAGGCGCATTGGGGGAAACGCATCAAAGCCTGGGCCCAAGACGCGCGAAAATTATTCAAAAAGGGATGATATATAGCCCATCACATGGCGATATCGACTTCACCGTCCCTTTATTCCATGATTACCTCATACGCCACTATGTCAATACGGATCGCTGAGACTTCTCTAATGCCTTCACTGGCTTGGCAAAGGGTGAGAGAAAAAAATTTCACGCTTGTTTGCTTGTGTACATCCGCATGAAAGCGTTACAGTGCGGTCATGCAACGACGCCACTTCAACCAAACTCTGCTGGCCGCCACGGCCTTATCGAACCCTTGGGCGGCATGGGCCCAATCGGGCAACGCCCGCTTGGTGGTCGGTTTTGCGGCGGGTGGTTCGGTCGACCTGACTGCGCGCACCATGGCCGAGTCCTTGCGCGACGCTTTGGGGCGCAACTTTGTGGTCGAGAACAAGCCCGGGGCCTCGGGGCGTTTCGCCCCCGAGACCGTGCGCCAGGCCAAGCCCGACGGCGACACGCTGATGCTGGTGCCGCACGGTCCCATGACTTTGTTTCAGTGGTTGCACCGGCAGCTGCGCTACGACCCGGTGAAAGATTTCACGCCGCTGGCTCGGGTGTGTGTGGTCGATTACGCCCTGACCACGGGGCCCGCCACCTCGACCAAGACCATGGCCGAGTACTTGCAATGGGCCAAGGACCCCAAAAATAAAGCCGCGTTTGGCTCGCCCGGTGCCGGCACCATTCCGCATTTCATTGGTCAGGGCCTGGTGCAAAAAACCCGGACCGATATGGTGCATGTGCCCTATAAGGGTTCTGCCTTGACCATGGTCGATTTGTTGGCGGGTAATTTGTCGCTGGGTGTGTCGCCCTTGCCCGACGCCATCGAGCACCACCGCAGCGGCAAGCTCAAGGTGCTGGCGACCACGGGCTCGCAGCGCAACCCAGTGTTGCCCGAGGTGCCGACGCTCAAAGAGTCGGGCATCGATCTGGTGGTCGACGGCTGGTACGGCATTTATGGTCCGGCGGGCCTGCCAGAGTCGATCGCACAGACCATCACCCGTACCCTGGAGGCGGGTGTCGCCAAGCACGCCGATTTCTTCCTGAAAAACGCCATGCGCGGCGCTTATTTGCGCCCCGAGCAGCTGACACAGTTGCAATTGGCCGAAGCCGCCCAGTGGGAGCCCTGGGTCAAGTCTTCGGGCTTCAAGCCCGAGGACTGATGCGCCGCTGGTGACAGCGGGGCAGGGAACACCCGAAGCCCAAGCCCGCTCTTTGGGCGTATAAAAGCAATGCACCCACCACTCCTGAAAAGGTGGGGCATATTGAAGGAGACTACACATGTGGCGACGTCAGTTGGCCTGCGCTTTGGCTTTTTGCTTTGGGGCGCTTTGTCTGGGTCCGGCAGCCTGGGCCCAAAATTATCCCAATCGACCCATCACTCTGGTCGTGCCCTGGGGCGCGGGCGGGGGCACCGACGCAGTGGCGCGCATCATCGCCGCCTTGTTGGAAAAAGACCTGGGTCAGCCGGTGAATGTGGTGAACCGCACAGGCGGTAACGGCGTGGTGGGTCATTCGGCCATTGCCACTGCCGCGCCCGACGGCTACACCCTGGGCATGATCACGGTGGAAATTTCGATGATGCACTGGGCTGGGCTGACGCAGCTCAATCCGAGCGACTTCACGCCCTTGTCGCTCATGAACATCGACCCGGCGGGTGTGACCGTGCGCGCCGACTCGCCGTATAAGAATCTGGACGATCTGGTCAAGGCCATTCGCGCCAACCCGGGTAAGTTCAAGGCCTCGGGCACCGGGCAGGGCGGCATTTGGCACCTGGCGCTGGCGGGCATGCTCAAAGACCTGAAGGTCGATGTGTCCGCCGCCCCCTGGGTGCCATCCAACGGCGCTGCACCGGCCATGAATGATCTGGCCGCTGGCGGCATCGAGTTCGTCACCTGCTCTTTGCCCGAAGCCCGCGCGCTGATCGACGCGGGCAAGGCCAGGCCGCTGGCCATCATGGCCACGTCGCCTTCGTCGCTGTACCCCCAGGTGCCCACGCTCAAGGCGGCCACGGGCAGTGACTGGACGATAGGGGCCTGGCGCGGCATTGCGGGCCCCAAGGGCATGCCCGCCGATGTGTCGGCCAAGTTGGGGGCCGCACTGAAGAAAATTTACGACAGCAAAGACTACCAAACCTTTATGGCGGGCCGGGGTCTGGGCATGATCTACGCCGACGGCAAAGGCTTTGAGCAGTTCATGGCCAAGGGCGATGCCGACATGGGCAATGTGATGAAGGCGCTGGGACTGGCCAAATAAGTCATGAAAATCCATGACCTGCTCAGCGGCTTGCTGCTGCTGATTCTGGCCATTTGCATCGGGGTCAATGTCAGCGGCTTTCCGACCATACCGGGGCAAAACATCGGCCCCGCTGCGTTTCCGGGGCTGCTGGCCTTGTTGTTGGGCGTTTGTGCGCTATTGCTCATCGGTAAAGGCTGGCGCCAGCAATCGCAGCAGCGCCAGCCTTGGCTGCAAGCGGGCGAGTGGATGCGATCGCGCTTTCATGCGCGCAATTTCCTCATCACCCTGGCTTGTTTGTTGTTCTACATCCTGGCTTCCGATCGGGTGGGCTTTCTCATTTGTTCGACGCTGGTGTTGGCGGTGATGTTTGCCGCCTTGCAGGTGCGGGGCCGTCTGATCGTGCCCTTGGCCGTCGGCCTGACCTTGCTGATTCACACCATTTTTTACAAAGGCCTGCGAGTCCCCTTGCCCTGGGGCTGGCTGTTGCCTTATCAATGGTGAAGGGGGCTAGATGACCTGGACGGTGTTCATGCAGGCCCTGGGGCTGGTGCTCGACCCCTATGTGCTGACGGTGATTTTTTGCTCGGCGCTCTTTGGCTTGTTTGTCGGCTGCATCCCCGGACTGACGGCGACCATGGCCACCGCCTTGTTGGTGCCGATCACGTTTTTTATGCCGCCAGTGCCGGCGGTGGCGGCCATTGTCACGGCCACTGCGATGGCGATTTTTTCAGGCGACATCCCCGGTGCGCTGTTGCGCATACCCGGCACGCCTGCCTCGGCTGCTTATACCGACGAGGCCTATCAGATGACGCTCAAGGGGCAAGCCGAGGTCGCCCTGGGCGCGGGCTTGGTGTTCTCGGCCATCGGTGGCCTGTTTGGCACCCTGGTGATGATCTGGTTTTCGCCAGGGCTGGCCGAGATCGCCTTGAAATTTTCTTCTTTTGAGTATTTCTGGCTGGTCGTGCTGGGCTTGGCTGGCGCTGTGTTCATAGGCAACGCCAGTGTGCTCAAGGCCAGTATTTCGCTCTTGCTCGGTTTGCTGGTGGCCTGTATCGGGCTGGAGAACCCGGCCGCGCATCCGCGCTTCACGTTTGGTTTGCCGCAACTCATGAGCGGGGTGGAACTGATTCCGATGATGGTCGGTATGTTTGCCGTCTCTGAGTTGTTGCGCTACATCACCAATCTGGACCCGCCGCCCATTTTGGCGACTGAAAAAATTGGCAATATTTTCACGGGCATGTGGCGTTTGTTGGTGCAGTACCGCTGGCCGCTGGTGCGTGGCAGCGCCTTGGGCACGGTCATCGGTATTCAGCCTGGCTCGGGGGCCGATATGGCGTCATGGATGAGCTACGCCATGAGCAAGAAATTCTCGCGCGAGCCGGAAAAATTTGGTACCGGCCACGTCGAGGGCATTGTCGAGTCGGGGGCGGCCAACAATTCGTCGCTGGCTGGGGCCTGGATACCGGCCATTGTGTTTGGCATACCGGGCGATTCGATCACTGCCATTGCCATAGGGGTGCTGTATCTGAAAAACATGAACCCGGGGCCGATGATTTTTGTCAACAACCCCGAGAACATCTACGCCATCTTTCTGGTCTTTATTCTGGCCAACATCCTGATGGTGCCGCTGGGCTGGTTGACGGTCAAGGTCGCGACCCGCATTTTGAAGGTCGCACGCAATATTCTGATGCCGACCATTTTGCTGTTTTGCATCGTCGGCTCGTTTGCCATCAACAACTCGGTCTGGGGCGTGGTGTTGATTTTGTTTTTTGGTGTGCTGGCCTTTGTGCTGGAAGAAAACGGCTTTCCGGTTGCCCCGGCCATTTTGGGCGTGGTGCTGGGCACCATGATGGAAGAAAACTTTGTCACCTCGATGATCAAGTCCGACGGCGACCCTGGGGTGTTTTTTACCCGTCCCATCGCCATGTGGCTGGCCGCGGGCACCTTGTTGATTCTGTTCTGGCCTGTCCTGACCTGGGCCTGGGGACGCTGGCGCAAAAGTCGCCCCGCAGGAAACCCCTGATCGGCCGCGCCCGCGCAGTCACTATGATGGCCGCACAGCGCTGGCCCGTCTCACGGTGCCGCGCATAGGAGAACGGGATTGGAAGTTTCATTCCACGAAGAAATCGAGGCCTTGCGCCTGGGCTCGGGCCACACCTTTCACGGCGAGGGCATTTTGGCCATCACCAAGGCGCTGTTGCAGGCCGGGGTGTCGTATGTCGGCGGCTATCAGGGCGCGCCGGTGTCGCACCTGCTCGATGTGATGGTGCAGGCCAAGCCTTATATGGACGAGTTGGGGGTGCATGTCGAGGCCTGCTCGAATGAGGCCTCGGCGGCCGCCATGCTCGGGGCCTCCATCCATTACCCGGTGCGCGGGGCGGTGACCTGGAAGTCGATTGTTGGCACCAATGTGGCCGCTGACGCCTTGTCCAATTTGTCGTCCCCTGGGGTGACGGGGGGCGTGTTGATCGTCGTTGGAGAAGATTACGGCGAGGGCGCCAGCGTCATCCAAGAGCGCACCCACGCCTACGCCTTGAAGTCGGGCATGTGTTTGCTCGACCCGCGCCCCGATTTGCCGCAGATGGTGCGCATGGTCGAGCAGGGCTTCGAGCTCAGCGAGGCCAGTCACATGCCGGTCATCCTGGAATTGCGCATCAGGGCTTGCCATGTGCGCGGCAGTTTTGCGGCCAGCGACAACCGCGCCCCGCGCTGGTCGAAGAAAAACCTCATCGCCGATCCGGCCCGCTTTGACTATATGCGGCTGGCGCACCCGCCGGTGACGTTTGTTCAGGAAAAAATCAAGGCTCAGGAACGCATACCGGCGGCACGGCGTTTCATCCAGCAAGCCAGGCTGAACGAGACCTTTGTCGGTGACGCGCACGCTGATCTGGGGCTGGTGGTGCAGGGCGGTTTGTACAACACCCTGATACGCACCTTGCAACAATTCGGCCTGGCCGACGAGTGGGGGCACTCGGGCCTGTCCATTCATGTGCTCAATGTCACCTGGCCGCTGGTCCCCGAAGACTTGAGTGCTTTTTGTGCCGACAAACAAGCTGTGTTGTTGCTCGAGGAAGGCCAGCCCGAATACATCGAGCAGGAATTGGCCCTGGCCTTGCGCCGCCAAGACCTGCAAACCCCTTTGCACGGCAAAGACTTGCTGCCCAGTGCGGGCGAGTACACCGCCGAGGTGATGGCCGCTGGGTTGATGGCTTTTCTCGATCGCCATCGCCCCCAGGCCGTGCCTGATTCGACGCGCGAGTGGCTGGCCGGCAATGCCCGCCGCCGTCAGGCGGTGCAGCAGACTTTGGGGTCGCCTCTGCCGGCGCGGCCTCCTGGCATGTGCATTGGCTGTCCCGAGCGACCCGTGTTTGCGGCCCTCAAAATGGCGCAAACCGAGATCGGCCCGGTGCATGTATCGGGTGACATCGGTTGTCATGCGCTGGCCACGTTCGAGCCGTTCTCGGTCGGACATTCGATTTTGGGTTATGGCATGAGCCTGGCCAGCCGCGCCGGTGTCTCGCCCCTGATGCAGCGACGTGTGTTGTCGGTCATGGGCGACGGCGGGTTTTGGCACAACGGTTTGTTGACCGGGGTGCAAAGCGCGCTCTTTAACGGCGACGATGCGGTGTTGCTGATTTTCAAGAACGGCTATACCTCGGCCACCGGTACCCAGGACATCATCAACACGCCGCCCGAGTGGGTGAAGCAAGCGACCCCCGACAAGCGCCAGAGCCTGGCCCACACCAACCAGGCCATAGAGCAGACCTTGCAAGGGCTGGGGGTGCAGTGGCTGAAAACGGTACACACCTACCATGTCGATGAAATGCGCGCCACGCTCAATGAGGCCTTCACGACTTCGTTTCAGGGACTGAAGGTGATCGTGGCCGAGGGCGAGTGCCAACTCGAGCGGCAGCGCCGCATCAAACCCTGGCTGGCGGGTTTGTTGGCGCGCGGCGAGCGCGTCGAGCGGGTCAAGTACGGCGTTGACGAAGACGTGTGCAATGGCGACCATGCCTGCATCCGTTTGTCGGGCTGCCCGACGCTGACCCTCAAAGACAACCCCGACCCGCTCAAGGTAGATCCGGTGGCCACCGTCACCGAGGGCTGTGTCGGTTGTGGCCTGTGTGGAGCGAACGCCCACGCCGCCACCCTGTGTCCCTCGTTTTATCGGCTGGAGGTGGTGCAAAACCCGCGCTGGTCCGAGCGTTTGCTGGGGGCTTGGCGGCAACTGACCCGACTCTGGCTGCAAGGGGCGGGCACATGACGCAGCCGATCTCGATTTTGTTGTGCGCTTTGGGCGGCGAGGGCGGCGGGGTGCTGGCCGACTGGCTGGTGCAGGTGGCGCGGCAGGCGGGCTTGCCGGCGCAGGCCACTTCGGTGCCCGGTGTGGCGCAACGCACCGGGGCCACGACCTACTATCTGGAAATCGCCCCGACCCCAGCCCCACAGGGGCGACGCCCGGTGTTGGGTCTGAACCCTTTGCCAGGGCGACTCGATGCCCTGGTGTCGTCCGAGTTGCTGGAAACCTCGCGCCAAATTGCTCAGGGCATGGTTTCGGCCGACCGCACCCTGGTGATTAGCCATCTGGGGCGAGCCCTGACCACCGCCGAAAAAATGGTCATGGGCGATGGCCGTGTCGATACGCAGGCCCTGACCGCGTTGGTGGCCCAGCACAGCCGGGCCCAGCACCTGATTGACATGGCCGAGCTGACCCGCCAGGCTGGCACGGTGGTCAGTGCGGTGATGCTCGGTTGCATCGCTGCCAGCGCCTTGCTGCCCATCGATCGGCGTCACTACGAGTCGGTGCTGGCCGGCGAAGGGGCGCAGGCACGGGCCAACCGTCGCGGCTTTGATTTGGGTTTTGCGGCCATCACCCGTCAGCGCGAGCAACAGCGCTACCTCGATGCCTTGTTGACCTCGCCCGAACCCGTCCCCACACCGGTCTTGAGCAGTGAACTCGCGGCGCTGTTCCCCCCCGATGTGCACTCAGTCCTGGCCTTGGCGCAAGAGCGCTTGCTCGACCACCAGGGGCCTGCCTATTTGCGTTTGTATGTGCAGCGTTTGCAATCGGTGCTGCAGGCCGAGCAGTCGCGCGGCAGCGACACCACCGATCACCCCATCACCCGCGAGACGGCGCGATGGCTGGCGTTGTGGATGGCGTTTGACGACGTGATCCGCGTCGCCGACCTGAAAAGCCGCGCCGCGCGCATGCTGCGTTTGCGCCGCGAGGCCCGTGTGGGTGAGCACGACGTGCTCAAGGTCTACGATCATTTCAAGCCCGGGGTGCCCGAGATCGCTGGCTTGCTGCCCCCCGCCTGGGCCGCCAAGGCGCTGGCCTGGGATCGGCGTCGCATCGCCGCTGGCCGTGCCCCCTGGGCCTTGCCCCTGAAGGTGGCCACACACACGTTCAGCGGTTGGCTGATCTTGCGTGCGCTGGCTTCGTTGCGTTGGGCCCGACCCTGGGGCAGTCGCTATTTGCAAGAGCAAAGTCAAATGCAAGCCTGGCTCGACGCTTTGTGTCAGGCCACACGGCGCGATCGCCAGTTGGGGCTGGAAGTCGCCCGCTGTGGCCGACTGGTCAAGGGCTATGGGGGCACGCACGAGCGCTCGCGCCGCAACCTGCAACACATTCTTGAGCAGGGGCTGCACGAGGGCGAAGCCGACTTGCAGGCCCAGCGCATCGCCAGTTGGCGGCAGGCGGCCTTGCAAGACGAGGCCGGTCAGGCCCTCGATCATGCGCTGGTGCAACACGGTGCGGCAGCCCGCCCCGTGCCCGAGCGCCCGATTTTGTGGATGAAAAACCCGCGCACCGCCAACCCGGCGAGCCGCACGACCCCCTGAATCAAAGCCTGTACATCGCAAAGGAGATCCGAATATGAAAAAGACAACCCTGACGCTTGTGCGACGCCTGTGCGCTGTGGCCGTGTGTGCCTGGGGTCTATCGGGGCCAGTGTGGGCGCAGGCCTGGCCTGCCAAACCGCTGCGGGTGGTGGTGAACTTTCCACCTGGCGGTGCGGCCGACCAAATCGCGCGCGCTGTCAGTGCGCCTTTGTCCGAAGCCCTGGGCCAAAGCGTGGTGGTCGAGAACCGCGCTGGCGCCAACGGCAATCTGGGCGGCGAGGTGGTGGCGCGTTCACCCGCCGATGGCTATACCCTGTTGATGAGCTCGGGCGGCATGGTCTCGGTCAACCCGCACATTTATGCCCGCATGCCCTTTGACCCAGCCAAAGAGCTCATTCCCGTGGCGGCGGCGGCGCGGGTGCTGGTGTTTCTGGTGAGCAAACCCACTTTGCCGGTCAACACCGCCCAAGAGTTCATTGAATATGTGCGCGCCAATCCGGGGCGTTTGTCTTATGGCTCGGCGGGCAACGGCAGCTCGCCCCACTTGGCGGGCGAAATGATGAAGAGTCAGGCGGGGCTGTTTGCGGTGCATGTGCCGTATCGGGGCGCCGCCCCCGCGTTGCAAGACCTGCTGGCTGGGCAGATTGACTTTTATTTCGACCCCGGGATTGGTCTGAACCAGGTACGCGCGGGCCGGCTGAAGTTGTTGGCGGTCGGTAGCCCCAAGCGCTCGCCGCTGTTCCCCCAGGTGCCGACCTTGGACGAAGTGGGCCTGAAGGGCTTTGATGCCGATACGGTGTTTGGCTTTTATGCCCCTGCGGGGACACCCAACGACGTGGTGGCCTTGCTCAATCGCGAGATCAACCGCATCTTGGCCACGCCCGCCGTCAAAGACCGCATCCAGGCCTTGGGTGGCGAGGCGCTGGCGATCAGCCCGGCCGATTTTGCGGCCAAAGCGAATGAAGACTCGAAACGCTTTGGCGCCATCATTCGCGAGCGCAAGATCGTCGGCGACTGAAAGGACCGTAACATGACCCCACAATACGCCCCGGCGGTTCGTCGTCAAACCTTGAGCGATGTGTTGCGTCGCACGGCGCTGCGACTGCCCGCTAAAACCGCCATCGTGTGTGGCGGCACGCGCTGGACTTATGCCGAATTCGATGCCTTGGTCACACGGGTCGCCGCTGGCTTGCGTGCCCTGGGGGTGTGCGAGGGCGATAAGGTGGCGGTGCTGGCGCGCAATTCGCACGGCTTTGCGGCACTGCGCTTTGCCCTGGCGCGATGCGGCGCTGTGCTGGTGCCGATCAATTTCATGCTCAAGGCCGAAGAGGTCGCCTACATCTTGCGCCATGCCGGTGCCCGCACCCTGGCCACCGACCGTGGGCTGGCCGATTTGGCGCGATCGGCAGCGGCCTTGCAAACCGAGGTCAGTCGTTTGATCGGCTTGCCTTCGGAAGACGACGAACAAGCCTTGGCCGATATGGTGAACCTGGCCGATCTGGCGCAGTGCCGCGACCCCTTGCCCGAGTTGCAACTCACCAGCACCGACGTGGCCCAGATTGTCTACACCAGTGGCACCGAGTCCAGCCCCAAAGGGGCGATGCTGACTCACGATGCGGTGCTGTGGCAGTACGTCAGTTGTGTGATCGACGCCGAGATCGCCGAGCACGATGTGGCGCTGCATGCTTTGCCCCTGTACCACTGCGCCCAGCTCGATGTGTTTTTTGGGCCAGCCATTTACATGGGCAGCACCAACATCATCACCGCCAAACCCGTGCCCGATCACCTGTTGCCCTTGATCGAGCGCATGGCCATCACCAGTTTTTTTGCCCCGCCCACCGTCTGGATCGCCCTGTTGCGCTCCCCCCTGTTTGACCCGGCGCGTTTATCCAGCCTGGCCAAAGGCTACTACGGTGCGTCCATCATGCCCGTCGAGGTCATGAAGGAAATCGCCACCCGCTTGCCTCAGATGCGTTTGTGGAATTTGTATGGTCAAACCGAAATCGCGCCGCTGGCGACCATGCTCGGGCCCGAGGACCAGTTGCGCAAGCCCGGTTCTTGCGGCAAGGCGGTGCGCAATGTCGAGACCCGGGTGGTCAACGATCAGATGCAAGATGTGCAGCCGGGTGAGGTGGGCGAAATCGTGCACCGCTCGCCGCACCTGATGCTGGGTTATTTTCATGACGACGAGCGCACCCGCGCTGCCTTTGAGGGCGACTGGTTTCACAGCGGGGACCTGGCGACCATCGACGCCGAGGGCTATATCACCGTGGTCGACCGCAAAAAAGACATGATCAAGACCGGCGGCGAGAATGTGGCCAGCCGTGAGGTCGAGGAAATGATTTATCGCCTGCCGCAGGTGAGCGAAGTCGCCGTCATCGGACTGCCCGACCCGAAATGGGTCGAAGCGGTCACGGCCGTGGTGGTCGTCAAAGCCGGACAAACGCTGGATGAGGCCAGTGTCATCGCCCACTGCCAGCAGCACATGGCCAATTTCAAAACGCCCAAGCGGGTGGTGTTTACCGATACCCTGCCCAAAAACCCCAGCGGCAAGCTGCTCAAACGTGAATTGCGCCAGCGTTATGCCTAAGCCTAAGCCTAGACCATTTCAGGCAGGTCGGCGTCGCTGGGTGAGGTGCGGCGCAAAATTTGCAACAGCTTTTGCGCCACGGGTGTCAGGGGTTGGTTGGCCCGCACAATCATCGACACGTCCAGACGCGGGGTGAGTTCACGCACTGGCAACATGATCAAACGCCGGCTGACGATCAGGCGGCGAATCAAACGCTCGGGCAATAGCGACAAGGCATCCGAGCCCTCGAGCAGGGTCAGCGTGGCGATAAAGGACTGCGAGATCACGCTCGGCACTGGGGCTTGCAATTGGTGCGATTTGAACACCGGGGCGTACATCGAACCGGGGCCTTCCTCGGGGCCATGCAGCAGCCAGTCGCAATCGAGCAATTCGGACAGCGACTGCGCCCCGGCCCTGGGGTGGCCGACCCGGCCCGTGACCACCAATCGGTTGTAGTACAGGCGCTCGACCAGAAATTCGGGTTGTTTGCTCTTTTTGATCTGCGGATGCGCCCCCAGCGCGATGTCGGCCAAGCCTTCGCGCAGCATTTGCAAGGTGTCGGGGAACACCGCCTCGCGGATGCGCAACTGCACATGCGGGAACTCTTGCCGAAAGCGCGCCAGCGCCTGGGGCAGCAAGAACTCCTGGGCTGGGTGCGTCAGGCGGCCCAAGGCTAGCCAGCGGCCAAAGCTGGCCCTATACTCAAAATGAAGTTTCACTCGACCTCAAAGAGCCCCTATGCGCCCCCAAGGCCGCGCCGCCACCGATTCGCTGTATTTTCAATACCCTCATTTTGACGCACCGTCGCGCAGCGCAGGCCCCACCAGTGCGCGACGCGGCGTGGTCATTGTTGGCGCCGGTCCGGTCGGCATGACCGCCGCCTTGACCTTGGCGCGTTGGGGGGTGCCATGCACCTTGCTGGACAACAAAGCGACCTTCAACGATGGCAGTCGGGCCATTTGTCTGGCGCGCCAGAGTTTTCACATCTTTGAGTCGGTGGGCGCAGTCGATGCCTTTTTAAACCATTCTTTGCCTTATTTGTCGGGCCGCTCGTTTTATCGCGGTCGACAAATCCTGGAGTTTTTCATGCCCGATGGGCCGGACCACAAATACCGTCCCATGTACAACTTGCAGCAGCAGTACACCGAGGCGTTTTTGTACCAGCAAATCGAGCGCCAGCCCCTGATCGAGGTGCGTTGGCAGACCGAAGTCACCGAGGTCCAACCTGACCCCAAGGGGGTGAGTCTGACCTTGAGCGACCCAAGTGGCAGCTACACACAGCAAGCCGACTGGGTGTTGGCTGCCGATGGGGCCCGCAGTGTGGTGCGCACGCGCCGTGGCCTGCGTTTGCAAGGGCAAAATTTTGAGGGTCGCTACATCATTGCCGACATCCGCATGCGACGCCAAGCCCAAGGGGCGCACCGGGCGGTCGAGCGGCTGGCCTTGTTTGACCCCGATTGCCGCCGTGGCGGTACGGTGCTGGTGCATGAACAGCCCGATGACATCTGGCGCATAGACTATCAGGTCACCGGCGACGAGAGCGAAGAAGAGGCTTTGCGCGAACCAGCGATTCGGCAAAGCATTGCTGGCGTGTTGGCCGATCTGGGTTGGACCGAGCCCTGGGAGTTGGAGTGGTGGAGCATTTACTCGGCCAACACCTTGGCCTTGGATGACTACCGAGACGGTCGCATTTTTTACATCGGTGACAGTGCCCACATCGTGCCGATTTTTGGCGTGCGAGGGCTCAACAACGGTTTGGCCGACGCCCAAAATATGGGCTGGAAGCTGGCCCTGGTGATGCAGGGTCATGCCCCCGTGGCCTTGCTCGACAGCTATAGCCCCGAGCGGCGCGGGGCCACGATGGATGTGTTTGCCAATGCCAGCAAGTCGTCCCGCTTTATGACGCCGCAAACGCGCGGCTGGTCGCTGCTGCGCGACGCCGCCTTGTCCCTGTCCTTGCGACACCCGTTTGCGGGTGAGTTTGCCAACCCGCGCAATATGACGCCCTATATTTACAGTGACAGCCCCATCGTCACCCCCGACCCTGACCCCCAGATGAGCGGGCCGGCCGTGGGGGCCGTGGCGCAAAACGTCCGACTCGAGCACGGGTATCTGAGCGATCAGTGGGGCATGGGCTTTACGCTCATGACTTTTGGTGACGAGTCCTTGGTGGTGCAACACCCGCATCTCAAGTGCTTGCATCTGCCCTTGGACGGGCCGGTGGCCCGGGCTTACGGGGCCAAAGCCGGACACGCCTACCTGATCCGACCCGATATGCATGTGGCGGCGCGTTGCGCCAAAGCCGATCGGCCATGGGTACATGCTGCCTTGCAACGTGCCTTGGGTGAAGAGGTCGGTTCGCAGGCACTCGACCCAGGAGTCACCGCATGAACACCACCCGACTGCCGCCGACCCTGGAAGATTTTTATACTGCCTTGGCACTGGCGATTGACCAGGCAGGTCTAAGGCGCGAAGGGGTGATGCTGAGTAAACTGGCTTTGCTGTTGGCGCATGAACTCAATGACCCCGAGCGGGCGCTGGCCCTGATCGCTCAAGCCCAGCAAGATTTGGACGTTTAACTAGATTGTTGCCCCCTGACGGCATTGACGCAGGTAAGCCATCGGGGTGGTTTTTTTGTGGATCTGAAACAGCTTGAGTAATAGGCGATGGTCGAGTCCGCTGGCGCGGGTCAAATCGTCCCAAGTGATATTTTCACGGCTGTGCTCGTCGATCCAACGACAAATTTCATCGAGTTGATGATTGACTTTCACTTCGTCCCGACGCCAGGGCGAGGGGCCAGAAACATAGTTATCGAAGTCTTGTTGGCGCATTTGAAGATGGCCTCAAAAAGTCGGCGGAGAGCCATATTATTCTTTTGGCTACAAAAAGCCACAGGATTGATACCATCTTATATTTGATGAATTTCCTAAAATAATTGAAAAAATGGATTGATTGATGATTTCATCCATTTTCGCTGTTCATCGTGTTCAGTCGGGAACCACGGCGGTGGCTTCAATCTCGACCTTGGCCCGGTCTTCGACCAGATCGGCAACTTGCACCAAGGCCATGACCGGATAGTTTTTTCCGATCACCTGCTGGTACACGCGACCCAATTCTCTGGCGCGAGCCAAGTATTCCCTTTTGTCTTTCACATACCAGGTCAGGCGCACCAGGTGCTCGGGGCCGGCGTGGGCGCAGGCCAGGGTATCGACGATGTTTTGCAGGGCTTGCCGACATTGTTCG
Source organism: uncultured Bordetella sp. (assembly GCA_964390775.1). Lineage (GTDB taxonomy): Bacteria > Pseudomonadota > Gammaproteobacteria > Burkholderiales > Burkholderiaceae_C > Limnohabitans. The sequence goes on from CAYMJT010000005.1 coordinate 16,168, forward strand.
ACGAAGTCGTCGGTTTCAAATTGGCTTTGGCCGTTCCAGCCGATCATTCCGGCCACAAAAACCATGCGGCCTCGGGCTTCGATGCCATTGGCATAACCTTTGGCGGCGGCCCAGCCCGGGGGTTGCAACACATTGAACATGATCAGGCTCCTGGCTTGAGTTGGCGCAACTTGAAGCGTTGCAGTTTGCCGGTTTCGGTGCGGGGCATGGCGTCGATGAACACCACTTTGCGCGGGTACTTGAAGGGGGCTATGCTGGCTTTGACGTGTTCTTGCAGGGTCAGCGCCATGGCATCGTTGGCGGCATGGCCAGGTTTGAGCACCACAAAGGCCTGGACGATTTGACCGCGCTCTGGGTCGGGCATGCCCACCACCCCGCACTCGGCCACGGCGGGGTGTTGCAGCAAAGCGCTTTCGACCTCGGGCCCGGCGATGTTGTAGCCCGCCGAGATGATCATGTCGTCGTTGCGGGCCTGATAGCTGAAGTAGCCGTCCGCGTCCATGACAAAAGTGTCGCCTGGCAAATTCCAGCCCTGTTGCACATAGTCGGTCTGTCTGGGGTCATCGAGGTACTTGCAGCCGGTGGGGCCACGCACCGCCAGTCGGCCCAGCGTGCCAGCGGGCACGGGGCGCATGTCTTCATCGACGATGCAGGCCTGGTATCCGTCGACCACGCGTCCGATGGCGCCGCGTCGCACCCCCGCGCCAGCGCTGGAGATGTAGATGTGGATGACTTCGGTGCCGCCGATGCCGTCGGTCATGACGATGCCGGTGGCGTCTTGCCACAGTTGGCGGGTGGCGTCGGGCAAGGCCTCGCCCGCCGACACGGGGTGGCGCAAGCTCGACAGGTCGTATGGTTTGGCTATGGCGGCCATTTGGCGGTACAGGGTCGGGGCGGTGTAGCACTGAGTGGCGCGGTGCGTCTGGATGGTGGCCAACAGGCTCTCGGGGGTGTGCTTTTCGATCAGCACGCTGCACGCGCCATGTCGCAGGGGGAAGGCCAGCAAACCGCCCAGGCCAAAGGTGAACGCGATGGGGGGGGTTCCGCACACCACGTCATGCTCGTTCATGCTCAGTATTTGGCGCGGGAACAGATCGCACATGGCCAATACGTCACGATGGAAGTGCAGGGTGCCCTTGGGCTTGCCGGTGGTGCCGCTGGTGAAGGCGATCAGGCACACGTCGTCGCGGCTGCAGGGGTGGGCGGTGTAGGGTTGCGGGTGCGACTGCATGCGCTGCTCCAGGCCCTGCGGGTCGGGGCTGCGAAACAGCAGACATTGTTTGAGCACCGGGCTGTATTGCGGGTGAGCTGGGTTCATGCAGGCCTGTAATTCATCGGCCAGCAAGGCATCGCACAAGGCGGCGCTGACTTGGGCTTTGTCGATGATCGTGGCCAGTTCGGTAGCGCGCAGCAAGGGCATGGTGGGCACGGCCACCAGACCCGCTTTGAAGGTGGCCAGCAAGCAGGCCGCCATCATGGGGCTGTTGCCTCCACGCAGCAACACCCGATTGCCAGACACCAGTCCCATGTCGCTGGTCAGCACATGGGCGATGCGGTCGACCTGGCGCTGTAACTCGGCATAGCTCCACTGCAAGCCACCCGACTCACCCGCTGCGGGTGTACCGCGCAGGGCCGCTCGCTCGCCCCAGCCTCGTTGCACTTGCCGGTCGACCAACTCGCTGGCGACATTGAGCACATCGGGGTAATTCAGTTCGGCGCGGTCGGCCAGAAACACGGGCCACTGCGACTTCGGCGGCAGCCGATCGCGGGTGTAGGTGTCGGTGTGACGCGTGGGGAGCAGGGTGTTCCAGTCGCTCATGGGTCCTCCGGGTTCGGGCTCTGATGGGGTTTCAAGCTTTCAGCAGATCTTTGCCGATGATGAGTTGCTGCACCTCGGTGGCGCCCTCGTAGATGCGCAGGGCCCTGATTTCGCGGTACAAGGACTCGACGATGTGGCCTTTGCGCACCCCCATGCCGCCGTGCAGCTGCACCGCCATGTCGATGATCTGTTGGGCGTTTTCAGTGGCCGTCATCTTGGCCATGGCGGCTTCACGCGTGATGCGCTGGCCCTGATCGCGTAACCAGGCGGCCCGGTAGGTCAGCAAGGTGGCGGCATCGAGGGCGGTGGCCATTTGGGCCAGCTTGCTCTGGGTCAGCTGAAAATCGCCCAGTCGTTGCCCAAACATGGGGCGCGTGCGGGCCCAGTGCAGCGACTCGTGCAGGGCGCGGCGGGCGAAACCCAGGGCGGCCGCCGCCACTGAGGTGCGAAACACATCGAGGGTGGCCATGGCGACTTTAAAGCCTGACCCAGCCTCGCCGATGCGCTGACCCAGCCCCACCCGACAGCGATCAAAGCGCAACGTCGCCAGCGGGTGTGGGGCGACCACGTCGATGCGCTCTTCGATGCTCAGCCCCGCCGCGTCGGCATCGACCACAAAAGCGCTGATGCCCTTGGCCCCCGGCGCTTCGCCAGTGCGAGCAAAGACCACATAAAAATCGGCGATGCCGCCATTGGAGATCCAGGTCTTGCGGCCATTCAACTCGTAGCCACCGTCGATCACCTGTGCCTGACACGACATGGCGGCAACGTCTGAGCCCGCCTCGGGTTCTGACAAGGCAAAGGCTGCCACTGCCTGCCCCTGGGCCACGCGGGGCAGGTAACGGGCTTTTTGAGCGGCATCGCCAAACAGGCTGATGGCGCCGCTGCCCAGGCCTTGCATGGCCAGGGCGAAATCGGCCAGCCCGTGGTGAAAGGCCAGCGTTTCACGCAGTAGGCACAACTCGCGCGTGTCCAACACGTCTTGGGCACCGCCGTGTACTTGTCCAGCGACGGTGTGGCGCAACCAGCCGCCCTGACCCAGGAGGCGCACCAGATGCAAGCAGGCCTGATCGACGCTGGCGCGGTCTTGCTCGGACTCGTGCGTGGCCAGGTGCTGGGCACACCAGGCGTCGAGGCGGACTTTGAAATCACGGTGCCGGGCCTCAAAAAAAGGCCATTCCAGTTCGGGCGGGTGAACAGGGCGGGTCATGGTCAATCTCCCTTGAACACCGGGGTTTGTTTGGCGACAAAGGCGTGATAAGCACGGTGGAAGTCGTTGGTCGCCATGCAGATGGCCTGGGCCTGGGCTTCGGATTCAATCGCTTCGTCGATGCCCATATTCCATTCCTGATGCAGCATTTTTTTCGTCATGCCGTTGGCAAAAGTCGGGCCTTGCGCCAGTTGCCGTGCCATGGACTGTGCTTCGCTGAGCAAGACCTCGGGTTCGACGATGCGATTGAGGAAGCCCCAAGTCAGCGCTTCTGCGGCGGGCAGCCCGCGCCCGGTGAAGAGCAGCTCGCTGGCTCGGCCCTGACCGATCAGGCGCGGCAATATCGCACACGCACCCATGTCGCAGCCGGCCAGACCCACCTTGTTAAAGAGGAAATAGGTCGTGCAGCGCGGACTGCCAAAGCGCAGGTCGCTGGCCATGGCCAAAATGGCCCCCGCCCCGGCGCAAACGCCGTCGACGGCGGCGATGATGGGTTGCGGGCAAGCGCGCATGGCTTTGACCAGATCGCCGGTCATGCGGGTGAAGGCCAGCAGACCGGGCATGTCGAGCTGGGTCAGGGGCCCGATGATTTCGTGCACATCGCCGCCCGAGCAAAAATGACCGCCCTCGCCAGTGATGACCACGGCATGCACGTCGGCGGCGTAAGCGAGTTCACGGAAAAAATCACGCAGCTCGGCGTACGAGTCGAACGACAAGGGGTTTTTGCGTTCGGGACGATTCAGGCGCACCGTGGCCACGCCCTGATCCATCGAGAGCAAAAAATGCTTGGCCTGGCGGCCTTGCATGAGGGTGTGGTGGCCGGGTAGTTGGTGGGTTTGACCTGGCAGATGGCGTTCGCTCATGACGACTCCTGTGTGTGGGTGTGTCCGGTTTTTAAAATGCCCAGCAGGTGCGAGAGTTGCTGTTGCTGGTGCGGCGATAGGGGCGACAACAGATCGACCACCCAGCCCTCGTGTACTTTGGCCATGCGGGCAAAGGCGGCACGGCCTTGCGCGGTCAGACAGACCCGCAAGGCGCGCCGGTCGCCGGGCAGGGGTTGGCGTTGCACCTGTCCTTCGCGCTCGAGTTGATCGACGATCGCGGTGATGTTGCCCCCGGTGACCATCATGCGTTTAGAGAGCTCGCCCATGGTCAAGCCCTGCGGTTGGCGCTCCAATTGGGCCATCAGGTCAAAGCGTGGCAAGGTGGTGTCGAATTGTTCGCGCAGACCCTGTCGGATGCGGTCTTCGATGCGGGTGGTGCACGAGAGCAGGCGCAACCACAGCCGCAGCGAGGCATGGTGGTCGGCGTGCGCGCGCATTTCGAGGTCGAGCACAGGTTCGGTGTTCATCCGGCTTGCTCCCCACCGTCTATGGCCAGGGCTTGGCCGTTGATCGAGTTGCTGCCGGGCTGACACAGCCAGACCACGCTGTGCGCGACTTCTTCGGCTTGCACCAGTCGACGCATGGGGTTGCGTTGGGTGAGCGAGTGGCGCGCCTGTTCGCTGCTTTGCCCGGTTTTGCGGACGATGTTTTGCACTGCCTGCTCGACGATGTCGGTTTGCGTGTAACCGGGACACAAGGCGTTGACAGTGATGTTTTTGCGCGCCAGCTCCAGGGCCAGGGCTTTGGTCAGACCCACCACCCCGTGCTTGGCCGCCACATAAGCGCTGACATAGGCATAGCCCAGCAGACCGGCGGTGCTGGCGATGTTGATGATGCGCCCCGGTATGCCGTCCTCGGCGGCTTGCAGCATGGCGGGCAAGGCGGCGTGGGTCAGTTGGTAGGTGCCCGTCAGGTTGACCGCCAGGGTGTCGTGCCAGAGTTGGGTGTCGGTGCGCTGGAAGGGTTGACTCAAAGCAAGGCCGGCGTTGTTGACCAAGATGTTCACCGCCCCAAAACTGGCCTGGGCCTGGGCCACACCGTTGTGTACCGACTCGGCTTGGCTGACATCCATGGCGATGGCTTGCACCTGAGCGTGTGCGACTTGACTTTGAATGTGTGTGCACTGGGTCTGTAGCTTGACCAGCCCTCGACCGGTCAAGGTCAGGCGACAGCCTTGCTGCGCCAGCGCCAAGGCAATGGCAGCGCCGATGCCGCTGCCCGCACCACTGATCAGGGCGTGACGATCGCTGAGGTCCAGGGTCATATCAGTCTCCTCGGGTGGCGGTTTGCAAGGCGCGCTCACGCGCGAAGATCGACTCCAGCTGCGGCTTGGCCGAGGCGTAGGCAGCGGGCCAGGCTTGGGCGCCAAAGCCGATGCGGGCCGCCTCGGTCAGGGTCCAGGCCGGGTTGGCCAGGTGCGGACGCGCCACGGCGCACAAGTCGGCCCGACCGGCGGCCAGGATGCTGTTGACGTGGTCGGCCTCGGAGATGGCACCGACGGCGATGGTGGCGATGCCGGCCTCTTGTCGAATGCGGTCGGCAAATGGGGTTTGGTACATGCGACCGTAGGTCGGTTTTTGCAGGGGGCTGACCTGACCGCTGGAGCAGTCGATCATGTCGGCCCCGGCGGCCTTGAAGGCGTGGGCGATTTGCACCGCATCGGCGGGGGTGATGCCGCCATCGACCCAGTCATGGGCCGAGATGCGCACCGACATGGGCAGATGTGACGGCCAGACGGCGCGCATGGCGGCAAAGACTTCGAGTGGGTAGCGCAAGCGTTGCGTGAGCGGGCCACCGTATTCGTCCTGGCGTTGATTGGTCAGCGGGCTGATGAAGCCCGAGAGCAAATAGCCGTGGGCGCAATGCAGTTCGAGCCAATCGAAACCGGCTTGCACGGCACGGCGGGTGGCTGCCACGAAGGACGCCAGCACCTGATCCATATCGGCGCGTGTCATCGCCCGTGGCACGGGGCCGTCGGGCAAATAGGGCAGGGCACTGGCGGCCAAAATCGGCCAATTGGGCTCTAGACCGTCCTTGGGCAGGGGCTGATCCATGCCCGCGTCTTGCCAAGGCCTGCAGGTGGACCCCTTGGCGCCCGAGTGACCCAGTTGCAGACCGATTTTGGCGTCGCTGCGTTGGTGGACCCAGTCGGTGATGCGACGCCAGTCGCTGGCCTGGGTGTCGTCCCAAAGTCCGGGACAACCGTGGGTGATGCGGCCCTCTGGGCTGGGGGCGGTCATCTCGACCATGACCAGGCCGGCCCCGCCCATGGCGCGCGCACCCAGATGCACCAGATGGTCGTCACCGACCCGGCCCGCCAGGGCCATGTACTGGGCCATGGGCGAGACCACCACCCGATTTTTAAGGGTCACGCCGCGCACCGTGTAGGGCGTGAACATGGGGGGCACCGGCTGCGTGAGGCCTGCGCGCTGGGCAAACCACGACTCGTAGTCCTGCAACCATTGGGGATCGCGCAAGCGCAGGTTCTCGTGGCTGATGCGCTGGCTGCGGGTCAGCATGGCGTACATCAGTTGCTCGGGCTCAAAGCGGTCGCAATAGCGCTCGCCGCACACCTCAAACCATTCCATGGCGTTCCAGGCGGCGTTTTGCAAGCGAATCACGTCGATCTCGCGGATCGCCTGGTACTCGGTCAGAACCTGGGGCAGGTTTTCTCGGGCGTCGCCCAGGCGTTGAAACTGACGCACCAACTCGATCGCGTCTTCCAAGGCCAGTTTGGTGCCCGAGCCTATGGCGAAGTGGGCGGTGTGTACCGCGTCCCCCATCAGCACCACATGGCTGTGGCCGTTGTGCAGCCACCAGGTTTTGCACTTGATTCGCTGAAAATTCAGCCAGGCCGAACCGCGCAAATGGCGGGCGTTGGTCATCAGGGCCTGACCCTGCAAGTTGTGAGCAAAGAGTTTTTCGCAAAAGGCAATCGAGGCGGCCTGATCGGCTTGATCGAGACCATGGGCGCGCCAGACCGCCTCGGGGCACTCGACGATGAAGGTCGAGGTCTGCTCGTCAAACTTGTAGACATGGGCCTGAAACCAGCCGTGCTCGGTTTTCTCGAACAAAAAGGTGAAAGCGTCGTACAACTTGTGCGTGCCCAGCCAGATGTAGCGGTTGGGGCGCGTCACGATGTCGGGTTGGAAGACCTCGGCGTGCCGCTGGCGCACCGCCGAGTTAATGCCGTCGCAAGCGATCACCAGATCGGCGTCGGGGTAGTCGAGGTCGGATTGGGCCTCGCACTCGAACACCAGTTTGACACCCAGGGTTTCGCAACGGGCTTGCAAGATATTGAGCAATTTCTTGCGCCCGATGCCGACAAAGCCGTGCCCGCCTGAGCGGATCGCGCGACCTTTGAAATGCATCTCGATGTCGTCCCAGTGGTTGAAAGCTTGCTTGATTTGCTGCGCCGACTCTGGATCCCAGGTTTGCATGTGTTCCATGGTCTGGTCAGAAAACACCACGCCCCAGCCAAAGGTGTCGTAGGGCTTGTTGCGCTCAATCACCGAAATCTCGTGAGCCGGATTGAGCTTTTTCATCAGCAAGGCGAAATACAGTCCGGCCGGGCCACCGCCGATGCAATAGATTTTCATGGAGTCCCCTCAAACCATTCAAGGTCAAATATTTGAAGCTTGAAGTAATTGTGGGCTGGTGATGGAGGCTCGGCATGGGTGTTTACCCTTGTTTCTGGCCGTGCGCTGGGTATCCATAGCCCCAGCCCAGTGGGTCGGGGGGGTGCGAAGCACAGAAATGACTTGAGACAGTTGACAAAAACATGGGGGTATTTTCATACTGTCGTTCAAGCGATCAACAAAAACGAGGAGCGTACTTTCATGTTCGAATATTTCCGTGGCAATTACGTCTGGAACCTGGCCACCAACCTGACCCTGGGCTCGGGGGGGCTGATTGGTGAGATCGACACCGTGGCGCGCAGCATCGTGGACGCTGGCTTGCGCAATGACGATGCGGCGCAAGAAGAATGGGTGCAAGCTTTCATACGTCTGGCTGGGCATGTGCATGAGCAGGCCCGGCGCGACGAGCAGGCGGGCCATTTGCACAGCGCGGGGCGCAAGTTGTTACGGGCGGCGAATTATTACTTTGCCGCCGAGCGTCAAACTCACCCCCAAGACCCGCGCAAGACCATGCTCTACAAGACCATGTTGCAGTGTTTCCAGCAAGGCGCAAGCTGGCGGCGCGAGCCCATCGAGTGGGTGGAAATTCCGTACGGCGACAAAACCATGCCGGCACTTTTTGTGCCCTCTGGCCTGCCGGGCCCATCGCCCTGCATGATTCACTTCGATGGACTCGATGTGAACAAAGAGACCATTTACCTCACCGGCATTGCCCACGAGGCGCGCCGGCGTGGGGTCGCTATGTTGATCGTGGATCACCCTGGGGTGGGCGAGGCTTTGCGCTTGCGTGGCATGCACGGCACCCACCAGATCGAGCGCGCCGCCACCGCCAGCATGGATTGGCTGGAACAGCGCGCCGATGTCGATGCCCGGCGTGTGGGCATCATGGCCTTGTCGTTGGGCGGATATTACGCCCCGCGCGCCGCCGCTTTTGAAAAACGGCTCAAGTGCTGCATCGCCTTTGGTGCGCAGTGGAATTGGCACCGCACAGTGTTGGCTCGCTTGTCACCGAATGCGACCACCCAGCGTTCGGTATCGCATTTCGCCGAACATTTGAATTTTGTTTTTGGCAAGTCCAGCATAGAAGAGTCTTTGCAAGAGATCCAACATTTCACCTTGGAGAATGTGGCCGGAAAAATCACCTGCCCATTTTTGATCGTGCATGGCGAGAACGACCGTCAGGTGCCCTTGGCCGATGCGCAGGCCTTGCACGATGCAGCAGTCAACAGCAGTCGGCGTGAATTGCGGGTCTTCACCATCGACGAGGGTGGGGCCGAGCACTGTCAGGCCGACAACGGCAGCCTGGCGGCCGACTATATGGCCGATTGGTTTGCCCAGGTTTTGGGTGGACAGTTGTCTTAAGAGTGGATGGTGTTGCAGGAGGTGATCCAGATGCGTTTCATGATGATGCGTTCGTTGTTATGCGCCCTATGGGTTGTGCTGGCTGGGCCTGCGTTGGCCCAAGACTATCCGGCTCGACCGGTCAAGGTGATGATTCCATTCCCACCCGGTGGTCCGACCGATGTGTTGGCGCGTCTGGTGGCGCAAAAGCTGACCGAGAGCATGGGGCAGCCCTTTGTGGTCGAGAACCGACCGGGTGGCACCGGCACCATCGCCTCGGGGGCGGTGTCGAAATCGGCCCCCGATGGCTACACCCTGTTGGTGGCCTCCACCAGCAGCCACATCAGCCCTTATTTGTTGCGCAACAGCGGCATCGACCCGATGAAGGACTTTACGGCTGTGGCCAACCTGGCAACCCTGCCCTTTTACTATGTGATCAATCCACAGGTACCCGCGCAAAGCTTGCAGGAATTTGTCGCGCTGGCCAAACAAAAACCAGGCTCGCTGAATTTTGCCTCGCCCGGTTCGGGCAGCGGGGGTCATTTGTGTACCGAGATGTTCATGCGCGCCACCGGCGTGAAGATGACCCACATTCCCTATAAGGGGGCCGCACCGGCGGTGCAGGGTTTGATCGGCGGTGAGACGCAATTCATTTGTGACAGCATTTCGACCTCGCACCCGCATGTCAAATCGGGCAAATTGCGGGGTTTGGCTGTGGCGTCCCCCAAGCGCATGGAAGCCGCCGCTGAAGTCCCCACCACGCTCGAGTCGGGCCTGCCCGAGTTGCAGATCAGCTTGTGGTTTGCTGTGTTTGGCCCGCCCGGCATGCCAGCGGCCATCACCCAAAAGCTCAACCGCGAGATCAACCGCGTGCTCGACACGCCCGAGGTGCGCGCCCGCATCGTGGCCATCGGTGGCGAATACTCACCCAACACGGTCGATCAGTTCAACGCCTTTTTGCGGGTCGAGTTGCCCCGTTGGGCGCAGGTGATACAGGAAACCGGGGTCAAAGTCGATTGAAGGAGGGTGTCCCATGCGTCATGTTTTTTCTCCCCGTCTCTTTCAATGCTTGCTGGGCGCTGTCCTGGCCCTGAGCGGTGCTTGGGGCTCGGCGCAAACCGTATGGCCGACCAAGCCGATCAAAATCATCATCCCCTTTCCGCCGGGGGACTCGATCGACATCACCGCGCGCATGATCGGCCCCAAACTCACTGAGATGTGGGGCCAGCCGGTGATCGTCGAGAACATTGCCGGCGGCAGTGGTCAGGTGGGCATGGCGGCATTGGCGCGCGCCACACCCGATGGGCATACCATCGGGGTGGGGCAGGCGGGCAATTTGGTGGTCATTCCGCATACCTTCAAAAAAGTGCCTTATGACCCCCTGAAGAACTTTGTCGCGGTGAGTCTGACTACCACCAACTTTCAGGCCATCGTGGCCAACCACGATGCGCCTTTCAAAAACCTGAGCGAAATGATCGCTTATTCCAAAGCCTACCCGGGCAAGTTGTCGGTGGCGACCAATGGCGAGGGCGGTTATCCGCACCTGACTTTTGAAGATTTGCGCCTCAAAGCGGGGTTCAGTTATTTGCACGTCCCGTACAAGGGCAGCGTGCAAGTCACCAACGATGTGCTCAGTGGCCAGGTGCAGGCTGGTATCTTGGGCATGGCCCCCTTTGCCCCGCATATTCGTGCCGGCAAGATGCGGCTGATCGCCATCAGCCCGCCGTACAAGGTGCCCGATTGGCCCGAGGCCACGCTGGCGCAAGATGTGGTGCCCGGCTTTAGCGCCCTGGGCTGGTTTGGATATGTGGCGCCAGCGGGTACCCCGCCCGATGTGGTCGAAAAACTCAACAAGGGCATCAATGCCGCCATCGCACAACCCGCCGTCACCGAAAAGCTGCAGAACCTGGGCCTGGTGGTGGTCAACGAATCGCCCCAGTACTTTGACAAAGTATTGCGCGCCGACTTCGAGCGCTATGGGCAGATTGTCAAGGCCATCGGCTATCAACCCCAATGAAGGAATGAAGATGACCCAAGCTGCGTTTCAATCAGAGTTGAGGGATGGCATGCGCGTCGATTGGGATGTGCCCATCGAGATGGACGACGGCTTGGTCTTGCGCGCCGATGTGTTTCGCCCCAACGATGACCGCCCCCACCCGGTGTTGCTGAGCTATGGCCCCTACGGCAAGGGTTTGTCATTTCAAGAGGGTTACCCCAGCGCCTGGAACCAGATGGTCAAAGACCACCCTGACACCGCGCAAGGCAGCAGCAATGTGTATCAGAACTGGGAGGTTGCCGACCCCGAAAAATGGGTGCCCGACGGCTATATCTGCGTGCGCGTGGATTCACGCGGGGCAGGGCGTTCACCGGGGCTGATCGATCACCACTCGCGCCGCGAAACCCGCGATCTGTATTTGTGCATTGAATGGGCTGGCCGCCAAAGCTGGAGCAACGGCAAGGTGGGGCTGGCGGGCATTTCGTATTACGCCACCAACCAGTGGCGGGTGGCAGCATTGAAGCCGCCGCACCTGGCCGCCATTTGTGTCTGGGAAGGCTATGCCGATCGGTACCGTGACTCAACCCACCACGGCGGCATTTTGTGTACCTTCGTCAAGAACTGGCAGGACATGCAGGTCAAAAACGTGCAGCATGGCGTGGGCACCAGGGGGCCGGTGAGCAAGGTCACTGGCGAGCTGGTGTGCGGACCTGACACCCTGGATGAGGCCGTGTTGGCGCAGCGTCGGGTTCCCATGTGGGCCGACTTGTGCCAACACCATCTGGACGACGACTACTACCACCAACGCACCCCGGTGTTGGAGGACATCGAAGTGCCTTTGTTGTCGTGTGGCAATTGGGGCGGGCATGGCCTGCACAACCGGGGCAATGTCGAGGGTTTTGTGCGCGCGGGCTCGAAGCACAAATGGTTGGAGATGCACGGCGGCGCTCACTGGGCCGGTTTTTATACGGACTATGGGGTCGACTTGCAAAAGCGGTTTTTTGATTACTACCTCCAGGGGGTCGCCAACGGTTGGGAAAGCCAACAAGCCCCGGTGCAGTTGCAGGTGCGCCATGCAGATCGATTTGTCTTGCGCCACGAGCGCGAGTGGCCCTTGGCGCGCACCCGCTGGACCCCCATGCACCTTCATGGCCAAGGCTTGAAGTTGTCGCCCCAGCCGGCATTGCAGGTGACTGAGGTGAGCTATCAGCCCTTGGTCGCGGGCCTGACATTTGAAACCGAAGCCATGGCACAAGAGACCGAAATCACCGGGCCATGTGCGCTTAAATTGTTCATCCGCAGCGCCTCTACCGACGCCGATTTGTTTGTGGTGTTGCGGGTCTTTGACCCCCAGGGCAGCGAGGTGGTGTTTCAGGGCGCCCTGGACCCGCACACACCCATCGGGCAGGGTTGGTTGCGGGCCTCGCACCGCGAACTGGATCCGAAACTCTCGCGCCCCTACAGACCGTATCACACGCACCGCCAGGTTCAGCCTTTGGTGCCGGGCGAGATCACCGAGCTGGACATTGAGATCTGGCCGACCAGCATCGTGGTGCCCAAAGGTTATCGCATCGCTTTGTCGGTCTTGGGCAAGGACTACGAATGGGATGGCCCGGCGGCGACCTTGTCGAATATGAAAAACCCCATGAAGGGCTGTGGTCCTTTCATTCACGATGAGCCGTCCGATCGGCCGCCCGAAGTGTTTGGGGCCACCGTGACATTGGTCACCGGGGGTGCCTACGACAGCCATTTGTTGTTGCCCATCATCCCACAGGCTTGAGCGACAAGTTGGCTTGACCCCGGCTGGGGCTTGCCTACAATGAGCCGAACTGTTATTGCTGGGGTGTGCCATGAAACGTCGTCTGTTCTTGTCTGCGTCTGCGGCCACCCTGGCCAGTCCGGGGCTGTGGGCCCAAAACCTGCCTTCGGGGCCGGTGCGTATCGTGGTGGGCTTTCCACCCGGGGGCGGCACCGATGCCCTGGCGCGGGTCGTGGCGCAAAAGTTGCAGGGGATCTGGAACACCTCGATCGTGATCGAAAACCGCGCGGGTGCAGCCGGGGTGATTGCTGCCGATCATGTGGCCAAGCAGGCTGGCGATGGCAATACCTTGCTGATGGCGCACATCAACAGCCATGCGCTGGCCCCCAGTTTGCAAGCCAGACTGGGCTATTCGGTCGAGAACGATTTTGTCCCCGTCTGCCTGGTCGGCGTGACGCCCAATTTGCTCATCGGCACGGCGGGGCAGTCGGTCAAATCGGTATCCGAGTTGGTGGCCTTGTGCAAAGCCAATCCAGGGCGCATCAGTTTTGCGTCGGCCGGCGGTGGCTCGGCCCAGCACCTGGCGCTGGAGATGTTCAAACTGCGCGCCGGCATTGATGCCCTGCATGTGCCCTACAAGGGTTCGGGGCCCTTGCTGGTCGATTTGATCGGCGGCCAAGTCAATTATTGTTTCGAGACGATGACGGCCGCAACCCCGCATGTCAAGAGTGGCAAGGTGCAAGCCCTGGCCCAGACCCGCACCAAGCGCGCCAAAGGACACCCTGCTGTGCCGACGATGGAAGAGCAGGGATTTGCCGGCTTTGACGCCACGACCTGGTACGGTCTGGCGGGCCCCGGCAAAATGCCGGCGGCGATGGCCCAGCGCATGAACGAAGACATCAACAAGGTGTTGGCGATGCCCGATGTGATCGAAAAACTTGAACAGTATGGGGCCGAGGACGGCGGCGGTTCGGCCCAACGCTTTAGCGAGTTCATCCGGGCCGAGCAGCAAAAATGGGCTCGAGTGATCAAGGACGCGAACGTGCGTGTGGACGCCTAAGGGCCAATTCAAGCCAGGGCTCTGACGACGGCTCAGGCGCGCCGGCGCGCGCAGGGCGCTGTGCTTAGTGAGCGCTTTCCCAGCGCCAGGCATCGCGCATCATCTCTTCCAGGCCGCGGCGCGCTTGCCACTGCAACTCGGTGTTGGCCTTGTGGGTCGAGGCGTAATACTCGGGCAAGTCGCCGCTGCGGCGTGGGGCGATCTGGTAGGGGACGCGCTGGCCGGTGACGCGCTCGAAGGTGTGGACGATGTCTAGCACCGAGTGGCTCTGGCCTGTGCCCAGGTTCCAGATCCCATAGCCCGCATGGGCTTGTGCCAGGTATTGCATGGCCTTGAGGTGCGCTTCGGCCAGGTCCATGACGTGGATGTAGTCGCGCCGCCCAGTACCGTCGGGGGTGGGGTAGTCGTTGCCGTAAATGCTCAGGTGCGGCAGCTTGCCCGCCGCCACCCGTGTGACGTAGGGCATGAGGTTGTTGGGCACCCCTTGTGGGTTCTCGCCGATCAGGCCGGACTCGTGGGCGCCTATCGGATTGAAGTAGCGCAGCACGGCGATATGCAGCCGGGGTTCGGCCCGCTGTGCGTCATGCAGCATCAACTCGACCGCGCGTTTGGTGCGGCCATAGGGGTTGGTTTGGGTATGTGCCGGGTGCGCTTCGTCATAGGGCAGGTATAGGGGGTCGCCATACACCGTGGCCGACGAGCTAAAGACCAGTCGGTGCACGCCGTGATCGAGGGCGGCGCGCAACAGCCGCATCGAGCCATGCACATTGTTGTCGTCGTAGAGCAGGGGGTTTTGTGTGCTTTCGCCGACGGCCTTGAGGCCGGCTAGGTGCACAATGCCGTGGAAGCGGTGGGCGGCAAATAGCGACTGCAGCGCTAGTGGGTCGCGGATGTCGCCGCGCACCAGGGTGGGGGCAAGGCCTGTGATGCGAGCAATGCGCTCGATCACATCGGCGGAGCTGTTGCACAGATTATCAAAAACGACCACCGGGTGCCCCGCTTGCTGAAACACCGCCACGGTGTGGGCGCCGATGTAGCCGGCACCGCCGGTGACCAAAATGGGGCCCAGGCTCATTTATTTGAGCTCGACGATCATTTCGATTTCAACGCAAGCCCCCATGGGCAATTGGGCGACCCCAAAAGCACTGCGGGCGTGAGCGCCAGCGGGGCCGAAGACTTCGGCCAGCAACTCGCTGCAGCCATTGGTGACCAGGTGATGTTCGGTGAAGTCGGGGGTGCTGTTGACCAGGCTCATGACTTTGACGATGCGCGACACACCTTCGAGCGTGGTGCCCGCAGTCTGACAGGCGGCCTGCAAAGTGCCCATCAGGTCGATGGCCACGGCCCGTGCGGCTTGTTTGCCTTGTTCGGTGGACAGGGTCTTGCCCAATTGGCCAACCCAGGCGGCACCGTCTTTTTTGGCGATGTGCCCGCTCAGAAAAACCAATTTGCCGGTTTGCGCATAAGGCACATAAGCGGCAGCAGGGGTGGATACAGGGGGCAGGGTGATGCCCAGCGAGTGAAGTTTTTGCGCAATGCTCATGCGATCGACCTTTGTTAAAAATACGCCTGCCCGCTGGGGTGGGCAAACTCACATGCCAGACCTTTAGTTTAGTTGCAATTGGCGCTTCACGAGGGGGGCTGCGGTGTGGGTGCGTCGATGTCTGTTTTTTGCCTGGGTGGCTCTGGCTCTGGGGCGGGCCTTTTACCTCATTGCACAGCCGCCCACGCCCGCTGTGCTGCCAGCCCCTGTGGCCCAAGCGGCGGCCACGGGTCAACTCAGCTGGGTCGTGGGCGAGGTGGTCAGCGTGACCCGCCATGGGCCGCATTCGGTGCGCTTTGTGTTTCAGGTCCAGGCCAGGGTCCATGGCCCCCGATTGGACGGGGTGCAGACTTTTCAGCCTGCGGTCAAGGTCTGGTTGTCTTGGTCGCACACAGACCCCCAAGGGCCAATGGCGTCATGGGGCCCGCGCGCAGGCGAGCGCTGGTTGTTGCCCTTGCGTTGGCAGACCAACCGCCCCAGCCCCACCGAGGGCGGCTTTGATGCCCAGCGCTGGATGCAACAGCAAGAACTGGCGGCGCTGGCCTGGGTGGCCGGGGGCGCGGCTCAGCCCTGGGGGGCGCGCCGTCTGGGCTCTGGGGTCTCGCTCATGCAGGCTTTGCGCCAAGAGGTGCGCGATCGAATCGCCTCGGTTGTCGTGCAGCCCCGTTTGGCGGGTCTGGTGGCGGCCTTGTGCATGGGTGATCAAAACGCCATCGACCCGGCGGACTGGACGATTTTTCGGCGCACCGGGGTGGCCCACCTGGTCAGTATTTCGGGGCTGCATGTGACTTTGTTGGCGGTTTGGCTGGCGGCTTGGGCCGATCGCGCCATGCGTGTCTGGCGCTGGCGTGGGCAGCCCTGGGCTCTTTATGCACCAGCACCGATGGTTGCCCAATGGGTGGCGCTGGCGGTGGCTGGGCTGTATGCCTGGTTCTCAGGATGGGGTCTGCCAGCGCAGCGCACCGTTTGGATGTTGCTGGCCACAGCCTTTTTGCGCCAGATGGCCTGGCATTGGCCGCCCCATGCGCTGTGGCTGGGTTTGGTGGCATCGGTGGCTTGTTTCGATCCGCTGGCCTTGTCGCAACCGGGTTTTTGGTTGAGTTATGTGGCCGTGGGGGTGCTCTACACGGTTCAGATCGGGCCCATCGAGCACCCATTGCGGCGATGGTTGGCTGAGACACTTCAGGTGCAGTGGCGGCTGTCTTTGGCCCTGATGCCCTTGTGTTTGTGGTTTTATCAAGGGGTGTCCTTGGCAGGTCTGTGGGTCAATCTGTGGGCCATTCCCTGGGTCACGCTGGTGCTGACCCCCATGAGTTTGCTGGGTTTGGTGTGGGCACCGCTGTGGCAAGTGGCGGCCTGGGCGGCCGATGCCTTGTTGCGTGCGCTGGCCTGGGCGGCCGACAGCCCCTGGGCCTTGCTCGAGGTGAGCAGGCCGTCGTTGCCGGCCACGGTGTTGGCCACGCTGCTGGCGGTGGGGGTGGTGGTGCGCTGGGGCCTGCGCTGGCGCTGCGCCTGCGCCGTGGGCTTGTGGGCCGTGCTGGGCTGAGGATTAAATGCGATTGACCTTTTGCATGATGTGGGCCAGGGCCTCGTCGACCTGATCGATGAGGATCAGGCACAGATCGCCCGTGCGCAGTCGGTCCATGGCCTGGTCGATGGCTTTGAATTCGCCATAGATTTCGTCGATGTGCTCGGTGCGCCGTGCGCCGGCCAGGCCTTGGCGCAACAGCGCCAGCACTTCGCCATCGACGCGACCGCGTTGGCAAGCGTCTTGGAACAGCACCACATCGTCAAAGACGTCGCCAATGATGCGGGTCTGTTCGCGGATGTCTTCGTCGCGGCGGTCCCCGGCACCGCTGATGACGACGCTGCGCCGCTGGGCCGGCAGGTTGCCGACGGCTTGCACCAGGGCCTTGATCGCGTCAGGGTTGTGACCGTAGTCGGCAATGACGGTGGCACCTTTGTAGTCAAACACATTGAAGCGTCCAGGCACCGCCTGCGCGTCGCTGACAAAACTGGCCAAGCCTTTGCAAATCGTGTCCCAGGCTACACCCACGGCCCAGGCGGCGCCGATGGAGGCCATGGCGTTTTCGATCTGGAAGGTGATGGCACCACTGCGAGTCAGGGGCACGTCGGAGAGGGGGATGCGCACCTGCATGGGGCCTTGCATGGCAACGATCTGGTCGTCTTCGAGGAACAGCACACGCTTGCCCTGAGCCCGATGGGTGGCAATGATGGGGTGGTGCGAGTCGAGGGCGAAAAAGGTCACCTGACCCGGACAGCTGTTGGCCATGGCGGCGACCATCGGATCGGCAGCATTAAGAACCGCCATGCCAGAGGCGGCGACGTTTTGCACGATGACGCGTTTGAGCACTGCCAGGTCTTCAACGGTGGTGATGTAGTTCAGGCCCAAATGGTCACCCATACCGATGTTGGTCACCACCGCCACCGAGCAGCGGTCAAACGCCAGGCCTTCGCGCAGCATGCCGCCGCGAGCGGTTTCCAGCACGGCGGCGTCCACGTCGGGGTGCATGAGCACGTTGCGCGCACTGCGTGGGCCGCTGCAGTCGCCGCTGTCCATCTGTCGCCCATTGACATAGACACCGTCGGTGTTGGTCATGCCGACCCGCAGGCCACTGGTGCGCAGCAGGTGTGAGGTCAGGCGCACGGTGGTGGTCTTGCCGTTGGTGCCGGTGACGGCGACCACCGGAATGCGGCCATCGTCGCCACGCGGGAACATCAAGTCGATGATGGCCTCGCCCACATCGCGGCCCTTGCCAAACGAGGGGCTCAGGTGCATGCGAAGTCCGGGTGCGGCATTGATTTCGACCACCCCACCGCTTTGTTCTTCAAGGGGGCGCAAGACCGACTCGCAGACGACATCGACCCCGGCAATGTCCAGGCCGATCATGCGCGCTGCCGACACCACCCGGGCGGCGACCTCGGGGTGTACGTCGTCGGTCACGTCGGTGGCGGTGCCGCCGGTCGAGAGGTTGGCGTTGTTGCGCAACACGACCCGACTGCCTTTGGAGGGGATGTCTTCGGCGCCGTAACCTTGTTCCTTGAGGCGGGCCAGGGCCACGTCGTCAAAGCGGATTTTGGTCAGCGAGGTGGCGTGGCCGTCGCCACGACGCGGGTCGGCGTTGACCTTGTCCACCAGCTGGCGCACGGTGTGCTTGCCGTCGCCGATGACCAGCGGGGGTTCGCGCCGGGCGGCGGCCACCAGTCGCTCGCCGACCACCAGCAGGCGGTAGTCGCTGCCGGGCAGGAAGCGCTCGACCAGCACTTCGTTGCCGTATTGTTCGGCGACTTCATAGGCGGCCTGGACTTCTTCGCGCTGGCTGATGTTGACGGTCACGCCCTTGCCCTGATTGCCGTCACGGGGTTTGACCACCACGGGCAGGCCGATTTGCTGGGCGGCCAGCCAGGCGTCGTCGGCGTCTTTGACGGGGCGGCCCTTGGGAACTGGCACCCCAGCGGCGTCGAGCAGTTTTTTGGTCAGCTCTTTATCTTGGGCGATCGACTCGGCGATGGCACTGGTGCGATCGATTTCGGCGGCTTGAATGCGGCGTTGCTTGGCCCCCCAGCCAAACTGAACCAGGCTGCCCTCGGTCAGGCGGCGATAGGGGATACCACGCGCCACGGCGGCGTCCACGATCGAACCGGTGGAGGGCCCCAGGCGGATGTCTTCGTCGAGTTCGCGCAGTTGGTGCAGGGCGGCGTCCAGATCGAACTCGGTTTGCGTCAGTGCCGCCTGCACCAGTTGTTGGGCCAGGTTCAGGGCCAGGCGACCGACGGGTTCTTCGGTGTATTCGACCACCACCTGATAAAGGCCAGCGTCGGGGGTGGCGGTGGTGCGACTGAAGGTGACAGGGCAACCGGCCTCGGTTTGCAGATTCAAAGTGGCCGATTCGAGGGCGTGCGCCAGACTGACCTTGGCTTTGTGTTCGGTCGCTTGCAAGTGGCCCATGCCAGGGAACAGGTGGCGCAGGCGCGATTCGAAGTCGGGCAGTTGCCGCAAATCGGTGTGCTCGGGGGCACACTGAACCATGGCCTCGATGGCGGTGTGACGGCTCCACAAATTGGGGCCACGCAAGGCGCGTATGCGAGAGACTTCCATGTTTTAGACCACGCTGGTGTTGTGGGTGGGGGCCGAAACCGAGTGGGTTTTTTGGCCGAAATTTTTCAGACCGGCCCGTATCAGCAGGGGCGCAATGTCAAGCGACCAGGCGCCGGCGACGGCGGCCAGCAGGGTCGAGGGGTTCATGCCGTCGCGCAGCAGTTGAGCGATGGGCGCCAGATCGAGGTGAAACAGGGGGTTTTCTTGATTGCCCCGGGCCAATACGACATGCTGATCGCGCAAGAACACCGCCCGCTTGCCGTTGCGCACATGCTCGTCGATCACGGCTTGGGTGGGCGAGAGGCCATAAAAGACCACCTCGCCGTTGCACAACTCGGCCAGTCCGGCGATGGTTTCGTCGTCGGCATTGAGGACGCCCACACCGCTTTGCAGCACCACGTCCATCTGGGTGCGGATGACGGTGCGCATTTGTTCTGGCGTGGTCATGTCGTGATCGCTCAGATCGTCGGTCGGCAAATCGGTGACGATACCAACCTGACACAGATCGTAGGGATAGCCGTCTTGGACGATGTTGCGGGCGGCGGTTTCGAGTACTGCAGCGTCCAGGGCCCGGTTGATGAGCAGGCGTTGGCCAGGGTCAAAGCCGCGCGCGTCAGCAGCATCGACCAGGCGTTGATCCATGTACAAGCCCTCGCGGCAGGCCACGCCGGTGCGTTTGCCGCTGAGGTGCAAGAGCCAGCCCAATAAGCGCGCCAACAGACTGGTTTGCTGGCTGCCGGTGACGCCGACCACGGGGATGCGGCCATCTTCGCTGGGGCCAAACAGGTGCTCGGCAATGGCCTTGCCTACGGGTCGCGGTTCGCCGGTGGCTGGTTTGAGGTGCATGAGCAAACCCGGGCCAGCGTTGACTTCAACAATCGCGCCGCCTTGGGTGTGCAGGGCTTGGGTGATGTCCTTGACCACCATGTCGATGCCAGCGATATCGAGCCCAACGACGCGGGCGGCCAGCGTGGCCATGGCCGCGACCTCGGGGTGGACCCAAGGGGTCACATCGTGGTTCATATTACCGTTGCGCTGCACGATGACGACACGGTTTTTTTCGACCACGCTGTCGGCGTTCAGGCCCTGGCGTTGCAATTCCAGCACCGCATGCGGTTGGCGGTCGAGGCGTATTTTGTCCAGCGGGTAGTCTTGTTCGATGCCGCGCCGTGGGTCGCTGTTGATTTGCGACTCGATCAGTTGCGCCACGGTGCTGGTGCCATCGCCAGTGATCGTGGCCAACTCGCCTTTGGAGGCCGCCACGACCCGATCGCCGACGACCAGCAAGCGGTGTTCTTCGCCTTCGATGAAGCGCTCGACGATGACCTGGCTGCCTTTGGAGAGGGCGACATGGTAGGCGGCCTCGACTTCCTCTTGGCTGCGCAAATTGAGCGACACGCCACGGCCATGGTTGGCGTCAAGCGGCTTGACCACCACCGGCAGGCCAATGTCTTGCGCCACCGACCATGCGTGCTCAGGGCTGTCGACGATTTGGCCCTCGGGGATCGGGATGCCGCAACTGCTGAGCAGGCTTTTGGTCAGGTCTTTGTCGCTCGAGATGCCCTCGGCGATGGCACTGGTGCGATCGCTCTCGGCGGTCCAGATGCGACGCTGGCGCGAGCCGTAACCCAGTTGCACCAGGTTGCCGTCGGTCAATCGGATGTGCGGGATGAGGCGCTCTTTGGCGGCGTCAACGATGCAGGCGGTGGACGGCCCCAGGCAACGGTCGTCGACCAGGTCGATGAGTTCGTCCACCACGGCTTTGACATCATAGGGCTCGCCGTTCATGGCGGCCATGACCAGGTCGCGGGCAGCGGTCAAGGTGGTGCGGCCGATGACTTCGTCGGGCGTGCTGATGACCACTTTGTAGACGCCGCGCTCGCTGGTTTCGCGGGCCCGGCCAAAGCCGAAAAATTTGTCGTCGATGCCAGCCAGGGTTTGCAGCTCGAGGCTGACGTGTTCCATGACATGACCGGCCCAGGTGCCGCGTTGCAGCCGTTGCAAAAAACCGCCGCGTTCGCCCACGCTGCAGCGGTGTTCGATGAGGCCGGGAAGCCATTCCACCAGGCGCTCGTAGTAGCCAGGGATGGTGTCTGAAGGGTGGTCCTCCAAAATGCCCAAGTCGACCCAGACTTCGTTGATGGGCACCCAGGTCCACAGATTGGGGCCGCGCACATGGTGCATGCGGCGAAATTGGATAGAGGGAAAGGCCATGGATGCGCTCGTTTCGCTGGAAGGGTCAAAAAACGGGACGGCTTGTCCTCAAAAGTACAATTTCATGCGTTAATCCATGCAAGGTCAAACAAGCTTGTTGGGCCATGGACAGACTGGGCAGTGTTTTGAAAGGCACGGTCAGGATCTTTTGAATGAAATCTTCTTATTTGCCCCCGTCGTTTGCATCGTTGGTGCCGTCGATTTGGCACCCGGCTTTGCAAACCCTGGGGCTTGATTCAGAAAACGCACTGGCCTGCCTTGCGGTTGACCTGGACGCGCAACTGCGTTTCACTCAGGAAATGCTGATTGTGACAGACCGGCGTCTGTTGGCCTTGCAACGCGGGGCCGGCGGGGTGGTGCAGCACCAGTCCTGGGTGTTGGGCCCAGCGTTCAGCCTGCGCCACTCGGACCAAGGTGGGGTTGGCAGCCTGGAATGGATGGATGCCCAACACCGCATGGCGGTCTGGCGCTTTACCTTGCGCCAAAATCCGCAGGCGCTGGTGTTGCAAGAACTGGTTAACCAGCGCTGCTCTGGCCAAGAGAGTTCGATCTTGACGCCGACCGAATTGTTGCCAGATGACGATACGGCACCGGTGCGGACCTGGGGCCTGTTGCGACTGTGGCGCTTTGCCCAGCCTTATCGGCAGCAACTCTTGCTCGGTCTGGGTTTGACTTTGGCTTCGACGGCCTTCACCCTGGTGCCCCCCTATATGACCATGCCCCTGATGGACAAGGTGCTGATTCCATTTCAAAACGGCCAGCCCATAGACCCCTGGCAGGTGGCTTGGTACCTGTCGGGGTTGTTCGTGGCGGCCTTGCTGGCCTGGGGATTGGGTTGGTACAAGACCTATATTCTGGCCTTGGTGTCCGAACGCATCGGGGCCGATTTGCGCACCACCACGTATGAGCACCTGATGCGTTTGTCGCTGGAATATTTTGGCGGTCGTCGCACGGGTGACCTGATGGCGCGCATTGGGGCCGAGACCGACCGGCTGTGTCTGTTTTTGTCCTTGCACCTGGTGGACTTCATCACCGATGTGGTCATGATCAGTCTGACGGCGCTGATTTTGTTCAGCATCGACCCGGGCCTGGCCCTGGCCACCTTATTGCCCTTGCCCTTTATCGCCTGGCTGATCCACCAGGTGCGCGATCGTTTGCGGCTGGGCTTCGAAAAAATAGACCGGGTCTGGGCCGAGTTGACCAATGTCTTGTCCGACACCATACCGGGTATTCGGGTGGTCAAGGCCTTTGCCCAGGAAAAGCGCGAGGCACAGCGCTTTCGCGAGGCGAATCGTCACAATTTATCGGTCAATGACCGGGTCAATTTTTTATGGGGTCTGTTCACACCCACCATCACCCTGATGACCGAGATCGGTTTGCTGGTGGTCTGGGCCTTTGGCATTTGGCAGGTCGCCAAAGGCGATGTCACGGTGGGCGTGTTGACGGCCTTTTTGGCCTACATCGGACGTTTTTACACCCGCCTCGATTCGATGAGCCGGATCGTCTCGCACACGCAAAAGGCGGCTGCGGGGGTGAAGCGTATTTTTGAAATTTTGGACCATGTCTCAAGCGTGCCCGAACCCATACAACCGGTGCGCTTAAACCAGGTGCAGGGTCGCATCGATATTGACCGAGCGGGGTTTCGGTATGGCAACCGAACGGTGTTGCGCGATTTCTCGCTCAGTATCGAGCCGGGTGAGATGATCGGTTTGGTCGGGCAAAGCGGATCGGGCAAAAGCACCCTGATCAACCTGATTTGCCGCTTTTATGACCCCAGCGAAGGCAGTGTGCGCATCGACGGTGTGGACATCCGCAATTTGGCGCTGACCGACTATCGGCGACACATTGGTCTGGTCTTGCAAGAGCCGTTTTTGTTCTTTGGCACCATTGCCGACAACATCGCCTATGGCAAGCCCGAAGCCACGCGCCAAGAGATCGTGGCCGCTGCCCGTGCCGCTCATGCACACGACTTTATTTTGCGCTTGCCGCAAGGATATGACTCTTTGGTTGGCGAACGGGGTCAGGGTTTGTCGGGTGGCGAGCGACAACGCATCTCGATTGCTCGGGCCTTGTTGATCAACCCACGCATTTTGATTCTGGACGAAGCCACGTCGGCGGTGGACACCGAGACCGAGCAAGAGATTCAGCGCGCCTTGGACAATTTGGTGCAGGGACGCACGACCATCGCCATCGCGCACCGACTCTCGACTTTGCAACGCGCCGACCGCCTGGTGGTCATGGAGCAGGGCCAGTTGGTCGAGCAAGGTCAGCATGACGAATTGATGCAACGCCAGGGTGTGTATTGGCGACTTTATGAAGCGCAGGCGCGGCAGGAAAAAGACGAGTTGCAAGGCATGTTGAAAAAATCCAGCGATGCGGAGAGCGTCGCATGAGCATGGCCGCCGCCCCCGCTTTCGATTTGTTTCGTGACCCGTATGGGGTCTGGGTTTTGCGCACCGCCGATGGCGAGCAACACCATCGGGTGACGGTGGTGCGGCCTTTTCCGATTTCAGCGCCCTCTGAGTCAGTGTCCATTCTGAGTCAGGACGGTCGAGAGTTGTTGTGGATCGATCGCCTGGCCGATTGGCCGGGCCCAGTGCAAGAGACGCTGATCGAGGCGCTGACCCAGCGCGAGTTCATGCCTGAAATATTGCGCTTGGTCAGCGTCAACCATTACGCCACACCGTCGGTGTGGCAGATTGAAACCGATCGCGGGTCGACCGAGTTGGTGCTCAAGGGCGAGGAGGACATCCGGCGCCTGAACGCCAACACCTTGATCATTGCCGACGCGCATGGGGTGCAGTACCTGATCCGGCACTTGCCAGCGCTGGATCGTCAAACGCGCAAAATGCTGGACCGATTCATGTGAGGTCACAAGGCGGGCGCAAGGCGCTGGCCCTGCGCACCGGACCAGGGCTTTAAGCCACGCCGAGCAATTTGTTGAAGGTCGGGCTGGGCAGCATCACTTTCTTGACCTTGGACGGCTCGGGATAGTAGTAGCCGCCAATGTCAACCGCTTTGCCTTGGACCTCGGCGAGTTCTTTGACGATTTGCTTCTCGTTGTCGCTGAGGTATTTGGCAATCGGCGTGAAGTGTTTTTTCAGCTCGGTGTCGTCATTTTGCTGGGCCAGTTCCTGGGCCCAGTACATGGCCAGATAGAACTGACTGCCCCGGTTGTCGAGTTCACCCGTTTTGGCCGAAGGGCCTTTGCGATGGTCGAGCAAATGGCCGGTGGCGGCATCGAGGGTGGTGGCCAAAATTTTGGCTTTGGGGTTACCGTTTTTGATGCCCAAGTCTTCGAGCGAGACAGCCAGGGCCAGGAATTCACCCAAAGAGTCCCAACGCAGGTGGTTTTCTTCGACCAATTGCTGAACGTGTTTGGGGGCCGAGCCGCCGGCACCGGTTTCGTACATGCCACCGCCCGCCATGAGGGGGACGATGGAGAGCATTTTGGCTGAGGTGCCCAGCTCCATGATGGGGAACAGGTCGGTCAGGTAGTCGCGCAAGATGTTGCCAGTCACCGAGATGGTGTCCATGCCGCGAACCACGCGCTCGAGGGTGTAGCGCATGGCGCGCACCTGGCTCATGATCTGGATGTCGAGTCCATCGGTGTTGTGTTCTTGCAGGTACTTCTTGACCTTTTTGATCAACTCGTTTTCGTGCGGGCGATAGGGGTCAAGCCAAAACACGGCCGGCATGCCCGAGTTGCGCGCGCGGGTGACGGCCAGCTTGACCCAGTCGCGGATCGGGGCGTCTTTGACTTGGCACATGCGCCAGATG